>CBFHHL010000112.1:0-25082 GCA_965655685.1 Luminiphilus sp.
CCGTCCGAACCTTGTGTTTACGGCATTACTAAACCGATCAAATCCTGGTCTCCCCTCGAGTCATGGCTACATGTGTATCGGGATATGGTGCATGACATGAGACAAACGCGTAGTTGGACTCAGCGCTGTTGGGTGCCTTTTTCCCATCCTGCTTGGCAACCTCTGGATGTGGCGTCTACCACCTCTTCTGATGATCAACATGACTTACCGTTTGAAAAATACGACCCACAGGTATCGCTAGCTCGAAAAGTTACCGGGGCTGCTAATCTGGCGCTTATAACTACGTTACTGATATTGGCGCAGCGTGGTGAGATTTTGAGTGGGTATGAGGTCTATGTGTGGGTACTAATGCTGTGGTTAGGTATTGCGAACGCGGGTCTATTAAGTAACCACGACTCTGGATATTTTCGAATTCAAGAGGTTCTTAGGTTTCTTCTGCTAACTTATTTAGCTACGCACCTTTCGCCCCCGCTTGCGTTGATTATTATCTTATTAGCTTCAGCAGGTGCGTCTTGGCAGTTTTACGAAAGAGACATAAAAAAAGAGACATAAAAAAAGAGACATAAAAAAGGTGGCCTGAGCCACCTTCAAAAATGTTTCATCGTGCGACGTTTTAGAGCGTGCCGATGTAAGCCGCCAGGTTGCCGATATCGTCATCAGTCATAGGCTTAGCCACCGGCCACATCATGGCCGATTGCGCACCGCGCGCTTCGCCAGCGCGGTATGCAGTGAGCTTGGCGGAAATATCGCTCATCGCTTGGCCAGCAAGCTTTGGACCAATACCACCCTCACCATTACCACCGTGACACGCGACGCACTGTCCATAATAGGTTTCGCCCAAGACTTCAGGAGAAGCTGCAGCCAAGGCTTCCTGCTTGACGCGCTCGATGTCAGCGATGCTGCCACCATTTTCGGCCTTCCATTCCTGATAGCATTCGCCTACACAGACGTTACGGTTGCCGGTCCAAGACGCGTCATTGGTGGTGGTTCCGACCCATATAATGGCGGTGATGGCAATCGCGAAGCCCGCGACGATGACGTTTGTATTCATTGATTTCCCCCGGGGTACAAACACTGGTCTTTTTTGTCGGCGCGAATGATAAGGGGTTTGCTTAGTTGATGTAAGTAGCTCGTTGAGCAACACGGTAATTTCACCTTTATCGGCGGTATTGCCGTTCACAATGTTGTCGGGAGCGCAAAATCATAAAGCTCTAAATTCGATAGGTCCTCTTGGAAAGCAAAGCCGAATACCCCCATACTCGCCAACCTCAAAATTTTGTATTTTCCGACACAGCTAAAAGGTATACCCAATGGAAAACGCCGCTTACAAGGGGCAAATCAAAGTGAGATTTGCCGATACTGACGCCAACGGTCACACCTATTTTGGTAGCTACTTAGTGTTAGCTGATGAGGTGGTTTCAGAATACCTCGCACAAGTAGGCTGGGATGGTGGCATCGACGGTGACTTTTTGACGTTTACCGTGAATGCCAATATCGACTTCGTTGGCGAATGCATGGCCTGGGATATTTTGGAGGTGTCCTGCAGTTTCACTAAACTAGGTAACAGCAGCTGCGCACTTGCGTTTGAAATGTTGAATACATCGACGAATGAGATAGCTACTCGAGGCTCATTTACTTACGTATTCGTGGACAAGGAAACGCGAAAGAGTCGTGCGATACCCCAACAAATCAAAGACGCGATTGTCGCAGCGCAGCCCGAGTTGGCAGCGTAGTCAGCCAGAGGGCGAGTCGACGCAATACGTTTGCTTCCTGCTTGCGTACTGCACAGTGCACAGCAAGGGAGTAGATAGGGTGGCGAAGGCAAATGAGCGAAACGGTTAATCCCCAGGGAAATCCGCAGGGAAAAGGTGTGGTGATGGTGTTGCAGCAAATGGCTGCTGCAGCGCCCGCAGAAATTCGCCCCAAATCTGCCGATGAGGCGCTTCTCGATTACTGGTGCTCGAGCTTGGTTTTATCCTCAGCCTTCAAGTTCCGTGTTGCGCCCGACAACACTTACTTTCTTTATCGCGTGGGCACCGAGTGGCAGTTATCGCTCATTGCCCCCGGCGAATGGGGAGCGCGCATGCCAGGCGAATTTGTAGCGGAGTGTCAATTGAGCCGGGACATGACCTGGCAACTCCAGTTCGATGATGGTTTAAGTCAGGCAGTTCGTTACGCGCTCGTCGCATTTCTTGAGGGGTTTCAAGCGCAGGCAGCCTCATCGTCAAGCTTCGATGAGATGCTCCCTGATTACGTTGAAAGCCTTCCTTACCAACAACGTGTTCTCGCCTCCGCGCTCAAGCGATCACTCAAGCACTCACTGCGACTTGCCGGCGATAACGGTGTTGGGCTTTTAGCGGCGGTAGTCGAGCGGCGGCTCTCTATCACCCAGTAGCGCCTCATATTGGAAGTTCGGACCGCGTCGGGTATTGAACTCGTCCCTTGCTGCACTTAACAGCGCTGGATCCTTAAAAAGGTCGACGGCGGTCAGCGCCAAGGATTTCGCTGCGACAATCATTCCCTTGTGACCAATTGGTGTGCGGCCTGCGGCAACCGCTTGCCATGTATGAGCGCCAGTGCCCGGCACCCAGGTCGCAGCACTCATACCGACGGTTGGTACGGTCCAGCTTACATCACCAACGTCTGTAGATCCGTTTCCGCGCGAGCCAGAGGCATAGGGCTTAACTTGAGCGGCACGCTCTGTGATGAATGAGTCGTCGGGCAGGCTTTTTGCGAGTTCCGCTGCGAATGCCTTATCTGCCTCGCTGTAGTGCACACCCCCCACGACTGAAAGATTTTTGTGCATAACCTCAGCGAGCGTGTCATTGGGTAGAACGCTGTAGTTTCCATGGATGATCTCGTAGCTCATAGACGTGCCTGTGCCCATTGCCGCAGCTTCGGCGGTCGCAATCACGCGATCCCAAATCGAGCGCAGGGTGTTTTCATTCGGGTGTCTTACGTAATAAAAGCTCTGCGCTTTGTTAGGTACAACATTGGGTGCCGAGCCACCGTCGGTGATGACGTAGTGCAGTCGTGTTGACGCAGGTACGTGCTCGCGCAAGAGATTAACCATGAAGTTCATAGACTCGACAGCATCGAGGGCTGATCGACCACGCTCGGGAGCAGACGCTGCATGCGATGAGACGCCGGAGAAGGTGAATTTAGCTGAGCGATTCGCTAGCGTGCTCGCGGAGTCCGCTGCGTTGATTGAAGCGGGGTGCCAGTGGATGACGGTATCCACGTTATCAAACAGTCCTGCTCGAACCATATAGACTTTGCCTGAGCCGCCTTCCTCAGCAGGGGTGCCGAAGAACTGGATAGTGCCAGACGTTCCGGTTTGTTCCAGCCATTCCTTTACTGCAATCGTGGCTCCTAGTGACCCCGCGCCAAAAAGATGGTGCCCGCATGCTTGTGCTGAGTGCTTTCCCTCAACAGGTTGGGGGTAGGGGACTGCAGCCTGACTTATACCGGGGAGCGCATCGAATTCGCCCATTATAGCAATGACAGGCTCGCCAGAGCCGTAACTGGCAACAAACGCCGTAGGGATTTCAGCTACACCGCTCTCGATAGAAAAACCCTCTTCCGATAGCGCGCTCTTTAAAGCCTCGCTTGAGCGAGTTTCCTGATAGCCAACTTCAGCCAAATCCCATATCAGATCACTCAAATCCGTAAGTTGCGAGGAGCGGCTATTGATGCTGTTTATTACGCTCTCATTAGCGTGACTGGGACTGGTTGCCGCCAATGTTGCGAGGGCAAAGAGTGCCACCAGTGCAACGAGAAGTGTGTTGGGAAGTTTGGTCACGATGGGTTTTAGGATAGCCGCCAAGTTCATTTCAAGTGCTCGCTCTGTGGTGAGGAATGAGGGGATTGCAGGTAGTGCCGCCAATTGCGTTCGCCCACCATACTCACCTTCAGCGCTAAAAGTGAACCCCGTTCACGTTTTCCGGATAGATTTGTGGGCATTGAGGGCGATTTTATTAAAGATCTTGAACACTCGATGATTGACCTTTTTCTGTCAGTAAAAGGCTCTCTCATGTCGCTACATACTGTTATCTCTATCGAGATGCGGCATCGATTAAGAAAAGAAAACAGGAAGAAACGAGCGATGCGCAACGGCGAGAAATTGTTGAGCCACTTTTCGAACTATTATCTATTCGCGATTAATGTTTTGGCCAGACTAGCGCTAGTTGGTATTGCGTCTCGTGCATAAAGTGACATAACGTGTGCCGAAAGAATAGCGACGCTTAGGCGCCGAACATGTCGGCCATTAATGACCTTGCGAACAACACCTTCGTCAAAGCTCGGTGGCCACGAGAGTGTTCGAGAAGCCTGTTTATTCGGATCTGACCTCCCGGAAGCGACACATGAAAAAAGTATTGATAGCTGTTTGTCTCGGCCTGACTTTCGTGGGCGCGATCGCATACCAATATCAAACTAAGCTGCTGTTAGGCTTTATAAAGTATCGTTCCGGAATCGAATATGAGGTAGGTCCTTCGCGTACACTCGCCTGGAATGAAGGACCTAAGTTAGCATCCGAATCACCAGCGCAGCGCGCTCCGAATATTATTCTCATCGTTGCAGACGATCTTGGCTACAACGATATCTCGACCTTCGGTGGCGGTTTGGATGGGGGGCGCGTCAAAACCCCAAACATCGATCAGCTGGCTGCGGATGGGGTGGTATTCACTCAGTCGTATTCTGGCGCAGGCACCTGTGCACCGTCACGGGCGATGTTGATGACAGGTCGTTACCCAACGCGGACGGGCTTTGAGTTCACGCCGACACCCTCTGGCATGGCGCCGATGCTGTCGCGCATTTCATCAGAAATGGGCAGAGGCGCTCCGCCCATGATTTATGACGCAGCCCTTGATGAGAGTAAACCGCCATATCAGCAGCAAGGGTTGCCTCCCGAGGAAGTCACGATTGCCGAGATTCTAAAAGACAAGGGGTATGCAACCTTCCACATCGGGAAGTGGCATTTAGGTCGACAAGATGGCATGGCACCGCACGAGCAGGGTTTCGACCAAAGCTTGTTGATGGCTAGTGGTCTTTTTCTACCGGAGGACCACCCGAATGTCGTCAATGCAAAACTCGATTTTGACCCGATCGACCAGTTCTTGTGGGCGAGGATGGCGTTCGCGAATAGCTTTAACTCGGGAGATAAAGATCGCTTCGAGCCGGCGGGCTATCTCACGGATTATTGGACCGACGAGTCCATCAATATCATCAACGCTAATAAAAACCGGCCGATTTTTCTCTCTCTCGGCCACTGGGGAGTGCACACGCCCTTACAGGCTACCCGGAAGGATTACGAGGCGGTAGGCGATATCAAACCTCATCGCAAACGGGTCTACGCAGGCATGATTAGATCGCTCGATCGTAGCGTCGGCAGAATTAATGCAGCGCTCGAGGAAGCAGGAATAGCCGACAACACTCTTGTTGTGTTCACCAATGACAACGGCGGTCCCGGTTACATCGGTTTGCCTGACATTAATAAGCCATTTCGAGGCTGGAAGATAAGCCAATTCGAAGGAGGCATTCGTGTGCCGCTCATGATGAAGTGGCCGGCGCGCATAAGCCCGGGGACTGTATCTGAGGAGCCTGTTGCGCATATAGATGTAATGCCAACGCTCGCTGCTGCGGCGCAAGCAGCGGAGCCTGAAGGTGTGGTTATTGATGGTGAGAATTTGCTGCCACTTGCGACAGGCACGGGATTAGAGGCTTGGGACCGTGACACGCTGATTTGGCAAAGCGGGCACTATCGCGTGGTCCGTCATAACGATTGGAAGTTGCAAGTCGCAGCGCGACCCGACAAGAAATGGCTCTTTAATCTCGCTGAGGATCCGACTGAGCAAATTAACCTAGCAGCCTCCCGGCCCGAGAAGGTCGCAGAGCTCTTGGGGCTACTCGACGCGCATGCAGCTGAGGCACGCCCCCCGCTTTATCCGGCGGTGCTTGAGAGCGCTATAAGCATTGATAAAACCCTCGCTGAGCCCTTCGAAGAGGGTGACGACTATATTTATTGGCCTAACTAGGCGTTGATCGTTATTTAATGGTGACTGATGGGTTACCTCATTAACTGGAGGCAAAGCATGAAAGTAGAAAACAGCGTCATTCCCACTCAGGAACAAATGGAAGGCTTCTTGGCCCCGGGCCCAGACGGTCCCATTAGCATGGTGAACCTTCTGAAGTTCAAAGAAAAGGCGGATTACAAAGACGGGCGCGAGACCGAGCTTACCGGTCAGGAGGCCTATACCCTCTATTCAAGGGGCGTCATGGAGACCTTGGCTAAGGTCGGCGGAAAACTGGTTTTCTCGGGTGATGTCAGTCGACTCATGCTGGGTGAAGTTGAGGATCTTTGGGATACGGTCGCCATTGCCCAGTACCCGTCGCGTGCCGCGATGCTGGAGATGATGCAGCTTACTGAATACCAGGAGATCTCCGTTCACCGGGAGGCGGGCCTCGCGGGGCAGCTCAATATAGAAACATGCAACTCAATCACGTTTTAACATCAGCGTTGCTGTCTGCTGCAAAGCGACTTTCTAGCGTCCCTATTGCAGAAAAGCTTTTGTTTGAATAAGAAAATTGATGTCTGGAGAGAAAGTCGTGAGCGAGCAAGACGCAGTAACCTTAGTCGGGGGGACAGGTTCTCCATACACCCAGAAAATGGTGGCCTTACTTCGCTACCGCCGGATTCCCTACCGAATCCAATGGGGGCAGCCCGAAGCCGCCTGTGAGGCCTTAGGCGTTGAGAAACCACGCCCGATTTTTATGCCTACTTTTTTCTTTGAGGGAGAGTCTGGGTTACGTGCCGAGTGTGATTCGACGCCCATCATTCGCAACCTAGAAGAGGCGTACTCGGGGCGCTCGGTGCTGCCTCCAGATCCAGCGCTCGCCTTTATCGACTATCTGATCGAAGACTTTGCCGACGAGTGGTGCACGAAGTATATGTTCCACTATCGCTGGCACTTCGACGCAGACGCAGAGAACGCGGGGACACTCCTACCCTTGGGAATGGATGTCAGCATGCCGAGCGAGGGCTTGCAGGCATTCAAGCAACATATTGCGCAACGGCAGATAGGGCGACTTTACGTGGTGGGCTCAAATGACGTCACAGCGCCGGTGATCGACGCTAGCTACCGTCGCTTTCTTGCCGCAATGGAATCACATTTATCGAATCAAAAATTCATGTTGGGCGGTCGGCCCGGGGCTGGGGATTTTGGTTTGCACGGTCAGCTGACACAGCTTGTGGGGTTTGATCCCACCGCAAGAGCCATTGCTCATGAGGTATCACCAAGGACCGTCGCTTGGGTCGATCAAATGTGCGATCAAAGCGGGCTTGAAGCAACGCGCCAAGATTGGGTTGATCTCGAGGAACAGCCAGAGAGCCTGCGCGAACTCCTAAATGAGATTGGCCATGTCTACGCGCCAGCACAGTTGGCTAACGCCCGAGCTGTTGAAGCTGGCGAGAAGACCTGGGAGTGCGAGATTGATGGTGCGCGGTGGACTCAGCAAACCTTTCCTTACCAAGCGAAGTGTTTGCGTTGGACCAACGAGCAATATCAAGCGCTTTCATCTGCCGATCGTGAATTGGTAGATAGCGTGCTCGAGGGAACCGGTATCGAGTCGATGCTGTTAGCGCTATAAGCACTAGATAGGTCAGAAACGGAACCACTGGTTCACCCGCGTTCTAGGGCGAGATGCGCATGCTGCCAGTCAGCAGAATCGCCTTGAGAGCAATCAACAAAAGCTCTTCCTTGAAAGGCGTGGGTCTGGGCGGGAGATGGGTTCGCCGATTAAGTGCTGAACGGCTCCTCCCGGCACCAGCGGTTGAGCTATAACCTTAGACTGGTGTGCTTGGCCTTGCCTCGGTTCTTGCTCAAGCGCGATATCTCTCAACGACATCGATAATGACTTGAGACACCTCTTTGGGGCGCGTTTCTTGCAAAAAATGTCCGGCGCCTTTGATGGTTGTATGCGGTTGGCCTTTGGTCCCGGGCACTCGCTCCAAAAAAATTGCGTCGCCATCCTTGGTGATGGGGTCGTCATCAGCGAACGCACAGACAAAGGGCTTGTCAAAATTGTCGAAAAACTCCCAGGCCAGCCGCTGCTGCTCGAGCGAGGGAGATGTTGGTAACGACGGCACCTGGCTCGGCATAGCACGCGGCCCCATGGTGTACTCGGCGCTCGGAAATGGCGCGTCATACGCTTTCGCGACGGCTGATGGCAGCGGCGCTCTAACGCCTAGCTTGTGCAGAAGCGCTCTCGCAACCTTCATCAACGCAGGCTGCGACTCAGTCATCATGGAGAGCATCAAGCCGATGGGTAGGTGGGCGGTTTCCCAGCAGAACTTCTGCCATACGGCGAAAGTGCGTGCGGGGTTACTGGCCTTACCGCCCCACGATAGAGAACGCATTTCTTTGGTCATGCTGAACAAGGTGGGCGTCGGTTTATTGGCTCGATATTCTTCAACTTCGTCGATCATCGCTTGCGGAACTTCAGGGTTGTAAGGAAGGCCCGTATTAGCGATGACTACGTTATCAAAGCGATCTGGATGCGCCGCTACCAACCTAAGACCGATAAGCCCACCCCAGTCTTGCCCAAAGAGGGTCAGCCCTGAAAGGTCATTTTGCTCTAGCCACGCACCCATCCATTCCACTTGGCGCTCGTAGGTGTAGTCTTCTCTCGCTGCTGGTTTGTCGCTTTTACCGTAGCCAACAAGGTCGGGGCAGATAACGCGGAGCCCCGCAGCTCTCAGATAGGGAATCATCTTGCGGTAGAGATAACTCCAAACGGGTTGGCCATGTATGCAGAGAACAACCGCACCGTCGCGAGGACCCTCATCGATGTGATGGATCCTTAGATCTTGCCCCTCATGGGTCTTGATATTCGTGTAGTTGGGCTCAAAAGGATAGTCCTTGAGACCTTCAAAGCAGCTGTCAGGTGTTCTTAGTATTTTCATCGCTTAGCCCACTTTTAATGGCATCTAACTTTGTCTGTGACATCTTATGACAGACTACATGGCACGGCTAATGTCGTGACATCAAGGGCACGTGACCATAGGCTTTGCTCACCAGCTCACCAGCTCACCAGCTCACCAGCTAATAATGAGGAGAGAACTGTTTGATCTCAGATGACGAGCGCGAGCAGTTTTGTGTTTAGTTGAGAGTGGAGTTTGGGTTGATAGTGCGGTTGGAGGTAAGAGTGGATGTTATCAGACTACTAGGGCGGTTTAGAGTCTGATACCCGAGCGCTGCACAACGGATTCCATCACCGGGTAACTCTTGGACTCTTGCACATTGGGCAGCTGGAGTAACGATCCGGCCAGCAAGTCCTTGTAGTGGGTCATGTCCTTTACACGTGCTTTGACCAAGAAATCGAATTCACCTGATACGAGGTGACATTCTTCAACCTCGGGAATAAGTTCAATCGCGTCAGTGAAGGCTTTAAATGCGTCTCCAGCGGTGCGTTGTAAGGTCACCTGAACGAAGACTACGAGGCCAGCATCCAGTTTGCTGGGAGCCAAGCGCGCGTAGTAGCCCGTAATCACACCCTGACTTTCCAGGCGCTTAACACGATCGGCACAGGGTGAGGCGGTAAGGCCAACGCGACGACCAATCTCGGCCACACTCATTCTGCCGTCTTTTTGAAGCAGCGAAAGAATCTTTCTGTCTGTTTTCGACAGGCTTTCCATCACTAACGCCTTAACAGTTGTTTACTAAAAAATATCGTAATAAAAGAGTTGATTCCACTGAAAAAAGCGTGAATTTACCGAAAATAAAGTAATAAATAGCCATTAATATCGCGATATCGCCTGCTCGTTTTAGAGGCCTCATCGAGTAAAAAAGGTCAACCGTTATGCGTATTGGCGTTCCAAAGGAAATAAAGAATCACGAGTACCGGGTAGGACTGCCTCCCGCGGGTGTTGTTGAGTTGGTCAACCATGGCCACGAGGTCGTGATCGAGACACACGCCGGCGAGGGTGCAGGCTTCTCGAATGAAGATTATGTCGCTGCAGGAGCGACCATTGTTGACTCGCCGGCAACGATTTTTGCCGAGTGCGACCTGATTGTTAAGGTGAAAGAGCCGCAGCCTGACGAATGTCGGCAACTGCGCTCTGGGCAATTGCTGTTCACCTACCTTCACCTGGCAGCGGACCGTCAACAAACCGATTTGCTGTTGGAGAGCGGCGCCACCTGTATTGCTTACGAAACGGTAGAGGGGGCGAACGGCGGTTTGCCACTCTTGGCCCCTATGTCAGAGATTGCCGGTCGCCTGGCAGCTCAGGCGGGTGGTGACTTCCTCAAGAAATCCAGCGGCGGGCGCGGTGTGCTGCTTGGTGGGGTGCCCGGTGTTGCACCTGCCAAAGTTGTTGTCATCGGTGGGGGTGTTGTGGGTACCAATGCGGCGCGTGTCGCGCAGGGTATGGGCGCACGCGTTGTCGTCCTTGATCGTTCGCTTGATCGGCTCCGCTACCTCGACGACATCTTCATGGGACGCATCGAGACCGTCTGGTCGAGTGCGGCAGCACTTGAAGAGCAGGTAATGAATGCGGATTTGATCATTGGTGCCGTGCTCATCCCCGGTGCGGCGGCGCCAAAGTTAGTGAGCCGCGAACTGGTTTCCAAGCTTCAAAAGGGCAGTGTTATGGTTGATGTCGCGATCGATCAGGGCGGCTGCTTCGAGACATCTCGTGCAACGTCATACCAAGATCCCACCTATGAGGTGGACGGCGTTGTTCATTACTGTGTGGCTAATATGCCGGGTGGTGTGGCGAGAACGGCAACCTTAGCGCTTACCAATGCGACGTTGCCCTATGTTGTGCGCTTGGCGGACCAGGGGCTCGATGCTTTGCGAGGTGATGCGCGATTTGCGCTTGGCTTGAACGTGCATGCGGGTAAGTTGACGCACGCCGGTGTCGGAGAAGCGTTCAGTTTGGATGCGATATCACCGGCAGAAGCCCTGACTTCCTGAGCTAATTCGCTATAGTTGAGCCGCTTCAATAAGGCGGCCCGCTATGAATACAGCGTCCTTACAATCTGCTTCAACCCTGCCTGCTCACCTTGCGGGCGAGATGCGCTCGAATCATGCGGGCGAGACGGGTGCCGTTTGGATTTACAAAGGCGTTTTGGCTATCTCACGCGATGCTGAAATCCGCGCGTTTGCAGAGCATCATCTGGTGACCGAGCAGACCCATCTCGATTTCTTTGAGAACTGGCTTACGTCCCGCCAGAAAAGCCTGCTCTTACCCCTGTGGCGCGTCTCTGGGTTCGTTTTGGGCTCGGTCTCTGCGCTTGGTGGACGACACTGGGTTTATGCCTCTATCGAAGCCGTGGAGACCTTCGTTGTCAAACACTACGAGTCGCAATATGCGGCTCTGAACGCCTATGGCGATGTGGAACTGACCGCAGCGATACACCAGTTTTGCAACGATGAAGCCGACCATCGTGACGAGGCCGGCGGTGCAGCCCATGCTCGATCAAGCCTGCTCAAGGTGTGGTGTTGGGTTGTGGGGTTTGGATCCGAGCAAGCTGTTAAAGTCGCCCGCCGAGTCTGATCCCGAAGTTCGCTGATCCTTTATACATTCTGCTCTTTCATGCGTTCTGCTGTTTCGGCGGACAGGCGCAGCGATTTCGGTCTATTATCGGTCCTATCAACGGGTTGTCTTGTGAGCATCATTTGTCTCGATGTCACAACCGGCCGCAGGCAGAAGAAAAGGAAAGGCCATGAGTGCTGATTTAGTAAGAGCACGAATCGATGAAGGAGCCGTGGTGCCGCTCATGTGTCTGGTCGTTTTTCTCGGATTTCTGCTAAATCTCGCTGATGGGATTGATGTCGTTGCTATGTCGGTAACGGCCCCAAGTGTTGCCGCGTCATGGGGTCTTGATCGCGCGGCCTTAGGCCCGCTCTTTAGCGCGGCGCTCTTTGGTATGGCGATTGGCGCCGCGGGGTTGGCACCACTATCGGACCAGCTAGGTCGTCGCCGGTTGTTAGTGGCAGCGATGTTTCTTGTAGGCGTGAGCATGCTCGCGGTCAGTTGGATTGCTAACACGGCTTCTGTCACCGTTTTCGCGATCCTTCGCTTCATTTCGGGTCTCGGTATTGGCGTGATATTCGGCAGTGCGCCTGCTCTGGCGTCGGAGTTCATGCCCAGTCGCTACCGGAGCCTGGCCGTATCGCTGGTGGTCATGGGTTACCCCGTAGGGGCAGTGCTGGCAGGCCCCATCGCCAATGCATTGATACCTGACTATGGTTGGACGGCAGTATTCACGGCAGGCGGTGTTCTGACTCTATTGATTGCTATTGTCACCTGGGCATTGTTACCTGAATCCCCCGAGTTCCTGGCGAGCCGTGCCGGTAATCGACCGGAGCGAGAGGGAGCGGTGAATGCTTTGCTAGCACGCCTCAGCCTGAATACTGTGACCGGCTTGAGTGCCAATGTTGCCAGGCCGAGTGCTACGCCCGTTGCGCAGATTCTGACAGCCGAACGACGTCTCAGAACACTGGTGCTCTGGTCGATTTATTTCATGGGTTTTCTCACCATGTATTTCATGCTTTCGTGGATACCGACCTTGTTTGTTGATGCAGGCTATACCCGTGCGCAGGGCATCGAGGCGCTGACCGGATTCAATCTGGGTGCGATCCCCGGCATCTTGATACTCGCTGTTCTCACCACGCGCTTACCACTTGTGCCCTTGCTGTCACTGTTCTTTTTGTCTTCGGGTGGCGTATTGGTTTACGTCGGGTTATCAGAGCCGACGGCGCTAGCTAGCCTCATGACACTGATGTTTATTGGGGGCGTGTTTTTGCATGGTGGCTTCACCTGTCTTTATGCACTGGCAACGCAGGTCTATCCAAGCGATGTCCGCGCCGCGGGTGTCGGCTGGGCCGCGGGGCTGGGAAGAACCGGTGCCATCGCATCACCACTGTTGGCGGCGGCCCTCATTTCCGCCGATTGGGGTATGTATAGCTTGTTTTTGAGCTTCGCTCTTCCATTAATTGTGGGCGGAATGCTTCTGTGGGTGTTTGCAGGTGAGCACTGAAACGGTGACATGGTTTCCGAGCCTAAACGATGCGGGTGAGGCCACAGCGCTGGTCGATGGTGAGCAGCGCCTTAATTACAATGAATTGAATGACAGGGTGATGCGCGTCGTTACCGGCCTGCTGAACGGGGCGGACTCGTTAGAAGAAGAGCGAGTGGCATTTCTGTATCCAGCGAGCTTTGACTACGCAGCACTGATTATTGGTGTAGTTGCGGCGGGCGGTATTGCCGTGCCGTTGAGTGTTCATGCAAGTGCGGGCGAGCTATCGCACTGTCTGTCGGTTACGGGTGTAAGACGACTGCTTCTTCCAGGTGACATGCGTTCTGAGGCACTCGATGACGTCTGTGACGAACTGGGTATAGAGCAACTTGCCGTCAACGATTTACCCGAGGCAGATATGCCCAGTGCGTTACCTGTGATGGCAGAGCAGGGCGCATTAATAGTCTTTACTAGTGGTACAACCGGCAAACCCAAAGGCGTAGTTCACACGGTCGCAAGCGTCTCGGCGATGGTGGTTTCGTTGATTGAGGCCTGGGGCTGGCGAGAGACAGACGTCATTCCATTGTTTCTTCCACTTCATCATGTCCACGGCATCGTCAATGTTTTGCTTTGTGCGCTGTGGCGGGGTGCAATGGTGGATCTTTACGTACGGTTTGACGCGGAGCAGGTTTGCTCAAAGGTTGCGGTCGGTCGCTACTCGGTTTTCATGGCGGTGCCCACCATCTACGTCAAACTCATAGCCTATTTGAAGACCCTCGACACCCCAGTGCAAAAGCAAATTACCGAGGGGTTTGCGGCTATGCGGCTGAATGTTTCAGGGTCCGCCGCTTGCCCCGTTCCGCTTTTTGAGGAATGGGAAGCCTTGACCTCGCAGCGTTTTCTCGAGCGCTACGGCATGACTGAGCTGGGTATGGCGCTCTCAAATCCCTACGACGGTGAGCGCCGACCTGGCCATGTTGGGCAACCCCTACCGGGCGTTGTGATCAAGCGTATCAACAACATTGGTGAGGATATCACTGAACCGGCGACACCCGGTGAGTTGGCGGTGAAGAGCCGCACAGCTTTCAGAGAATATTGGGGGAACCCTGAGTCGACCAAAAAGGCATTTGCTGATGGTTGGTTTTTGACGGGTGATATTGCCGTCGTTGATGATGGCGCTTATCGCATACTCGGGCGCGCCTCAATCGACATTATTAAGTCCGGTGGGTACAAGCTATCCGCGCTTGAGATTGAGGCGACTTTGCTCGAGCACCCTCACGTCAGCGAGGTTGCGGTGATTGGGGTGCCGAATGATGAATGGGGCGAGATGGTGGCCGCCGCTGTCGTTCTGGCAAATCCCGTTTCAGAGGACAGCCTCATTAAGTGGTCACGCGAGCGCATGAGTGGCTATATGGTCCCTCGGAACTGGCTCTTTACTGATGCCTTGCCGCGCAACGCGCTTGGTAAGGTCACCAAGCCATCACTCAAGGCTTGGTTTGAGGGGTAGGTGCGTCATGGCTGCCTTCCTGTCTGACTGAGTCGAAACACGATGCAGCGCAAGATCATCCACATCGACGCTGATTGCTTTTACGCCGCGATAGAAATGCGTGATGACCCTACATTGCGCGGGATCCCTATGGCCGTTGGGGGAAGTGCGGAGCGCCGTGGTGTGCTGACTACAGCTAACTATGACGCGCGAAAGTTCGGAGTCCGCTCCGCCATGTCGACCGCCCATGCGATGCGATTATGCCCGCACCTGACCGTAGTGCCGCCGCAGTTCATGAAATACCGAGAGGCGTCGAAAGCGATGCGCGGCATATTTGAGGAGTACACCGAAATCATCGAGCCGCTGTCGCTGGATGAGGCCTATCTCGACGTAACTGAGTCCTGTGGAGAGAGCCTAACGGCGACGAAAATCGCTAGGGAGATACGGGCGAAGGTAAAGCAGGAGTTGGACATCACAGTTTCTGCAGGCGTCTCGGTTAACAAGTTCATCGCTAAGGTGGCCTCGGATTGGAAGAAGCCTGACGGGCTTACCGTGGTGACACCAGAACAGGTTGATACCTTCGTTGGGGCTCTATCGGTGAAGAAGATCCCAGGTGTGGGCGCCGTCACGGCAGAGAAAATGCATCGATACGGGTTGAAGACCTGTGCTGATGTCAGGGGCTGGGAGCTCCACGATCTCATTCGCCGATTTGGGAAGTTTGGTGTTGTCCTGCACGAGCGGGCGCGGGGTAAAGACGAGCGACCCGTGCAGTCGAGCCGGATGCGTAAATCAATTAGTGTCGAAACCACCTTCGGTGACGATCTGTCGGGGCCTGAGGTTTGGGAGCCGTTTGTGGATAAGCTCTTTGAGCAATTACTCGGGCGAATTGAGGCAGCAAAGGCGGAGGAGAGCATCCATAAAGCCTTCGTGAAACTGAAGTTTTCGGACTTTAGTAGCACAACGGTCGAGCGAGTTGGCACAGCTGCGGTGGAGTCCGATTATCGACAGCTGCTCATTGAGGGCTGGCATCGTCGTGAGATGCCGGTTCGCCTTATTGGCATTGGCGTCAGATTGCAGGATGGTTGGGAGCATGCATCCCGAAGGTTGCCGTTTGAGCAGAGCGACGAATGAAGCGCATTATCGAGTGTGACTGCCCCAGCCGGACTTAGCTCGGTTAAACCCAGCGAGATTAATAATTAACCCATTCTCTGTTATGAAACGGAAGCATGTACTGGCAAGCTGATCGAATTTTCTTTTGGCAGGCGATAAGCCTTGGGTTTGAAAATACAGCCACGTATCCTTACGTCTCTGATTTATATGATCACAACCGAGGAAGGGTAGTATGTCCCGAATGATCTCTCAGCTCGATTCTGTCGTTGTCGGTGTTAACGATCTAACCGTTGCGGCTATCGATTACGCAAACCTGACTGGTCGAAGTGGGCAGGAAGAGGAGTTTCGAGGCGATGCCTCGGTTGGATTTGAGCTGGCAAATACCCGCCTGAGATTGATTGAAACCTCTGAAAGACAGGGCCTCAAACAGCTGGTCTTTGGCTGTCCTGACCTAGACTCCGCGCGTCGCAGATTGCCTAAGGTGGGTATTGAGATCGTTGATGAAGCGTCGGATGCGGGTTTTCTCGCCCTCAATCGAGAGACCACTCGCAGTGTGAGTTTGGCTTTAACAGAAGCGCGTGAAATCGGGTCAGACGATTTACCCAGCGAGGGCGCCTTATCGGGTCTTGATCATGCGGTGGTTGCCAGTGGCGATGGTGATTTCACTTCTGCGTTACTCAGTGGCCGTCTACAGCTTGACTTGCGGCTCGATCGCACCAACGAGAATTGGGATGCGCGCCTTATGTTCTTTCGTTGCGGCGATTTGATCGTTGAGGTTTATCAGCCCCTGTCAAAACCATTAGACCCCGAGCGCGATCGTTTCTTCGGGTTGAGCTGGCGTACGGATAATATCGAAGCAACTCGTAGCGAACTCACCGAGCGTGGCTTTGATGTCTCAGAGATCCGGACCGGTCGCCGCCCAGGTACGCGGGTTTGTACAGTGCGCGACAGAACCCATAGTGTGCCTACGTTGATTCTTGGTACCTCCTGATCACGTCGAATTTACCATCCACTTCTGATCTAAAGGCTTGTCATATGAGTGCCGATACCACCTCCTATATCCTCTCGATGTCGTGCGCAGACCAATTGGGCGTGGTTTCTCGATCTACTGGGTTACTTGCGGATTGCGGTGCCTTTATTACCGAAATCTCGAATTTTTCTGATCAGATGAGTAAAACGTTTCATTTACGATGTGTGTTCGACGATCGTCAGATGACAATGCCCTTTGAGACCTTTAAAGAACGCTTTGCAAGCCTTGCCTCTTCTTATGGGATGCACTACACGTTACGTTCCAAAGGTCAGCGGCCAAAGGTGCTGATTGCGGTCTCACATTACGATCACTGTTTAAACGTTTTATTGAACCGATGGCACTCAGATACGCTCCCGGCAGACATTGTAGGTGTCGTAAGTAACCATGAGACCTGTCGAGCCTTAACCGAATTTTACGGATTACCCTTCCATTTTTTGCCGATCATAAAAGAGACCAAGCCAGAGCAAGAACGCCAAATTTTGAGCGTTATGGAGGCTAATGACGTGGACTTATTAGTATTGGCGCGCTACATGCAAATTTTGTCAGACGAGATGTGCAGTCGTGTAGCGGGCCGCGCTATTAATATCCACCATTCTTTCTTGCCGGGCTTTAAAGGTGCGAAGCCTTATCATCAAGCCTACGAGCGCGGTGTAAAGGTTATCGGCGCTACAGCGCACTACGTGACTGCGGATCTAGATGAAGGACCAATTATTGTTCAAGAAGTGAGGTCTATTGATCACGAGACCAGTGTTCAAGAAATGGTCTCACTCGGTCGTGATAATGAGGCGACCGCGCTGTCTCACGCAGTCCGTTTACACTGCGAGGACCGCGTGCAGCTCAACGGGCAGCGCACTGTTATTTTGTGACCTGCCCATGGCGCATTAGCGCGCTCCGAAAGACGCGGCGATTGCAGCCATCGCGGCATCTACATGTGCGTGATAATTCGTTTCGACAGCTGCGGGCGCGTTACTGTGAACGGAGATGACGACATCTTTCTTTGGATCGATAAAGATGTATTGTCCGAAGATGCCAGCTGCCATGAAGGCGCCGTCATCTTGTAGCCACCATTTGTAGCCGTAACCTTCAAAACCTTCTGAGGGTGTGGTCGCATCATTCATCCAGTTTTCCGGAAGTATCGATTCTCCAGAGGCGTCGACTCCGCCGTTCTTTACGAAGATACCCAACCGCGCATAGTCACGAATAGACGCGCTGATACAGCAGCCACCGGTCTCGCCCGCAAACGGAGCGGACTGAAGCCAATTCGCCGCATGCTCCATACCAAAGCCTTGCCAAATTTTGGCGTTCATGTAGTCGGCAGCCGAGTTGCCGATAGCGGCACGCAGTACCTCACCTAGCAGATTACTCTCTGCAGTGTTGTAGTTAAAAACAGTACCAGGCTTGTGTTTCCGAGGTAGTTTGCTCAGGTAGTCAGTGAGCGATACGCCTTGGAGCGTGCCAGCGACTGAGACGTCGGATTGAGGGTCGGTATAGTCCTCGTTCCACGCGATTCCCGAAGACATTTGCAGAATATTTTTTAGCGTGACACGCCCATAGTCTGAGCCTTTAAGCCTAGGGAGATAGTCTTCAACTTTGTCATCCACGCTGCCAATAAAGCCGTCCTTGATCGCGGCGCCGATCAGCGTTGACGTAAATGACTTGGTGACTGAGAAAGAGATCCAGGTTGACTCGGGGCCATGATCCGCGGCGTAGTGCTCGAGCTTGACGGTGTTGCCATGGACGACGGCCATGCCCATGAGTGGTTCCCGGCTTAACAAGTCGGCCACGGTGAAGGTCTCGCCGTCGACTGTGTAGGTCACTGCGGGCAGACTCTCATCCGTTTCTGTGTCTAACCCATAGGGCGTTGCTGAGGGATAGAGCGGTCTCGTTGGCATCCACACATTGGTATGGGCAAAGGCAACCCGCCTGTCAGCGTTTGGGTATAGCATGACGTTGGCGTCGAGATCACCTGATTTTAGCCGATCCACAAATGCCGCTATTTGCGCCTTTGTAGTCGCCTGCGCTGGGAGTGAAAAAGCTGTTGCGGTCAGTACTGTTACGAGGGTTACTGGGACTAATCGCGTGAGTAATCGCATGTATTTGCCTTATCGTTATGGCTATCGCTATCGCTATCGCTATCGCTATCGCGGTTAATTGTCTATCCGTATTAGTGAGTTCATGTTTAATCACATCACTCTCGTCAATAGCTCGTTTTTATTCGTTTTCGGCAGTGCCGCTGTGCCGATCAAACCACGCCAAGATATTATTCACTTTGGCGATGAGGTTGGACGGCCGTGCGTAAATGCTGTGGCTTGCACCCGGGATTCTGACCATTAGAGTGTCGATGCCACGATGTTTAAGCGCTTGGTAGTATTGCTCGGTCTCGCTCATGGGTGTCCGGTAGTCGGCCTCACCTGTGATTAGCATGGTAGGTGTCGAGACATTTCCCACTAGAGAGAGTGGCGATCGCTTCCAATACCCTTCGTAGTCTTCCCAAGGCGGTGCATCAAACCACGTGGTCGCAAAGTAGTAGTTGAGGTCCGCAGTTAAAACGAAACTCGCCCAGTTGATAACGGGTTTGGCAACCACCGCTGCGCGGAACCGGTCGGTTTTTCCCACGATCCAGGCGGTCAATACGCCGCCGCCTGAGCCACCGGTAACGTAAAGCTGATCTGTATCTACATAGCCAAGTTCCAGCAGAGCATCGATGCCAGACATTAAGTCATCGTAGTCATAGCCGGGGTAGGCCAGATCGATGGTGTTCGCAAACTCCTCGCCGTAACTCGTGCTTCCGCGAGGATTCGTATAGAAAACAACATACCCCGCTGCCGCATATAGCTGCGCTTCTGTTGAGTAGTTAGGTCCATAGGCCGAGTGTGGGCCGCCATGGATCTCCAGGATCATTGGGTGGGTTTGTTTGGGATCGAAACCGGGTGGTTTCATGATCCATCCCTCAATTTCGAGTCCGTCGTGCGAAGAAGCCCAGGTCATTCGTTCAACGTGTGCCATTTTGCGTTGACCCATGAGGTCGCTGTTGAGATCCGTGAGTACGCGGGGTTGTTTACCGGGCTGCAGTAAGGCGAGATCCGCTGGACGATCGTCACGACCCAGTGTGAATGCAAGTTGGTTCTTGCCACCAACTGAGAACTCGCCACTGGTGTAGGGACGACCGAGCGCAGTGCCGCCCAGGACGATGTCCGATTGCTTAAGTTCGCCTTTTAAATCCACTTGAGCGGCTCGATTCATGCCGAGGTCGTTGTAGCTGACCCATAAGGCTTTACTGTCAGACGCCCACTGAACATCCGATACCGAACGATCAAGGCTGGCTGTCAGTGATCGGCTCTCGCCAGTCCGCAAGTCCTTAATCATCAGGACTGCCCGGTTGTAGCCCTGCCGAGTGTCCGCCGCCGATGTGTAGGCCAAATAGCGTCCATTGGGCGAGACTGCTGGATTGCTCTCGGGACCCGCGTGATCAGTCATTTGCGTAATTTCACCGTTTGCGATTGAGGCAGCGAACAGGTCGTTTTGACGAGGTTGATACTCGACATTCTCGCGTCGATTACTTGAGAAAATAATCGACTGACTATCGGGCATCCATGAGACGGATCCACTGATGGGGTACTCTCCAAACGTCATTTGCCGAGGTGTACCGCCGTCTGCGGGTACGACAAACACCTGGTTATTACCTGTGGGCAAGTAACCACCGCCATCACGCCGAAAGGTCATCCGATCGATTACGGTCGCAGGTTCGGCCCATTCCGCGCCTTTTGGTTTCGCGGGCATTTCGGCCAGTGTCGGTGGTTTCTCGGGCACGAATCGCGTAAAGGCTATTTGAGTCCCGTCGGGAGACCAGACAATGCTCCGTGGGGATTGGGGCAAGGTGGTGATTTTTGCGGTCTCGCCGCCGTCCAACCACTGAACAAACAACTGTGTTTTACCGTCGCGATTAGAAAGATAAGCCAGCCGATCACCTGAAGGGGACCATCGAGGCGAACTGTAATTTCCCTGGCCGCTGACCAATGGCCGATGATTGCCACCATCGGTATCGACCACCCAAATTGTTCGTCGACCACGGTCCGTCATGATGTCCATAGAGGTTCGAACATAAGCAACCCGCGATCCATCGGGTGAGACCTGCGGATCATCGGCGTATTCCATCTCAAACACATCTGCGGCGCTGAAGACCGGAAGAACTGAGGCACTAACGTTGGTTGCGTATGCAGTCAGAGCAGCGAAAAGCACCGCAAAAAAGGATGCATTGCGAGAAGTGGTTTTTAAATTGAATGTCATGCGAGTCTGTTCTTATGCTGGTTATTTGCTACAGAGTATTACTCAAGCCTTGCCAGGCGCAAAGAGGGCAGGGTCTCTACATCCTATTAATCAACGCGCGAATCAGGGCAGATTGCGAGGCGATATTAAGTTCACAGAGCTAGCCGCAGTAAAAACGAGCAGAAATAGAGAGAGGAGAGAGCAGGGGGAGAAAGGAAAGAGGAAAAAGAAAGGCGAGGGTATGGCAGCGGACAGAAGGATATAAAGACGCAACAGGCAAACATTAACGTATTGATCAAGTCCTCTCTCACAGCGTTGTCCTAAAAGTCCGCTTGCTCGCACTGCTTTAGAGGCCGACTCGGTCATCGTCCTCCCAGACAAGTCGTTTGCTCTCGAAAACTCCCTTTGCACATAATAGGCTGTTGCCATTGGAGTCTGGGTAAGTCGAATGCGACACACATTAAGCTCGGTATCACTGGCGTTGATGCTCGTCGCCTGCGCAACCCCTGAGGAGCGGGAGGTTGCCGAGCTTGAGAAGGAACTGGGTCTCGATACAGCACCTTACTTTCCTAAATGCCTCAGCGAGGAGGTGTCACCGCGAGCTGCCCTAAGAGCGGGTGATTACAACATTGCACATACGGTGAGTAACCCGCAGGGCGACGTGCCCATTGATCGTTGTGCTCGTTGGGAAACCGACGAGCCAACAGGTGGCGAGCAAAGTAGCAGAAAGCTGGTACTTAAAAAGCCAGAGAAAACAGGCTCGCTGGCTGACAGCGTTACTGACCCTGAGCGCTAATCCAGATAGGTGAACTCCAGGCCATTTCTGTGACCGTTGCAGAGACATCCTTAGGCGGTGCAAGCCCAAGTCGCAGGCTGTCATAGGTTGTCCAGCGGCAGGTAGGGATCTGAATAACACGCGCGTAATAAAACGCGTTGTGAGCGGCTTCGAAATCAGGGTCTACCCAGTCCGCGCGAAGCTCAGGTGCGCCTGCAGTGTCAGACCAGGAACAGTCACTGAGATCGACGGGGGCTGTAGTGGAGATGCAGGTATCAGTGGCATGGGTATCGGCGCAGGCAACATCAAACACTTGCTCGCGTGCCTCGCCGTCCTCTAGCCAGCCTTTAATGATTTGTATTGTTGCGAGTGGCGCATTATCGGGGTCCTGTGTCGCCCAAACAAATAGCCTTGGCGCACCGGCTTCTGCGGCCAGAGTTCCCCCCATTGGGACACCCCGAGCATATGCAACCTCAAGGTCGCCGGTTTCCTCGAGGTCTGCGGGTAGGTCTGTGCCGGCAAAAAATCGAAGTGTAAGACGCGTTCCGCTGGTCGCATAGACTTCCCGACGACTCATCGCGTCAAATAGCGCGTCGCGTGTGTTCTCCGGTGCCCAGACCGCGGCGAGGCCGCCCGGATTGGTGACCTTTGGCTGGCGAAGGCCGTCTTGAAGTCGGTTAGTAGCAGGGGACCCCATGTAGGCATTAGCGCCGCGGTAGTCCCATTCCTCAGCGTCACCCGGGTTCGAGTTGTGCGTATCGGTCGAGGCCATGAGACCAAATTTCATGGGGTTAAAGCCAAGTTGCTCCTCGAGCACCAAACCCTTCTTCAAGCCATCGCGCACCATTGATGTCGGATGAATACACAGCGTCGTCTGGCCTTCTTCACAAACGGGGAAAAACTGCTCAAACCCGCACTCTTCGTCGGTCGCACCGAAGCCAATCACACATTCAGAGTTGCCTTTTATTTGGAACATTTCAACGAGCGGTTCGAATTTCTCGCGCAAAAGCCAGTCGTCGCGTGTGTAAGGAATGCCGTCAATGGTTTCGCTGGCGAAGGCCAAGCCCCAGCTTTTGTTGGGGTTGTGGGGAATCGTCAGGAAGTCACAGCCTTCGCCGCATGTCGAATCCAACTGCTTCCAGAGATCGATTTCGGAGTCAGCGTCGTAGGCGGACACCGCGTAGTCCGGTGTTGAATTGCCACGAAAAATTACGTTTCGGTGGTGTTTGCCGCGGTCGACCATGGCGGGGGAGTACTCATACGCTGCAAAAGTAGTGAACACTCCGGGTTCGTTGTGTCGCTCAGCCGCCTCCTTGATCAGGCGCCAGGTGTCGAAGTGGTACTGCCGCTCAACGCCTTTGTCGTTGCCAAAGTAGCTGAGATTTTCGACCAAAGGGCGATCTTCTACATTCGCCCTCAGTTCCAGAAACGACAGTAAGGTCGGGTTGTTGACCAGTTCACAGTCTTTCGCGATTTCCGGTGTCGCCGGCTCCAAGCATGCCAAGACCCGTCCAAATCCCTCCGCGTGGTCGGTGACGGCAGCGAAATCGAGTGGACGTGTCAGTTCGATAACCTCACCCGTGGCGATTGTTGTTGACTCTCCCTTGGCAAAGCGGTAGGTATCGTCAAGGTCACGACGATTGCCAAACAGATAAGAATCCGCCGACAGACTTGAGTGAATGTGCAGGTCACCAAAATAGACATTGTTTAAGGGATTTGCTGGCGCTACGGATCGCGGGTGCTGTTTTGGTTGGTAGAACGCACTTTCGTTTTGTGCGGCTACCTCAGCACGAATCGCCACGCGCTCTTCGTAGGTTGTCGGAATAAATTTGAGATTGGTCGCGAGGTAGTCGTAGGCAAACCAGCCACATAACGCTAAGACTGGTGCGCTCAGAAGCAAGGTTCTTTTGGCAGTCGCCATGGGTCGACATTCCCTTTGTCTTGTTTTTTGGCGTTGAGAGTAGATCACTCACTATTTAATGGAGAGCAACAGATTGCCTCCATCCGAAAACGCTACCATTAATCTCGTAAGACAGACTGATTTGTCCACTACACGCTCCCGAGGGCGCTCACGCGCTCGGTCCTCACAGTCTACTGAATCGCAAGTCACAGACAAGAACGACTGTCGTATTTGCCGTTTCGCATGGTACTTTCCAGTTGGTATACATCTGTCGGCTCTGTTCCTACTGGGCTCGATGCAGGGAGTGAAATGACGGGCGAGACTGATTTAGCAACATTGTTAGCAAGTCTGTCACCTCGGCGAGATGACACGGAATGGGTGTTTGCGACGGTGCAAAAGGTGGACGCGACTCTTTTATCTCCACATGCGATAGCAAGCTTTCGTGAGGAGGAGGGGCTTACCTTGGTGTTACCCCAATCCGAAACAGGCGATCTTGACCACGTGAGCGCGCCCATGATCCGAATTATCCTCGAGGTGCATTCCAGCCTTGAAGCAGTGGGACTGACTGCAGCTGTTGCGGGCGCTTTGGCTTCCAAGGGTATTAGCGCCAACGTTGTCGCTGCGTACTACCACGACCACATCTTTGTACCTAAAGCATCGGCAGAAAAAGCCTTGGCTATTTTACAGGCACTGTCGACTCCCACCCACTGAAAGTCGGGTAGCGCTACCACTCTGGCTACACGGTTTTGGGACAGATCAGTGTCATGGCAACCAATAATTACCGAGAGTTTAAAGCCCACAAAACACTTCACCTCGCTGGAGCGCTGGAGGGATTTAGCTCGCTCTTTTGGTGCATTTTAGTTGGGTGAGGCTAACAATCACATTGCTCTATTCCCAAGTAAATTAAGCGAAAGTTACTAAATACATGTTTTTTAAGCTTTTTTAAATTTTGGTGCGCGCTTCGCGTGTCACAACCTTGTCACATTTGTCTGAAGCGATATACTGCGCGATGCGACGTTACGCGGGCGCGAGCGTGCGCCTTTAAAGCAAAAGAATCGTGGAAGTTCTCACTGAGCAAACGCGGTCGAACAACAAAGGACGCTAAGATGATTAAGTCGTTGTCTAAAAAGCCGAGCTTTGCGCTAGCTGCAATGGCCGTTGCCGTTGCGACTGCTGCTCCAAATGCTTTTTCCCAGGAGGAAATCGAAGAGGTTGTGGTCACAGGATCTCGTATCCCAGTAACCTCGAATACAATTTCTTCCGTTCCCGTTCAGTCAGTTACCGAAGAGGACATCCGCAACTCTGGTGAAATCAATATCGCTGATATCGTTTCTGATATTCCCGCACTGGTCTCGTCACTGACCGCAGAGAACTCGTTAACAGGTGCGAATAGCTTGAACTTACGTGGTTTGGGTGGTGATCGCTCGTTGACCTTGGTAAACGGTCGCCGGCACGTTGCAGGCTTCCGCGGAAGCCAGGCGGTAGACGTGGGT
>CBFHHL010000113.1:0-18849 GCA_965655685.1 Luminiphilus sp.
GCTCTTACTACCAACTGCAGGGAAGGTGAGTACGCGTTCCAAAGCATCAGCAATGGCCACTTTGCCATCAAAGCCATCAATTGGCGCCGCAACTCGCTGCGTCTGGCGGTGCATCTTGGGTGGCTTCCCAAAAAGCAAAGAGAGTGGCAAATCAACAGGATTATTGTCGAATAGGGTGTCGCCCAAGCGTAAATGTTGTGCGTCTGTCGCCTCACCTACCACCGCGAAGGGGCAGCGTTCACGCGCGCAAATATCGCTAAAGGTGGCAATCTGATCAGGGTTGATCGCCATCACATATCTCTCTTGAGATTCATTGCACCAAATCTCGAGAGGGCTCATGCTTTTTTCGTCACTCGGGACATTACGAAGCTCGAAATCACCGCCACAGCCCCCATCTTTTACCAGTTCAGGAAAGGCATTACTCAGCCCACCAGCACCGACGTCATGGATAAACGCGATCGGATTATCTGCACCTCGCTCCCAACAACGATCGATAACTTCCTGACACCGTCGCTGAATCTCAGGATTTTGGCGCTGCACGGAAGCAAAATCCAAGTCTTCAGTACTCGAGCCACTCGCCATTGAAGATGCCGCACCGCCACCGAGTCCAATTAGCATTGCCGGACCACCCAAAACAACTAACTTCGCGCCAGCAGAGAACGGGGGCTTGTCGACATGTTCCTCTTTGATATTGCCAAAACCACCGGCAATCATAATTGGCTTGTGGTACCCACGAACTCCCTCGCTCGTCGCGACCTCGAAGGTTCTGAAGTAGCCTCCGAGATTAGGTCGGCCAAATTCGTTGTTAAACGCCGCAGCACCGAGCGGTCCCTCGGTCATGATCTGCTGGGGCGTCACAATACGGTTTGGTTTGCCGTATCCGGTCTCCCACGGACGCTCGTAATTGGGCAAATTTAGGTGAGACACCGTAAAACCACACAGGCCTGCCTTTGGCCGAGAACCTCGTCCAACAGCGCCTTCGTCTCGGATTTCACCGCCGGAGCCTGTGCCCGCACCTGCAAACGGAGCAATGGCAGTGGGGTGATTGTGCGTTTCCACCTTCATGAGCAGCGCAATTGGCTCCTGGTGATAGGTCCACGATTGGGAATCAGGCTCGGGGTAGAAACGACCGGCAACGTGGCCCGCGACAACAGCAGCATTGTCGGCATAGGCTGACAGAACTTGCTCTCCACCCTGTTTATAGGTGTTCTTTATCATGCCGAATAATGACCATTCTTGATCGATGCCATCGATGTTCCATGACGCATTAAATATCTTGTGCCGACAGTGTTCGGAGTTCGCCTGTGCAAACATCATTAACTCGGCATCAGAGGGATCGCGTCCCAAGGCAGTAAACGCCTCTGCAAGATAGTCGATTTCGTCCTCTGCCAAGGCCAATCCAAGATTATCGTTAGCCTCAATCAGCGCCTCTTTGCCTGCCGCCATTACAGGCACTGAGGTCAGTGGTCGCGGAGAAATATCTCTAAACAACATCGATAGATCATCGTAGGTGGTCATAACCGTCTCGACCATTCGGTCGTGCAGCAAAGCGTGCAATCCCGCCCGGTCACCGCACTGATTTATCCCCTCGATCGCATAAACAATGACACGCTCTATGCGTTTAACTGTCTCGAAGTCGCAGTTGTTGGCTATGTTGGTAGCCTTGCTAGACCAAGGCGAGATAGTGCCAATACGAGGCGCAACGATAGCAACCTCGCTCTGCGCGAGCTCGTCTCCGCGGGGGATCGGGCTGGTGCCGGGCTGTAACAGCGCGCCCAGCTTTTCGCCATCAACGTCACCCGCCGACTCGATCGCATAAACAAAGAACGCCCGGGTGAGTCTTAGTTGAGAATCGTGCAGGGCTATTTCGTTTGAAAGACGCTTAAAACGGGGGGCTGACAGTGCGTCCGACCCGGGCAAGAGGAGCATGGGCAAATCCTACAAAATGAAGCACGTATCATACCTCGCCAACGTCGTCGGGTGAATGTCCAAAATCAAGATCTGCGCTACACTCGCCGCATGAAACAGTGGCTACTGATCGTAATTTCGCTTTTGACGGCCTGCGGCAACCCAACCGTTCTCGATGCCTTCGCGCCGGGTAATGAGCTCGTTGTCATTACGCGCAATGGCCCCACCACGTATTACCTCGGGGCAAACGAACCCGCTGGCCTAGAATACGAATTATTCAAGGCCTTTGCGGAATCGCAAAGTATGGCCCTTCGTATCAAAGTAGCGTCTACCATTGAAGATGTTTTTGATACTTTGGCGCGTGGTGAAGCCCACATCGCTGCCGCGGGCTTAACCCAATCCACCACTCGTGATCAGCTCTTCACCGCAACCAGCCCCTACCTCGAGCAACACCCGGTCGTCGTGTACAAAGCCGGACAGTTTAGGCCCCGTAGTATCGACGATTTAGCAAATCTCGATATCGTCATTATGCAGGGCAGTCATCACAGTACACGCCTAAAGATGCTCAAAGAAATTAATCCGAACATTGAATACCGGGTGATGGAGACCGCACAGTCCAGCGCTGTACTCAGTGAAATTGAGGCCGGTCGCGCCGATGTAGCGCTTTTGGATTCAAGCGAATTTGCTATGCAGCAACGGCTCTATCCGCGGGTAGCGAAAGCCTTTCAACTCAAGGAAACACTGAATACTGTTTGGTATCTTGGTCTCGATACGAGGGCCCCGCGATGGCGTGAGAAAATCAATACCTTCCTCACTAATGCAGCCGATGAGGGGCGCCTGGCGGATCTCGAAGAACGCTATTTCGGAAGTGGTGCTGACACGTCTCGCATTGAGCTCTTCACGTTTCAGCGCGCCATCGAAAGCACCTTACCGAAATGGCGCCCTCTCATTGAATCTATCGCAAAGGAGTTTCGCTTAGACTGGCAGCTACTGGCAGCTATCGCCTATCAAGAATCACACTGGGATCCAAAGGCTAAGTCGCCCACGGGAGTGCGCGGGATGATGATGCTCACCCGCCCGACCGCACAAGAAGTCGGCGTTAAGAACCGACTAGATGCCGAGCAGAGTCTGCGCGGTGGTGCACGTTTTTTGCGCAATCTCCTTCGGCGCCTTCCCAACGACATCGAAGACCCCGATCGCACATGGATGGCACTTGCGGCCTACAATGTGGGCATGGCGCATTTAGAAGAGGCACGACGACTAACCGAAGGGAATGATGGCGACCCACACTTTTGGCGAGACGTGAGAGAGCGCTTACCTGACCTGCAAAACCCTGAAATCTACCCACATCTCAGGCACGGATTTGCGAGAGGCCAGGAGGCAGTCACCTATGTCGATAATATTCGGCATTACCAAGCGACCTTGGCGCTGCAGGACATCCCATCGCAAACAGTTTCGGCACCTCTAGATCTTAGTGAGCTCACAGCCACAGCCCACGAGTTACTCCAGTGGACACCGCTAAGTCTCTAGCGCGGCCTTCGAAGCGCGCCGCGCTTTGAAGAAGGCCCGCAGCAAGTCAGCACTCTCCTCAGCCCCCAGCCCCTCAGACCAGACTACACGGTGATTCAAGGCCACGTTATCTAACGCCGAAGCCATGCTTGCTACCGCCCCCGCCTTCGGTTCTCTCGCACCAAAAACAAGACGAGATACACGCGCATGAACCATCACACCACAACACATGGTGCAAGGCTCGAGGGTGACAAAAAGCTCACAGCCGGGAAGTCGATAGTTTTCCAGCTCAGCAGCTGCCGAGCGGAGCGCTAGTACCTCGGCATGCGCGGATGGATCATTCAACGTAATTTGCTGATTGCAGGCCTCGGCAATGACCTCGCCATCAAGCACCACAACCGCACCCACAGGCACCTCACCCAGCTGCGCAGCCCTGGTGGCCTGCGCGAGGGCAAGCCGCATGAATTGGTCATCAGACTCTGAGAAATCACTCATACCAACGGTATCTCAAAGCGGTTCAGCGGTGCAGAAACGCCAGCACAACATCGCAAGCGAACTCCGATAAGGCCGAAACTCCTCTCCCATAGGTTTTAGCTTGCCTGCCGAGGGGCGCTCCTCGAGTCCTTGAATACGCTTAAACCCCTCCCGAACAGCGAGATCACCGACGGGCCAGATATCCGGCCTACCCAGTGAAAACATCAAATACATATGCGCAGACCACTCGCCAAAACCTTTGATACTCGTGATCACTGCCACAGCATCGTCATCCGCAAGGTCTGGCAACCCCTCGAGAACGAGAGTCCCCGTTGCTTCTGCTGTCGCTAGAGACTGAATGTAATTAACTTTCTGCCGAGAAAGTCCTGCACTTCGCAAAAGTTCGTCACTCGCATTCAGTACCGCCCTGGCTGTCAACTGCCCGTCGAGCGCATTTACTAGTTTTTTGTTAATCGAAGTGGCGGCCGCTACGCTTACCTGCTGTCCCACCACAATTCGGGCCAAAGTCTCAAAGCTGTGGCCCCTGCGACGTTCCTCGGGGTAGCCAACTTGAGCAAGCGCTCGGGCGATACGCTCGTGCCTCTCAGCGAGATCATCGAGCGCGGTTCTTATGCTTCCCGTATCGAGATGGTAATCCATTACTTATCCGTAGACGGGATAACCCAAGTAGGCATGAGCTTGAACAACAGCGAAATAAAGCACGGCAGAAGCAATAATCGCTAAGGCTTCGCGAGGAATACTCGTTTCCATAGCCGACAGCGGAGACTTCCCGTCCTGCCTATTGATTAGAATAACTGAGACGACTGCCCACACGAGAAGACCGCCAAAAAGCACAAGCGACGGCGCATCACCGTTTACAAGAAGATGCCCCACACTCCAGGCTTTAATTGCAGTCAGCTGGGAATGTCGGACAATAGACGTCACTCGCACTTTCAGCGCAGACGCTGCCATCAGGTAGAAAGCCAAGAGCATTAACGCACTGTTGACAAGCTCCCAAGATGGCTGGCGTACCCACCAAACGGGACCCGTCGCGCTTTGATAGCCCGAGACCATAAGAGCAAAACTGCCGATCAATGCGAGCGTTACCACCAGCTTACCGCCATCACCCATCCCCTCTCGAGCAGTGGGTGCCAGTCGCTTAAACAGATGCGCTACGGACCAAAGCAAAACGCCTAAAGTAAGGATCAACATAGCGTGCTCCTTACCCGGCAGCGTTTAGCTGTTTTGCTGCGAAATAAGCGACAACGAAGATGATCACCTCCACTACGATTGGCTCTAACGTCATATCACCGCCATGAACCGTGGCTGCAATGATCCTTGCAGGTGCCACCAAACCCAAAAGGCAACCGCCGATCAGAATCATCGTAGCATTCGCGCGAAAGCCTCCGACTATTAGCAAAAAGCCACTGCCTAAGAAAAAGGCAGCGCTATCGCCAATCTGTGTTGTTAACGCAGCGCCTGTGAGTAACTCGCTGCTCAGATTTGCTGCTGCCATCTCGGGTGCGACAACCCACATGACACCCAACAACAGCAGAGGAACCCCCAAAACCATCGGCCCAAACTTTGCAAACATGTTTTATCTCCCAGAGTACTTCTAGTTATTTTGCAAACTACTCTGGCTTCCATTAATGATGTTGTAAAGCTTCGAATGACGCCTAAGACAAAAACAGGCTGCACGAGGCAAAAAAAACCCGCAAATGCGGGGCTTGATAGAGTCGAAAACAGAATCAACAGGCGCTTACTTGGACTTAGCTTCCTTGCGCGCTTTTGCCTCTTCAATCACCGTCGTGGCAACGCTTGCTGGACATGGCAGGTAGTGTGAGAACTCCATAGAGAACTGACCACGACCTGATGTCATTGTGCGCAAGGAGCCAATGTAACCAAACATTTCGGCTAGTGGCACGTCAGCCTTGACGCGAACGCCTGTCGTACCCGCTTCTTGATCCTTGATCATGCCGCGACGACGGTTCAAATCACCAATAACGTCACCGACGTGATCGTCCGGTGTGAACACGTCAACTTTCATGATGGGCTCGATCAGCTGTGGCGATGCCTTGGGCATTGACTGACGGAATGCGCCTTTCGCTGCTAGCTCGAAGGCAATTGCTGAAGAGTCGACTGCGTGGAATCCACCGTCATAAAGCTCCACCGCAACGTCAAGCACTGGGAAGCCCGCCATTGGGCCTTCCTGCATCATGACCTCAAAGCCCTTCTCAATCGCAGGGAAAAATTCCTTAGGAACGTTTCCGCCCACAACGCTTGAAGTGAAGACGAAACCGTCTCCGGGCTGTCCGGGAGTGATTCGGTAGTCTATCTTACCGAACTGACCTGAACCACCGGACTGCTTCTTGTGTGTGTAACTGTCTTCGATAGCCTGAGTGATCGTCTCGCGGTAAGCCACCTGTGGCTGACCTACTTCGAGCTCAACGCCATAAGTACGACGTAGGATGTCAATCTTGATGTCGAGGTGAAGTTCGCCCATGCCCTTCAGGATGGTCTCACCAGAGTCTTCATCTGTCTCGACACGGAACGAGGGGTCCTCTGCGATCATCTTACCGATGGCGATACCCATCTTCTCTGAACCACCCTTATCTTTTGGCGCTACCGCAATTGAGATAACAGGGTCAGGGAAGACCATCGCTTCAAGCGTGCACGGCGAAGCTGTGGAACACAGCGTGTGCCCAGTCTGAACATTCTTCATGCCGATACAGGCGAAAATATCGCCAGCTTGTGCCACATCGATCTCCGTTCGGTCGTCAGCGTGCATCTCAACCATTCGGCCGATACGCTCAGTCTTACCCGTCGCCGAGTTGAGGATTGTGTCGCCCTTCTTCATCGTGCCTGAGTAAACGCGAATAAACGTCAGCGCACCGAAGCGGTCGTCCATGATTTTGAACGCCAGAGCACGGAGGGGCTCATTAACGTCTACCTTGGCGACTTCACCAGTGGGCTCACCTTCTTCATCGGTCAGTGGCTGCGGATCGACTTCGGTGGGGCTGGGCAGGTAGTCAACCACCGCGTCGAGCACGAGCTGAATACCTTTGTTTTTGAACGCACTTCCGCAGAACGTAGGGAAAAAGTGCATTGTGCGCGTGCCTTCACGAATGCAACGTTTGATGTCTTCAATCGAAGGCGTTTCGCCTTCCATATATTCCATCATCAGATCATCATCCATTTCAACGGCTGCTTCGATAAGCTGCTCGTGATAGGCCTCCACGTCGTCAACCATGTCTGCAGGCACGTCTACGATCTCGTAGTTTTCTGGAAGACCGGAGTCGTCCCAGACGTAAGCTTTCTTGGTGAGGACGTCAACGACACCAACGAAATCATCTTCACGACCGATAGGTAGTGTCATAACGAGAGGGTTGGCAGCGAGTACCTTTCGCACCTGGTCTACCACACGGTAGAAATCTGCACCAAGGCGATCAAGCTTGTTCACGAAAATTAGTCGAGCGACTTCTGACTCGTTCGCGTAGCGCCAGTTGGTCTCAGACTGCGGTTCCACACCGCCGGAGCCACAGAATACGCCCACACCGCCGTCGAGAACTTTCAGAGAACGGTACACCTCGACCGTGAAATCCACGTGTCCGGGTGTGTCAATGATGTTCATGCGGTGATCTTTCCAGAAGCACGTAGTCGCAGCAGACTGAATGGTGATGCCGCGCTCCTGCTCCTGCTCCATGAAGTCTGTGGTAGCCGCGCCGTCGTGAACTTCACCCGTCTTGTGAATTTTACCGGTTAGCTTCAGGATGCGCTCGGTGGTCGTGGTTTTACCCGCGTCTACGTGTGCGAAAATACCGATATTACGGTATAGGGATAAATCTGCAGACATTGTTCTACTCTTCCAGTCGTTACGTTAACTCGGCCGGCTTGCCGCTCATGACGGCGAACCACGTCACCTAAACGGCCGAAATACCGTCGCTCAGATGACCCCTAAATACTTGTTTACTCGGGAATCGCGATGCTCGTGGCGGGAGACCCTTTCATTGCGCGCGCTTTTTAACACATTAAGGTGCCAAGAAGTAGGTGTTGTTCGACAAAGTGATAACTTTTGACGTTACGCGTCCCTCGCCCACAGTAAAACAAGACACCCCTGCCCTTCCCTGATGAAAGCCTCTGGGCACTGGCGGCTTACATCTCTCACCAACGTTGAGGATGCGGGCAAATCAATGCCGGGAACCCACTATGACTCAGCGGGTAAGATTCGCTGAAAAAGGCTATTAGTAAACTCAAGAATCTAAGCTACGCGTGAACCCGCCAGAGGTCTTATCGATAATTGGGCCAATGCAGATGTCAAATTTCTGATCAAAGGAAAAAATGTGGCGCTAGCTTGAATTTTTTCGCGGATCCCGCCAATGTCTGAGTCGCACGAGCGATTCGCCGCGACGCAAAAACGCATAACAAAATTCGTATAACGGAGCGTTTCACAGAAAGGGGCGCTCCCACTGAACAGCGAGTGATAACAATGAAGACCAATATCGGCCTGCTACTGACCAAACGAGCCCATCTTAACCCTGAGCGCGAAGCCTACGTTGAAAGCGACGGCAGCAGACGCTACAGCTTCAAAGAACTCAACGAACGCTCCAATCGGCTTGCAAATGGCTTGATCGAAAATGGGCTGCAAAAGGGTGATCGCGTCGGTTTGCTACTGATGAACTCTGTTGAATTCATGGAGTCATTTTTTGCGGTAGCAAAGGTGGGTGGCGTCGTTGTGCCACTCAACTGGCGTCTGGTTGCCGATGAGCTAGAGTTCATCCTCAAAGACTCCGGTGTGCAGACGCTCATTTTTGATAATGACTTTGCTAACACCGTTGCTGAGCTCGAACATCGTGGCGATAAAACGGACATCAGCCAATGGCTACATGTGCTCGGTGGTGCTGACAGCAGCGCCTGCCAGCCCTTTGCGACTTCATATGATGCCTATTGTGCTGCCTCCTCATGCACTGAGCCCGCTTGTGGTGCAGAGGACGACGACATGTTGTACATCATGTACACATCGGGCACGACAGGACTCCCCAAAGGCGTTGTGCACACGCACAGCACGGCGATGTGGGGTGTTTTCACGATTCATGCGACAGCCGACTATCAAGGAAATGAGCGCTATATCGCCTGTCTTCCCATGTTCCACGTCGGCGCCCTGACACCGCTGACCATCAACGCGTATCACGGCGCTACGACTTACGTCATGCGAAGCTTTGATCCTGTTGCTGCTTGGGAATGCGTTGAGCGCGAGAAAATCACGAGTGGACTCATGGTACCGGCAATGCTGAATTTTATGTTTCAGGTGCCCAATTACGAAAATTATGACTGGTCGAGCGTACGTTGGTTCATGACGGGCGCTGCACCAGTGCCCGTTGCTTTAACCCAGCAATTCCAAGAGATGGGTATCGACATAAAGCAGGTTTATGGCCTCACCGAAACGTGCGGACCTGCTTGCCTAATGGACCCGCTGAATGCAGTGCGCAAGCCTGAGTCCTGTGGAAAACCTTTCTTCTTCACCGAGGTGAGAGTCGCGGACAGCGACGGCAATGAACTCCCCATCGGTGAAGCAGGGGAAATGCTCGTTCGTGGAAAGCACATCATGCGAGAGTATTGGAATCGACCCGACGCCACCGCGGACACGCTGGTTGACGGTTGGTTGCGAACCGGTGACGTGGGTGTCATGGATGACGAGGGTTTTTTCGCCATTCAAGACCGCATCAAGGACATGATTATTTCAGGAGGTGAGAACGTTTACCCCGCTGAAATCGAGGGTGTTTTGCAAAGTCATCCTGGCATCAGTGAAGCCGGTGTTATCGGACAAAGTAGTGCGAAGTGGGGTGAGTCGCCCCTGGCCGTCGTTGTTAAGACCGACCCCTCTCTGTCTGCCGAGGACATTCTCTCGTACTGCCAAGACAAGCTCGCACGCTTCAAACAACCCAAAGCCGTCGAGTTCACAGACATCATCCCTCGAAACCCAAGCGGCAAAATCCTCAAGCGCGTGCTTCGCGAGCAGTATCCAGCCGACGCGGTGGAGTAAGACGCTGACAACCCCCAAGTACGATCTTGGGGGGACACGTTTCATGTAGTCCTGTCAGAAGCTTCCTTCACAGTTGAGCGCGAGAGTTCTGCTGAACGATAAACTATCGGGACGCACTGCCGCCGCAACATCAAGGAGGTGGGCCAATTTTTTCAATGCCTCGGGGCCTCACGAATCAGATCGGTGAACCAGGAGGCACTGTCAAATCTCCAGCCCTATAGGCGTCGGGATTCTCGATAATCGTTGATACGCGCTTCGCGAGATACCTCATATGAGCGCCGCTTGCAGCATCCTTGACACGTGCGCGCTCCGCTCGCCGCTTAATCTTTGAGAGCGCATCGAACGCATCTGCGCGCACTTGTGGTGCTGCGTGGCTATTAGCGAGCAAATCCCCGAGCTTATCGACAAGCAATAATTGAACGGCGCGTTCGATACTCAAAAGTTCAGGGTCTTTTGTTTCGGGCCAACGATCATCGATCAGAATCGTCAGTACTTCACCAAAACTTGGAAGTGATGCGTCAACACGGTGCTGATTATTCAGCCGGGCCGCACGCTTGTGATCTGTGAGCTGATCGAGCGTAATCAGCGCCGCGGTGCTTGCCGCAGCCATAGGATCAAATACGTAGCCCGTGTGCCTTGGGAATAGCTCTCGACTTGCGCCCGACTGAGGTGGTCGCGGCGGAATGAGCGAAGTCACGCGCTCGGGAATATTGAGTGCGCGGGGCTCGAGAGTCGCCAACATCGCCGACAGCGCCGCGCGCTGGTCAGTTGCCTGAACACGTTCATTCGGTACCTGACCATCACCTCGCATCGCGTAGGTGAAGCTAGTTCCACCAAGCACTGTCGCTGCAGCCTGCACCTGATACCGGTGCATCAGGAAAGCAGGCACTAAGACGTCTTCAAGCGAGGCCATCGAGCGTCCTGGCTGAATCGCTCGCTCGGAGAAGTCATCCAGTACAACAGCTCGCAACTGCATAATACGATTAAGCTCTGCCACGGGGTCGGCACCGTTATCCCAAAGACTCGCTTTGGGGTGGGCAGGTCCAGCGCTCCCGCGCGAGCCAATCCTAGCGTGCTCGTCTGCAACAAAACTCAAGCCAGACGCCAGCGTCTCAGCCACAATCTCTGCGCGTCCTTCTGCGTCGGAAACATCATCAGGAAAATCTTGATACCCCCAGATAATGGCTCGCTTATCCCAATCCCCAATACCAACGTCATAGGCATCACTAAGAACCACCTGCCCCTCCCCATCGAGCGTTACCAACGGATGGGGATAATCCATAACCGACGCTCTGCCATCAGCGCTGGCGGAGAAATTGTGCGCAATGCCGAGCGTGTGGCCCACTTCATGGGCTGAGAGCTGCCGGATGCGCGCCAGTGCAAACTCACTCAACTTATTCGCCGCATCGCCATTCTCGGCATAAGGGCTTAGAAGCCCCTCCGCAATCAAATAATCCTGACGCACTCTCAGCGACCCGAGGGTGACATGACCTTTTAAAATCTCCTCGGTGCGCGGATCTCTTACGCTAGAGCCATACGACCATCCGCGTGTTAATCGGTGAACCCACTGAATGACGTTGTAGCGTATGTCCATCGGATCAGCATCAGGGGGTAGCACTTTTACCTGAAACGCATCTTTGTAGCCGGCTGCCTCAAACGCTTGATTCCACCACAGAGCACCCTCGATTAACGCAGATTTGACCGGCTCCGGAGCGCCTGCATCGACCCAGTAGACAATCGGCTCTACCGCCTCACTAACTTCGGCGGTAGGGTCTACTTTTTCCAGCCTGTGCCGGCGTGCAAAGGCTGATTTAATCGGGGCGTCGATTGGGCTCGCGTAGTCGTAGATCAACGTTGCCTCACCCGAGTGAATGTAGCCCGCTCGTGCGTCGTATGGCAGAGGTTGGTAACCATCGTCCGGCAAGCGAACAAAGGAGTGATGCCCGTTAACCGTTAGCGCATCGGCCTTAGGAGCTACCGTCCCGAGAATGCTACCTCTCGATTTACCAACGAAAGTTAGCGTCGCATCGATCTCCGTGTTATCGGGAAAGGATTTGGTCTTTGGTGTGTAAATCGCGGATCGGCTAACATCGATGCTGAAAGTGCCCTCGCCTCGAGCTGCAAGGAGGTCCGCAATCCCCGTCGCATCAGTCAGTGCAAAGTCTGTTAGATCAATCACTATCGAATCGGGACTCGACTCTATGACAGTGAAGCCCCAAATGATGGACTCTGCAAAGGCCTCATAGACCGCGCGACGCTCCTGTGTGTCCTCTGATCGCGCCGTAAATTTTGTATTCAGAGCCGTGAGAAAAACTTTCTTACCTACTCTCCTAAACTCAACGAGAAACGTATCGCCCAGACGACCGCGATCAAGACCTAGATCGTTGGATCCAAGACCGTGTGACAGACCGTTGTAATAGATAAAGGGCCCGTCAATATCACTGATATTGGCGTAGAGTCGACCTTCATCCCCATCCCAGTGAAGCGGAATGAAACCGGGCATTTCTTGCGTATTCAGCAATACCGACTCGAGATTATCGGTCGACCCGTCGACCTCTGACGACAAAACCAACGAACTCCAAAGAGCCACCCACAAGACGACGAATACACGCATAAAAACCTCCTAAAGACGACCGAAAGGTAGCATGGAGATTGCTTTCTCTGAAGCCTCTCGTAAGTGGCAATCTTGGATAGATCCTTCAGACCCGCGAATATTTGCAATGTCTTACGTAGACGGGTGACCCCGGCGCGAGATTCGGCGCGGGAGCAAAGGGTGAAATTCAGGATGTCAGACGCCACCGGCTCTAATGCATTTGGTAATCTCAACGACGCTGACAAAGGCTTTAATTATTAGAGGGTCTCTGTGAATCGCGACAGGCCGTACACAGCTTGGTCCGGCATGTACCGACTTTAAGATCGCAGGAGACCGTCAATCATGGAGTGTGATTGTAGCGACTTGAGAAGCACGGAGTAGGTCGTTGGTTCGACTTCCCATTAACAGGCTTCGCCACGGCGAGTGACTATAGGCACCCATGATCAAAAGATCTGCCTCGCGCTCTTCAATTGCGCGGGTCACCACTTGCTCAGGGTCACCGGGAATAAATGACGCATCGACAGAGAAGCCCTTGGTCTTCAGGGTGTTCTCGGCCCACTCGAGGTGACGCTCCGAATCTTGGCCCGGCCGCCCAGACATGATGACGTGAACCGGCAAATCCATGAGGCTTCTGCGTTCTGCGATAAGTTTTATCCCTCGACGTGTCATTCTCCCACCGTCAAACGCAACCAATAGGCTCCGCGGCGCACGAAAGTCATTGGTTACCGTGAGGATAGGCCGCCGGATCTGCCGGCAAATTGCCTCGACGTGTCGACCGAGATCGCGGCGCGTCCTTGAGGCTGACTCACCACGCCGGCCCAGCACATACATCGCCACGGACGACTCCTGCTCTTTGAGGGTCGCAAGCAACTGACCATAGCGTTGACGGGTGTCCACCGACTTTTTGGAATGCTCGGCACACTTTGCCTTGAGCGCATTCAAAAATAAGCGTCCCTCCTCTCGAGCAGCACGATTTTTTTGGCCTTCCTCAGATGAGAAGCGCTCCAGCAAATGTTCCTGGGCATCCATTTCTAGCGAACCACTACGATCAATCCCTGATGCTACTTCCTGATGGCGATCGATGACGTGCAACAACTCGAGAGGCGCTGACAGGTGCTCCGCCGCCCAGGTCGCGTAATCAGCAACATGCTGGGCGTAATCTGATTTATCAACACAGGCGAGGACTTTTTTCGAAGTGCGCATCCCAGAACCTCAATGGTCTAGGAGCAAATCATCTGCTCCGTCTTTATCGTGAACACCAAAGCGATCGACCATCGTCGCACTAGCTTCGTTCAAGCCAATAACCTCGACGTCTGTTCCCTCGCGACGAAACTTGAGAACAATTTTGTCGAGCGAACTGACGGCAGTAATGTCCCAAAAGTGTGCACGACTTACGTCGATATGCACCTTGTCGACTACTTCCTGATAATCGAACGCTTGCGCAAAACTGTCAGCACTCGCAAAAAAGACCTGACCAAACACCGTATAACGCCGAGCCCTACCGTCGTCACAAGCCGCTGATTCAATACGAAGTATGCGACCCACTTTGTGTGCAAAGAAGAAACCCGAAAGAAGCACCCCTGTGAGCACGCCCTGCGCTAAATCGTGGGTTGCCACGGTCACTACAACCGTTGCAAGCATGACGACGCTCGAACTCTTCGGATGGCTACGCAGATTTCTGATGGAATCCCAATTGAAAGTGCCAATCGACACCATGATCATCACGGCAACGAGCGCAGCCATAGGGATCTGACTCACCCAATCTCCCGCAAACACCACCATGATCAACAAAAGAGCGCCCGCAACAAGGGTAGAAAGCCGCCCTCTCCCACCCGATTTCACATTGATCACCGACTGCCCAATCATCGCGCAACCGGCCATACCGCCAATGAACCCCGTCGCGATATTAGCAACGCCCTGACCAACACACTCACGATTTTTGTTACTCGGGGTATCAGTCAAATCGTCCACAATCGTCGCTGTCATCAGCGATTCGAGTAGACCGACAACCATGAGGGTCGCGGAATAAGGGAAAATGATTTGCAATGTTTCCAGCGTCAGCGGGACGTCGGGCACCAAAAACTGCGGCAAACTGCTCGGTAACTCCCCCATATCTCCCACTGTCCTGATATCGAGGTCAAGCGCAATGGCAACGATAGTCAGCACGACAATGGTAATAAGTGGCGACGGAACTGCTGTCGTTAATCTGGGCAGGCCATAGATGATCCCAAGCCCTGCCGCCGTCATAGCGTAAACCTGCCAGCCGACACCGGTCAGCTCTGGAAGTTGTGCCATGAAGATAAGGATCCCAAGCGCGTTAACGAAGCCTGTGACGACTGACCGTGACACAAAACGCATAAGCTCTCCGAGACGAATCCAGCCGGCAATAATCTGCAGAACACCGGTAAGTACCGTGGCGGCAAACAAATATTCAAGACCGTGCTCTTTAACCAAGGTCACCATCAGCAAAGCCATGGCACCAGTGGCTGCTGAGATCATCCCCGGTCGACCCCCGGTGAAAGCAATGATTACTGCTATCGAAAAGGATGCGTACAACCCAACTTTCGGATCAACCCCTGCGATAATCGAAAACGCGATCGCCTCTGGAATCAGTGCGAGTGCGACAACGAGACCTGCCAGCACATCGTTTCTAACGTTTGAAAACCACTCTTGACGCAATTTTTCCATTTGATCGACTAAAGGCTACGGTAATAAAAAGGGATGCAACTGCGTTACGCGCTGCGGTAAGAGCTGGATTGCTAGTAAATTAGGTGGATAAACCTGGACTTGACCGCCATGCTTTAAGCCGGTCAGGTGCGAGACAACGCTATGATATCAGGAACATTCAGACACCTACAGGCTAAGTGCTCTTGGTACGCCAAATAAAAAGGCAGTAATCGAAAAATGATAAAACTCCGACCCGAAGTCGTTGTCATCGCCGCTGAAACTGACGCATGGCGAGGACCCGTCGAAGCGCTGTTTAGTGGAAAAATCGAATCTTTAACCCTAGATCCCGCCTTGCCACTTCCTGAGGCTCTGGATCGGCAAGCAATAAGAGTGATGGTGGCATCTCCTCACGACGCCAAGGTTTTGGCTCCTTATTTCCCAAATTTGGAGTGGATTCAGAGTACTTGGGCGGGTGTCGACTCGCTAGCGGGACAAGTTCCGACGTCGGTCTCGGTGACACCGCTGAGAGGTGTGTTTGGACAAGCAATGTCCGAATTTGTACTGGGATGGATTTTGAGTCTGGAGCGCAACATTATCGAACGTGCCAATGCAAAGACTTGGGACGCTTCGCCCGAGACGGGTGTGCGAGGTAAGACAATGGGTATCCTGGGAACGGGCAGCATCGGTTGCGCAATTGCCGCGGCCGTTAAGCCTCTTGGCATTAAATGCCGAGGTATGAATACTTCAGGCTCGCAAACTGAGGGTTTCGCGCGATGCTTTAAAAGTGGAGACGTTCAGTTTTTTGAAGGCCTCGATTACTGCGTGTCCGTTCTCCCAAAGACGGAGGCCACCAACCACGTACTAGGAGAAGCCGCATTTACCGCCATGAGCAATAAAGCAATCGTCATAAATATTGGCAGAGGGAATGCAGTCGACGACGACGCACTGCTTCGCGCTCTCGATACAAATACCATTAGCACTGCGGTCCTCGACGTATTCACTACTGAGCCGCTTCCAAATTACCATCGCTTTTGGCAGCATCCTCGCGTCCACGTCACCTCTCATACAGCAGCGCCCACTGCCATTGATTTGGTAGCAACAGCGATGAAAGATAATTTCGAGCGATACCTGGCGGGTGATGCCTTGGAAGATCTGTTCGTCGTCTCTAAAGGCTACTGAGCCACTGCGACAATAATCTCGTTGCGCCTCATAAACGGAGGCGTCCACGGCGGATTGTATTGGTTAAGAGTAGGCTCACCGAGTGGCTGAATACCCTGCTCGTTTAGGAATTTCCGCAACTTTTGCCAATGCCGTTCAGCTTTTGTATCGCTCATCCATCCACTGAAGCGGATAACAGCTGCCCGGTAAGCGGGCTCCTCACGAAACCCGACACGTTCATCGTTCGGCGTGGGTAGATCCTCGATATCGAATTGGCTCGGGACAACAAATGCCATTTCAGCTCTCGGTTGCTTGGGCATAGTGCTTTGCACAGGCGCGGTCATCGCAATCTCCTGCTCTCGCTCGTTACCCCCAAAGATGTATCCGGCCAACACTCTAAATCCGGAGTTCGAACCTTTTGACATGTCAGTAACAGCCAATATTCGCGATTCGTAATCTCTGATCTCGATAGATTCCTCATCCCAAGCTTTGACAACGCTGTAGGCGGGTTCCTCGATAGCCCGTGCGGACCAACTGGCCATCAACACTGACAATGCCAGCAGGGTATTAAGAACGTAACGCATCGTAAAAACTCTCATCGTTTATAAGGAAGCTGATGTTGTTTTTACGGGCAGGAGATCGGCCAGATCAAAGATCGGCAAAATGAGACAGCGCTACAGACTGCATTGATACACGCTTACCACTGTCCAGCGTTCGCCGCCCCATCTCAGAGAAACCCAACTTAGCGTGGAAGTAGACAGAATGCTCATTGGGTGGATCGATATCAATCTCTGCTGTCATGGTGCGACAGTCTGCACCCACGGCGAGCTCTGAAAGATAGCGATATAACTGCCGGCCTACGCCCTTGCCTCGTGCATCGCTGGCTAGAACAATACGATCGACGTAAACCATGTCGGGAACTCGCGCCTCGAACCACTGATAGTTCCCATTGTCATATGGGGCGCCATTCTTCATGGCAATAACAAAACCCAAGATCGCATTGGTATTTTCAGCGACGAGACAAAAACTACTTAACGCGAATAACGCCATAAAGCGCTCAGCGTCCATAGGGCTAGTAACCGATGCAAAGACCTCGTTGAGCTCGGCGATTGCAGCCGCATCATCGGCGATAGCATGTCTAATAATCATTGTTGGTTCTCCAATCTCTTGTAGCGCGACTCTTATCCAAAAGACGCTGACCAACAAACACGGATATGACGTCTATCTAATGAGTTTTTTCTCGGAGAGGGGAACGTAGCCCATTTCTCAAAGAACACCTATCGGTGTGCCGCTATGAGAATGCAGTTGTGTGATAGCGTCGGTAAAACATTACACCGGACAAAGCACTTTGAGAGACAGGGCTGATAGCGACAACCCGGCCCGACTTAAACACCAACCCTCTCAGCCCTGCTGCTTTCCACAACCCCTTCAGAGATCACAGCGCGTGAGCGTGGACCTCGACCCGGGCAACCATTCCTAAACCTAAAAAGGGCGAGCGGTCTTTCAACCATTGCTCGCCCTTTTACCGAAATCACATCTGCGTTCGCCAAGACGCCTGGGCTTGTGCTTTGGCTTAGGCGTGAAGGTGCCCGTAGTGACGATCGTAATCAGCCTGTGCCGCGGCGATAACTTCGAGCGCCTGATCGCGTCCGTAAACAACATCAACATTAATATTGGGGTTTTTACCCGGAACTTGCTTGTAAGTTGAGAAGTAGTGCTGCAAGCGCTCAACGATTATCGAAGGCATGTCCGCCAGATCCTCGACCCCACCCCAAACATTGTCGCCATCAAGCACTGCGATGATTTTATCGTCAGCCTCACCGCCGTCGATCATCTGGATACCGCCGAGTACCTTCGCGTGAAGAATGATGTCGGTTCGGTTGATGTCGCGCTCGGAATAAACGCAAATATCTAATGGGTCACCATCCGCCTCTTCGACTCCAGCACAGCGAGCAGCGACGTTCTCGGCGCAGTAGGTTCGAGGGATGAAGCCATAAAGACAGGGGGGGGCAGCCGTTGTTCTCTGCGCACGATCGATCATCAAGTACCCGCTGTCTTTATCCAACTCATACTTAATAGTGTCGCCAGGAAGCGATTCAATGAAACCAGTCACGACACCTTTGTCGTCTCCAGGATGAGCCGCCATACCGTGCCATGGGTGACGTCTCCAGCGTGCAAAATCGCCGTTGTTGTACATTCCGAATCTCCGTAGTTAAGAAATTAGCGCTCGCCGTATCGGTGATTAATGTCGACAGCGCGACGGGCGCGCATATTACGCGAGTTCTTGCCCGACTTACAGCATCACCCCTGTGTTAGACTCACATTGCGAACACAAGACCGACGCCCCATCCAACTATTTTCACCCATTGCTGTGCTTCATTGCGCAGACATTGAGGCACAGATATGCATAAGGTTCAGACGTACAACACTATTTCGACCAAGGGACTCGACCGACTGGGTCCCGACTGCTTTGAGGTTGGAAGTGACATGTCTGCCACTG
>CBFHHL010000114.1:0-3516 GCA_965655685.1 Luminiphilus sp.
CGACTTACCCCGATCATCTTCCATATCAGCGTACTTGGCTTTCAGATCCTCTGGCGCGTCCAGCGGCGTATGGGGCGCAATAAAGGGCATATAGATAAAGAACGGCTTTTCAGTATCTCGCTCACGTATGTAGCGACTCACCTCGTCAGCGAGCAGGTAGCTCTCGTACCCCTGATCGTCAATAGATACACCGTTTCGCTGGAAGTCTTTACCACCCAAACTCGCAAACGGCGGGAAGAACCCTACTTCGGTATGCAAATGCCCGTAAAAATGCTCGAAGCCACGCGAGTTTGGATGGTAGGTCTGCTGCGCGTGCCCAAGGTGCCACTTGCCAACCATTGCTGTCTGATAACCCGCATCTGCAAACAGCTCAGGGAGAAACGTCTCCTCAGGGTGTATGCCGTTGTTCTGCCAAGGCATGATTGTAGAGTAAGCAACGCCCAGGCGAATCGGATCCCGTCCCGTCATCAAGGCCGCCCGTGTTGGCGAGCAGATTGGGGTTGTATAAAACCGATTAAGTTGGGTTCCTTCAGCGGCAATGCGATCGAGTGAGGGTGTCTCAATAATCTGATTGCCATGAAACCCCACATCGGCCCAGCCTAGGTCATCTGCCACCATAACAATGATGTTTGGCCTATCACTGGCTAATACAGATGACGACATCAGAAAAATGATGGCGCCAAATAAAAAGGCCGCTGTTCGGACCATAACCCACCTTCCTTTTTTATTATCGTGCTGTGGCACACTACTGCCGACAGAGTATCGCGCAGACAATAAGAGTGAAAACCATGCAGCCGAGAAATCTTCTAATCACTTTGGGTGTCCTTGCCATCGTATTGGTCGCCGTGCTGGTGCTGCCCAATCTGGATAGCTTGGAGAGCAAGGCTCGGCAGATCATCGCCAGTGCTGCTGGCAAAGCAGCGGTTGCCAACATGTCTGGAGTCGTGGCCGAGAACAACGCGCGCGGTCTCGCTGCTGCTGAACTCATTACACTTCCAATCAAAGTGGATGAAGTGGCGCCCGATATCTTTCGCGCCTCAGGTGTGGGTAACAGTTTTGCTATCAAGACGAGCGAAGGAAGCGTCATATTCGACACGGGCCTGATCATTCAGGCAAGCGAGCAGATTACAAAACTAAAAGAGACCGTAGGCGACCAAGAGCCCAGAAAAATCATCCTCAGCCACAGTCATGCCGACCATGTAGGGGGAACCCGACTATGGGACCAAGGCAACGCTGAGATCATTGCGCATGAGGAGTTTGAGGAAGAGCAGCGCTATCTCACCGAGCTTAACCCCTATCTCCACCAGCGCAACCGAACCCTCTTCCCGTGGATCCCCGAAACACCCCGTACGCTCCCGGGCATGGATTTCCGCGGCCTGGTTCCTGATGTTCGCGTCGATAACGACAAGCCCTATCGCTTCACCTTGGGCGGACGACGATTCGAAGTTCACGGTACACCCGGCGCCGAGGGCGCAGACAACATCGTTTTATGGTTACCTGACGATAAGATACTGCTCTCGGGCGACTTTTTTGGTCCTCAGTTTCCCCAATTCCCCAATGTGTTCACGATGCGTGGCGAGAAAGTGCGTAAGCCCATCGAATACGTCGATTCGCTTAACTGCATCCTAGCACTCGAACCGGAAATGATCTTGCCGAGCCATCTCGACCCTGTGATCGGTAGCGAGCAAATTGCACGTGATTTGCGAAAAATTCGCGATGCGGTGCAATACGTTCACGACGAAACAGTCGCGGGTATGAATGCGGGCTTTTCGGTTGAAGCGTTAATGAGCAGCATTACGCTGCCGCCGGATCTAAGCCTGTCGCAATCCCATGGGAAGGTCAGTTGGGCGGTTAAATCGATCTGGGAATACTACGCGACGTGGTTCCACTTTGATCACACGAGCGAGCTCTACCCCACTTCTCAACGCGCCATTCTGGCTGATGTTGCCAACCTGATGGACCTTGAGGCGGCGACATTGCAGGTGCGAGCCTACCTGGATGCAGCAGAACCCGAAAAAGCGCTATTACTGCTGGAGTTACTCGAAGGCGCAAGAGCGACCGAGACACTCAGATCACTCAGGGCAGAGACACTGCTATATCTCAAGCAACGCGCTGAACCGGTAGGGAATGACTATGAGATGTATTGGCTGGACAGCGAGCTCGAAAAACTCCAGTGACCCGTGAACCGTTACCCTAGGCACTGTTGAGATGACTATTGCGTTTAGGCAGTGTGGTAACATGGGAAAGGACCCACTTGGCGTACGCCCCTCAAGCGGACTAAGACAAGACCTCGCCATGAGTTGCTCTTGCGCATCGCGTCCCCTATGTTCAACGTATTAAGAAATAACAAAACGCACACAACGAGGATTCTATGACTGACCGTTTAACTGTCGTCTCCACGGACTGCCATGCAGGACTGCCCATCGCTCAATACAAGCCTTATGTGGACACCAAATACCACGACTTCATCGATATGGCCGTAGATATCCAAATCGACATGATGGATAAGGCCGAGCAACAATTTCTCATAAAAGAGATCAACGACGAGTGGCGCGCGCCGATCCAGCAGGAGCTGAAAGGCGCTTGGGAATACAGCGAACGGCACAAGATGTTGGCCAAAGACGGTATCGCTGCGGAAATTATTTTCCCCGACGGCATTACCGAACAAAACACGCCTCCCTTTGGCGCGGGCCTAGGCTTGTCTCCAAAAGATGCTGTCCCCGAGCTACAGTGGGCTGGTGCGATGGCGCATAACCGTTGGCTTTCAGAACTCGTTGCGAACGACCCCAAGCGCCACTTTGGTGTCGCGTCCATTCCACTTCTTTTTGATGTGCAACAAGCGGTTGAGGCGGCTCGTTGGTGCCACGAAAATGGGTTAAAGGGGGTTATGCTGCCGACGATGTGGGGCGAGCATGCCGCCTACCATGACGTTAAATACGATCCGTTCTGGGAGGTCTGCGAAGATCTCGGCATCGTGATTCACTTCCACTCCGGGCCAGCGCCCCATAACGAGTACTTTGGTCCAGCCTTCCCCAACGAGGATCGCAGCGCTGAACTGCCGGGCGCCATGGGCGCCTATGTTTCAGAAGTCATGTTTTGGCTTTATCGCCCGCTGACCTTCATGCTTTGGGGAGGCGTCTTTGAGCGGTTCCCTCGGCTAAAAGCAATGGTCGTCGAGGGTGGTACGATGTTCATGGTGCCGTCTTGGCTGATGTTGCTCGACCATAACTACACCGACGTCCAGTTCTCCGCCAAGCTCGGTGACTTCCGGTCACATCTGTCTATGGCGCCAAGCGAATACTTTGCGCGCAATTGCGGCATTGGTGCTTCTTGCGTGCCACGGCGCGATCTAGACATGAAAGATCAAATCGGTCTTGAGCAAATCATGTGGGGAAGCGATTTCCCTCACCCAGAGGGCACCTGGCCCAACACTGCTCAATATTATCTCGACACATTCAAAGGGTTTGACCCAGAGGCGGGTCGGAAGATTTTGGGTAGCAATGCGATTGATTTCTA
>CBFHHL010000115.1:0-5717 GCA_965655685.1 Luminiphilus sp.
GTCTTCGGGTCGATGATGAAGAAGAAACGGAAGGTTTGGACCTTGTGCTCCACGATGAGCGCGGCTATGACCTGTAAGCGAGTCTCCTGCTGAATTAACAGCGGTTTCTTTCTAAAACGCCTCTTTTAAGAGGCGTTTTTTTTGGTTAATCAAAGACCCATTTTTGCCCAAGTTCACGGCAGCATTAGACAACCAGTCAAAAGAGAAAGTCATTGAGAGAGTTGTGGGGTAGGTAACCTTCTGCTCGAAGACGTCAAAGTGGCTAGGTTGAGAATCGGTGCCTCCGACACTTACAAAGCCTTACTGCGCTGCGTCTCGCGTTGCACTCCTACCCCGCCTTCTAAACGGTTGACACTTCTAAAGTGACGCCAAGTTTTTTAAAGATGGAGATAGATTCTGCTACCTCCCATACAGTCAGTGGATGAGACTCTCTCCACTCAGGACTGAAGTTAACCTCCAGGATCTCGCCATCGGCTTTTGCGTAAAACTCTGAGCTAATGGGCGGCACTTCTGCGTGCTTCAAGGTAACCGCCAAGCGAAGAAGCACTAGCATCCGGCCAAACTTTGGACGCTTACTCTCCGGTATCCCATCAAAAAGATAACTTGGCAGCTTGCCCCTGTGCCCGCGCAGCAGCCGGCTGATGAACAGCTGATCCCCTTGTGAGAAGCCAGGCATATCAGAATTCTCTACCAGGTACGCTGAGTGACGATTGTAGTGCTTTTGTGAAATAGCAATGCCTACCTCATGAAGTCTGCCCGACCAAGACAGAAGATCGATATCGTCCTCGTTAAGATGCCACGAGTCCGCTGTTTCAATACCAAGTTGCTTTGCATAGGTGCCGACAGATTCCGCGTTTTGCGTATCAGCCCCGTAGCGCTGAAGCATTGCTTGCACGGTTCGTTCGCGGACGTCCTCGTGGCTGCGCCGGCCAATGAGATCGTAAATGGCACCTTCGCGGAGTGCGCCCGATGAGGTCCGCATGATTTCCACTTGCAGCACATCAAAGATCGCAAGCGTGATCGCCACACCTGCGGTTATTACGCCACGTCGTCGCTCGTTGAGTCCCTCGAGATGAATTTCATCAACGGATTCGAATTCTAAGAGCGCTTTTTTCAGTTTCTTTAAGGACTTGTGGTCTATCCCCTCGCTGCGCCAGCCCGCCGCTGAAATGAGTAATTCAACAGCCTGTAATGTGCCTGAGGAGCCGACAGCTTCAATCCAATTCGCGCGTTTGAAGTGGCGCCTTATATGAGACACTTCAATGCACGCCTGATTGTACGCTTTCTTGAATCGCTTCTTGTCGATTAAGCCATCGGGGAAAAACTGATCGCTGTAACTGACACATCCTAGCTGGAGGCTCTCAAGGCGCTTGGGCTCGAACTGTTGTCCCAAAATGAACTCGGTGCTGCCGCCGCCGATGTCGACAACCAAGCGACTGTTCTTGTCATCCGCAAGTGTGTGGGCCACGCCCAAGTAAACAAGCCGAGCCTCTTCTCTCCCGTATATAACATCAACAGGGACGCCCAGAATGGCCTCTGCCGGCTCGGTAAACGCCTCGCGGTTATGTGCTTGACGCAATGCGTTGGTGCCAACCGCACGTGTCTTGTCGGGTTTGACCGACGCTAAGAGTTGTTGGAATCGCTCGATACACGCGAGACCTCGCTCTACCGCATCAGCTGCAAGTTGATGATCTTTAAGCCCCTTACCCAGTTGTACTTTCTCCGCGAGCACGTGCAGCGGTCGAATCTCTCCGTGTTCCAGGCGCGCCACGATTAAATGAAACGAATTACTACCGATATCGATTGCAGCAAAAACGGGTCCAGCTGACGTTGAGTTTGGCGCGGGTTGCCTCTGCTCGTTATTCAATTCATTTACTCAAAAGCTCATCAAAGAATAGGATATATGATTAGTTGACGTCTGGGTGCGAGAAAACGTGATTTAGCGACTAAACGAGCGCGGTGTGCGTTCGGTAATCCGCGTGCACAATTCATAGCCAATGGTGCCGCAATAAGTCGCGACTTCATCCATGCTAGGTGTGCCTCCCCATAGGGTGACCTTGGTACCAAATTCGATGTCGGGCATGTCAGTGACGTCCGCAGTAATCATGTCCATCGACACCTTTCCGGCGAGTGGCACCGTCCCGTAGGGCGTCCCAATTGGGGTCCCATCCGCTGCGGCCCTTGGGTAACCATCTCCGTAACCGACAGGGATGGTCGCTATTCGACTTCGTCTCTTTGCGACCCATCTGCCACCGTACCCCACAGTTTCACCGCTCTCTATCCATCGTATCGCGGCTACTTCTGATGTGAAGTTCATGACTGGTTTTAGGGTCAGTTCGGGCGGGAGGGAAATCAGCGAGCCACCGTAGAGTGAATACCCGAGACGGACCCAAGACTCAGGAGGAGAAATTGCACCTATTGTGCTTGCAGAGTTAGAGAAGCTCGCACCCTGGTCGATCTCAACTGTTCCGGTAGTGCTGCCCAAAAGATCACTCCAGCGCAATGTCTGGCGTTTAGTCAGCATCGAATTAACGTCTTCAGCGTCAGCAAGATGGCTCATCAACGTGATGTTTTGGACGCCAAGGTTGTGTAGCTTTGCCTGAGCGTCGGCAACGTCCTTTGGGTCAAAGCCCAAGCGATGCATTCCAGTGTCGACTTTCAGCCACACTTGATCGAAGTTATGAGCCAGTTTGTGACACCATTCCAGTTGTTGGTAGTTTGATATGGCCGGCCAAAGTTTGTAGCGCGCTATGGCGCTCACATCCTCAGCAGAGTGGGGGCCCTGCAGCACCAGGACAGGCTTGTCGATTCCAGCTTCCCGTAGCTCAATGGCTTCTTCGGTGATAGCGACAGCGAAAGCATCGACAAAGGCCTCCAAACGTTGAGCACAGGCCACTGCCCCGTGCCCATAGGCATTTGCTTTAACCACAGCCATCTTTCGACGTGATCCCGCGAGACGACTCAACTCGTTAAAATTGTGAGTAAGTGCTTCAAGATCGATGTGGAAGCGGCTTGGACGTGGCACTCTGACTGAACCCTCTTAGTTGAACTAAGGACTTGCGGTCCGAAGTAGATGTTCTTTTAAGCAAGCACAAGTAAGCAAAATCAATCGAAATGATCGAAGCGATGCGCGGCAAACAGCGCTTGTGCCTGCGACCAAACGGGTCCCGGCACGCCGATGCCGACCGCCTTGCCGTCAATTGCCACAACGGGCTCGAGCTCCTTGGTAGAACTGCTCAACCAGACTTCGTCGGCGGCCATCACTTCCTGTCGTGAAATAGGTTCTTCTATTACTTCTAGCTCACTGTGTTCTCTCAGTATCGCAAGCGCCATGTCTCGTGTGACACCGGCTAGTTTGTGATTGTCGAGTTGTGGTGTTCGGACAACGCCGTTGTTGACCACGAATACATTACAAGCCGCGGCCTCGGTCAAATTATCTGCTGCGTCAAAGAGAATAATTTCACCCGCACCTGAACCTACGCCTTCCATCATGTGCAAGACATTGCCGAGCAGCGACGTGCTCTTTATGTGGCAGCGTTGCCATCTTAGATCCCGTCCTGAAGAGACTTTCCACTGCGTTACTGTCTCTCGATCTCCGTTATCGGGCTCAGGAATATCAAAGGTATAAGCAAATATTGTGGGCTTTGTTTGTTGGGGAAACGCGTGATTGCGCGTCATCGTTACGCCGCGTGTAACTTGCAGGTAGATCCCCAAACTCCCGTTACCGTTTTGCTCGAGTAATTCGCGAAATATCTCAGCCAAATCTGCCCGACTCCAGGGAATCGCTATGCCAATTTCGCGCAGTCCATTCTCAAAGCGAGTCATATGCAGCCCCGTCCCGACGGTTTTGCCGCCATAAGACGGGATCACTTCGTAGATGCCGTCGCCAAACAGGAAGCCGCGATCCATTGGTGAGATTTTTGCGTCCTCGAGAGGAACATATTCACCGTTCAAGTAGGCGATTGTCATCTTCTGATCCTTCACTGCTAAGGGCTTTTGTCCGCTTTACTTAACGCTTATATTAGTCCAGCAAAGCGTTACATAAAAAGGATAAAAGAGAATGCCTACAATCACTGATCACGCGACTGCTACGCCTGATAAGCCAGCGTTCATCATGGGCGCTTCGGGGGAGATGGTCACCTTTGCGGAGCTAGACGCAAGGGCCAACCAGGTCGCCCAGTTGCTGCGCGCCTCAGGGGTTCAGACCGGCGAACATATCGCCATGATGTTAAAGAACTGCCGCGAATTTTTTGAGGTGGTGTTTGGCTGTGCTCGAGCCGGTGTTGTCTTCACGCCTATCAGCACGCACCTGAAACAAGACGAAACCGCCTACATCATCAACAATTGCAATGCGCGTTTGTTTATCGCTTCTGCCTCACTGGGCGATGTCGCAGCCGAAGCGGCACAACACGCCCCAAATCTCGTGAGAAAGTTCATTATCGGTGGCGAGGCCGCGGGCTTCGAAGACTGGCACACGGCTGTTTCTGAACTTTCAACCGATACCATTGCCGATCAGAGTCTTGGGGTGCCCATGCTCTATTCATCGGGGACCACAGGGAAGCCAAAAGGTATTTTCCGAGCACCGGAAAACACCGCACTCGATGCACCACATCCGCTCAAACTGGCCGGTATGTACTTTGGATTTAATGATTCGACCGTTTACTTATCGCCGGCGCCGCTCTATCACTCAGCGCCTTTGTTTTATAACACGCTCAATATGTCTGGTGGCGGTACGTCGGTCATCATGGAGCGCTTTGACCCGGAGCAGGCATTAGCGCTTATCGAACGCCATAAGGCGACGCATAGCCAATGGGTGCCCTCGATGTTTGTCCGAATGCTGAAGCTACCCGAGGAAGCTCGAAGTAAATTTGACGTTTCAAGCATGCGCTGTGCAATCCACGCCGCTGCGCCTTGCCCCATAGATATCAAGCATAAAATGATTGAGTGGTGGGGGCCTGTAATCTTTGCATACTACTCATCGACGGAGGGCGTTGGCTTCACCATTATTGATTCAGAGGGTTGGTTGGCGCACCCGGGATCAGTTGGTAGACCACTCACTGGCGTGCCGAAGATTTTAGATGACGATTTGAATGTCTTGCCACCGGGTGAAGTAGGGCAGATTTATTTTGATGAGATTGCTCGCTTCGAGTATTTCGATGAGCCGGGAAAAACCGAGGAAGCCTTTGATACCCGTGGCTGGGGTACCGTCGGTGACATGGGGTATCTCGACGAGGAGGGTTACCTTTATCTGACTGACCGAAAGAATTTCATGATCATCACTGGGGGCGTCAACGTTTATCCAGCAGAGATCGAGGGGCTCTTAGTGAGTCATCCGCAAGTCGCGGACGTTGCCGTATTCGGCATTCCGAACGAAGAGTACGGTGAGGAAGTTAAAGCAGTTGTGCAGTTGCTGAACCATGCTGAAGCGAGCGACTCTCTCGCTTTTGATCTAATTCAGTGGAGCAAAGAGAGACTCTCCTCCGTGAAAGCACCCAAGAGTATTGACTTTATGGAGCAACTGCCGCGGATGGAAAACGGGAAGCTTTACAAACGTCATTTGATGGACGCTTATAAGTAACTTTCCATGCGGGGCCCGCGCTGGGTAGTAGTTCAGCAGAACGCATTCAATAACGACCAACGTTGAGTAGCGATACCTAACACTTGTAAAGGGCGGCCCAGGCCGCCCTTTGAATTTACCAAACCAGCGTTTGGTTCAG
>CBFHHL010000116.1:0-14432 GCA_965655685.1 Luminiphilus sp.
CGTAGCCCCGGTGTCCGAGCAGATGGCTATTAGCCAGCGCGCGATAGCACAACGAGATGATCCGAATATGGCAGGACGCTATGGAGCCTGGAATCGTGACGGTAACACGTTCATCAATGTCGAGGCCGTGCAACGAGGTGGTTTAATCTTCGGCGTCATCTTGATTGAATTCGATGAAACGGGGACGTTGCGGAGCACCACAAGTGCGGATCGGGGTACTTACCAGAGTAAACAGTGGTTACTAGAAGGCGTTTCTACCACCAGTGTAACCGATACAGGCACACGTATTGAGCGCTTGACAACGCTAGTCTGGGAATCGGAAATCACACCCAACTTGCTGACGCTGGATGCGGTCAAGCCAGAAAGCCTTCCGGCTACTCAGCTTTGGCAATACGCCAATTATCTGCGTGGCCAGGGACTATTGGCGAACGATATTGAGTTAGCGTTTTGGAATAAAGTGCTTCAGCCCCTTTCCTGTGCAGGACTAGTCGTTCTGGCGATGTCATTTATTTTTGGCCCGCTCCGAGAAGGCAATATGAGCACACGGATCTTTGTGGGTGTGCTTGCCGGCGTGGTTTTCAGAATAAGTCAGGACTTTTTTGGCCCCGTAAGTCTGCTTCTGGGCTTGGGTGGCGGTGTTGCGGCCTTGCTCACCGTTATGATGTGTTGGGTGGTTGGAGTCTTACTACTGAGGCGCCAACACTAGAAAACAATCGCTATGTCAACATGAGCAGGCACGGCGCTCTTAACACTTGCTGCAGCTCGACATTGGGTATTATGGCATCCTAGCTTGCGGCAGCGAGTGTAATCTAAGCCGGCGCAGCGCTCACTCACGCCGGCAGAAAAGCTCTGGCCCACACCCGTGGGCCCGTGCAAGCCACTTCCCATAAAGCACTTCCCACAAGCTACTCCCCATAAGCCAAACAGGATCGGCTCGCGCACAGACTTAAAAAGAAGCGATTACCTCTTTCGCTTTGGGGTCTGGAGCAACTCCGTGCCAGAAAGCATATCGTGCAGGTAATGTTGTGACGAATTTGTGAAACGCCAAAGTATGCCCGACGCAGCGATAACTGTGGACAGCATGTAAATGCCGCTGGGCGCGCTATTTATATCAAAGAATAGAAAAGGAATGAGGGCGGCTAACGGCGGTAAACACGCAACCGCGACCCTTTTTATCACTTGGTTCCAGGTCACTCGCTCGGTTACGTTTTCTTGCACTACGAGCTTTACGCGCCAAGCTTGCATCCCGAGCGTTTGCCCCTGTTGACGCCAAAAGATACCAAAAAAAGCGATCAGTGCTGTGAAGGCCAAAATCCATTGTTGCCAAGCCGGAACGACTCGCTCTGCTGCCGTCTCAACGGGGCCATAAATTCCCACTAATAGAGCAGAGGTAACCATTAAAAGCGGAACAACCAAAAACAGGTCGTAAACCATCGCTAGCAAGTGACGCCACAGAGGTGCTCGGGGATAGCTGGTTAGATTTTCAACAGCATCAGTGGGGGAGACGCTCACACTTTAGTCCAGACGAGGAGTTACTCGGTCGTTAAGTGTAAATGATCTGTTCTTACATTGGGCGGGGTTTTGTCACGCATCAGATTTGGAATACTGTCTCCGTGCGGTGCGAGAGTGAACATTGGCGTTGTGCGAGCTTGTGCCTCTTCAGTGTCTCTGGAATCTTCCCCCGTGCTGGCCTCTATTCGAAGCTCGATACCCCAAGACGCGAATTGTTTTGTGAGTTTCTCTGCTTCGTCTTGGGAGCACGCCCGCTTGATTCGATGAGTATTACCGTTGACTAAGGTGTTAGCTTGATGGATCGGTAGGTTAAAAACCCGGACCAAGTTGTCCCGAAGCGTAGATAAGGTCTCGCTGTCGTAGCGGGCTGAATCTAACCAAATATCCATGGTGGCGCTTGTCATCGGTACTCGCTCAGTTTTCGGTCTGTCTGGTATCCTTCAACCAGTTTTAGGAGTCTAAGCCATGCAAAGTATTCAGAATCAACTCGAAAGCCGGCTGGAGGCGTTTTTTTCACCCGTTTTTTCTGAAATTGTGAACGAGAGCTACATGCATAATGTGCCACAGGGCTCTGAGAGCCATTTCAAGGTCACATTGGTCTCGGATAAGTTCGATGGTTTGCGCCTAGTAAAGCGCCACCAGGAGGTCTACGGACTATTAACCGACCTCATGCAGGGGCCTATCCATGCGCTAGCACTGCATACAATGACGGCAGCGGAGTGGGACGCTAAGGGTGTTGTACCGGACTCGCCAGATTGTCTTGGTGGAGGCCGTTAATGGCTGAGGATGTTTCGAGCACGCAAGTCGCTGCGCTTTACCGCTTTGTTCGTCTGGAGGACTATAAAAGTCTCAGAGACCCATTGTTGGCATTTTGTGAAGCCCGGGGCATCCGCGGAACCCTGCTATTGGCCTATGAGGGTATCAACGGGACGATTGCCGGGACTCATCAGGCCATAGCAGATGTTTTGGCGTATCTCCGTAGTGACGACCGCCTTGCCGATCTGGAATGTAAATTTTCTTACAACACAGACCGGCCGTTCTTGCGCATGAAGGTCAAGTTAAAAAAAGAGATCGTTACGATGGGACGCCCGGACATCGACCCCAAGCAATGTGTTGGCCGCTACGCATCGCCCGAGCAGTGGAACGCGCTAGTTGACGATCCTGATTGCCTGGTAATTGACACGCGTAACGATTACGAAGTTGAAATTGGAACTTTTAAAGGTGCGATAAACCCAAATACGACAAGTTTCAGGGAATTCCCCGAATGGGTTGAGGAAAATCTCGACCCTCGCAAGCACAAGAAGGTGGCTATGTTTTGTACTGGGGGCATCCGCTGCGAAAAATCAACTTCGTTGTTAGTTTCCATGGGGTTTGAAGATGTTTGGCATTTACAGGGTGGCATACTCAATTACTTGGAAAAGACGCCAATAGAGCGGTCTCGATGGAATGGAGAGTGCTTTGTTTTTGATAGTCGTGTGTCGGTAGATCATCACCTCGAGAAAGGGAGCTATGACCAGTGCTACGCTTGTCGATTCCCCATTGACGAAGTGCAAAAAACCTCCGATCTGTATGTGCCTGGGGTGTCATGTCCTCGATGCCATGACGCTCACAGCGAGCAGCAGAAGCAGCGCTTCACTGAGCGTCAAAAGCAGATTTCACTGGCAAAAGCACGTGGAGAGGCTCACATAGGGGCCGATGCTACGGCCCGGTCAACTCATCAACTCAATCACTGATTCTAAGGATCTGTGAGCGCACGTCGGGCGGTAAGGTGGTAATTGGATAAGCATAGGTGACCGTGGATGAATCGCCGGAAGAAATAACGCCTACAGCCTCATATTTGCCGTTGATCTTGCGCGCAATGAGACCACCCGAGTCCCCCTTTGCAAATACGCAACCGAGCGTCAGTTGTGCATCCACCTCCATCGCTTTGCAGGTTAGCGCTTTGAGCGAAGCTCGAGCTCTTTGTTCATAACCGCCCCAACCAAAGCCAAAAAGGGTTTCTCCTTTTTTAACGGGGTCAGGGCTGGGAGGTGTGAGGGAGAGTGATTCGCCAAAGGCATATTTTGGCGCCATCATGAGGAGCCAGTCTCTATTTATGCTGCCTCCCGATTCGAGAAGGATGGGCTTTGCCATGTTGGCCGCGTGATAAACACGTGGCGAGTTACGACCCTCTTTGTAACCATCAACACAGTGCCAGGAGGAGAGGAAAAGATAGTGCTCGGCTGTTTTTTGCACAGCATATGCCGTGCAATTCTCAATGAAGTTCCTGCGCTCGCCGTTTTCAATTCTTTGGATTGGTACCTCAAACTTTACGACGCTCTCGGGCAAAGCGTGTCCGGTAGAGACTTCCAAGGTGTTTACTGTTGCTGAGCTGACCGTGGGCGCATCTGGTTGAACGGGTGCTATTCCATTGGCTTCGCGAGACGCTGCTTGCGTTTGGGCAACGAACAGAAGCGTTAAAAAGCTCAAGACAGGAGTGGTCACTATGCGTGAGACAGATATCCATGAAAACAAGACCACGTTTCGCGTATGAGGGGGCAGGGTGGTCTTTTTCGGATTGAATTTAATATGGCCTGATCCTTGCATCCTGAACGTCCCGATGGTTTATTAGCGCGCTTATGTGACGTTGAGTGCAGGTAGGTTAATCAGGTGACTCAAGCCGAAACAATCAAAGGTATCTTACTTGCTCTGTCCGCTAACTTCATCTGGGGTGTCGCGGCGCTTTACTGGATTCAAACCAAGCCTGTTGGGCCTATTGATGTGATGGCACACCGAGCGCTTTGGACATTGCCGGTCACGTTCCTCATCGTTCTGTATTTTGGCCGTCTTAATGACACTCTCGCATTGATGCGCTCGCTAAAGTTTGCGCTTCGGATAGCGCTAGCCGCACTGATGCTGACCATTAATTGGGGTGTTTATGTTTTTGCTGTCACCAATGAACGGGCGACGGAGGCGAGCTTGGGCTACTTCATGTTGCCCTTACTCACTATTGCCCTGGGGATTTTTATGCTTGGGGAAAGACCCAAGCCGGTCCATATTCTGGCGATTACATTGGCGGTTATCGCAGTTCTGGTACAGCTGTTAGCTTATGGGAGTTTACCTTGGGTGTCGCTGACCCTCGCCCTCAGTTTTGCCCTGTATGGCGCAATTCGAAAACAGATTAGTGCCGATTCAATGCAAGGGCTCTTCCTTGAATCAATATGTATGGCTCCTTTTGCTGCGATATGGATTTTTAGTCATGCCGGCGCGGGGATGGGTATGCATGGTCTAAAGGTTGATCTGTTATTGATCTTCGCAGGCGTCTTTACGGCCGCACCGTTACTCACTTACGTCTCCGCAACACGGTTACTGCCACTATCCACGATCGGTTTATTGACATATGTAGGTCCTTCCATACAGCTCCTCGTCGCTGTTTTTGTTCTTAAGGAGCCCGTTACCGCGGTCACCATTGCAACCTTTGGTTTGGTATGGCTCGGGGTGATAGCGGTGTCAGCAGAAGCGGGCTATAGCGCACGCACACTACAAAAGCTCAGAGCGAAGGCTTCGTAAGAGTTCCGAGGTGGAGAGGAGAACGTCAGATTCTCGCTCGATATAATCTATCCCGGTGTGCTCAATGTTGTCGGTAATAATAGGGTTTCGTAATGGAACCGTTTGTCCAAGGATATGGTGCGTATCAGTGATCAGTTGGGGCAGTATTGTTTTCCAAGGCTCTGATTGAGCCGCACGTCCCCAAAAAACGAACCTTCATCAAGCCATAAGGACTGCCTCTTTACGGATGAGTAAGCTACTTGATCAATGTCCAATAGCCTGGCGACCAGTCCTCGATGATCTCCTGACGGGCAGTGCCGGTAAGGGGCTAGAAGCGTTTATTACGGCTGAATTGGCGGCTGGCCGAGAGGTATATCCCCCAACTGAGTCTCTTTTTACGTGCCTGCAAACACTGAAGGTTGCTGATATCAAGGTCGTTATTCTCGGCCAGGACCCGTATCATCAACCTGGGCAGGCGACAGGCAGGGCGTTTGAAGTGCCGAAAGGCACGGTGTCGCCACCATCGCTTGCCAATATATTCAAGCTGCTTGAGCGGGATTTGGGTCGCCCGGTTGAAAAGAGTGGTCTACTCGCAAGATGGGAGCAACAAGGCGTATTGCTTTTAAATACCGTATTAACGGTGAGTAAAGGACAGCCAGAGTCACATAGAAATAGAGGCTGGGAGCGTGTAACCGACCGAATCATCGAGACGATTGTCTCGTCGCAAACACCTACAGCGTTTCTGCTTTGGGGCTCGCATGCTCAGAAAAAGGCAAAGTTGGTTATTGGAGATAATAATCTCGTGCTTTTTGCTCCCCATCCATCCCCACTGAGTGCCTACAGGGGGTTCTTCGATTGCAAGCACTTTAGTAAAACAAACGACTGGCTAATATCGCGTGGCGAGCAGTCGATTAATTGGCTGTCATCTTAGAACTGCTGCAGATCGCTACTGACTGCCGCCTCTCCGAGAATGTAGGGTGCTTGGCTTTCTATATCCAGAGTCGCCTCGCAGAGACATAGCGAAACATCGCCGCTGACGACAGCTTCTACAACGCTGCCAATTGGCTTTCCCTGCGCGTTGAGGACTTTTTCTCCCGCTGCAATACCGACATGCGTGGGTACGCTGAGTAAATGCAACCGACGTTTGGGCTCGCCCCGATAATGTAAGCGCGCGATGATTTCTTGTCCGGTGTAGCAGCCTTTGTCAAAATCGACGCGTCCATTCAGATCGTAATTGAGGTCCTGCGGAAGGTATTTGCCGATTGTTGCGTTAACGAGCCTAGCATCGCCGTTTACAATTCGATGGATGCTGTAGGCTTGAGGAGTAATAAGATTTTCCGGCACGGAACTTTCTTCTGCCCAAATCTCGGCAATGTTTCCTCGTTGCTTAAAGGTAATGGTACTCTCCGAAATAATATCCGAGTCAGTCAAAGAGCTGCTCTCACATGCCCACACCGACATGCTGGATGATCTCAAGGTTGTCTTTGAAAACATGAGGTACTTCTGAAGATGGCTAGTGAGACCAGCGGCCACCTCGGTATCGGTCCGCATCAGAATGCGGTTATCACGCACAATCACCGCACAAAAATCAGCGATGATTCTCCCCTTTAAGTCGCAAAAGGCACCTTCCAAAACACTGCCAACGGCGGCGTCTACAAAATTTCGCGTAGTTTGCCCTTGTAGAACAGTGCGCGCGTCACTGCCATTGAACTCGAGAATGGTGTCGCTCAGCTTTTGACTCATCTTCATTACCCTTGTGATGATCGACCTCTCGAACAATCTGCTTGTTTCAAGTAGGGTAACGCCATGATAAACCATGATGATCACAATAGAATGCGTTGGGCGAGTCGTCGAGGCCTGTTGGAGCTCGATCTTTTTCTCGAAGATTTCGTTGTTAACGCGTACCCCCTACTTAGCGATGAGATGAAGACGCTCTACAAGGATCTGATGGGAGAAGCCGACCAAGACCTGTTTGAGTGGCTAATGGAGCGCTCTCAACCAAGCGACGCCCTCTCGCCCATCGTTGATACCATCCGAGCACACAAGAAAGCTCAGGCCGGACATCAGGTCGGCCCGTAAAAGGGTAAGGTAGTTAGTTTCGAGCGACTGTTGGGTGGCAGTAGCACCGTGTCGATGCCTTTAGGTAACGTATTTGGATAGTCACTGTTGTAGTGGAGCCCTCGAGATTCCTTTCGATTCCTCGCACACGCGACCATCAATTTCGATACCAGTGTCAGATTCCTGAGCTCCAACAATTCCTTGGTAATCGTAAAGCTCGTGTAATAGTCATCCACCTCCTGCTCCAAGATCCGCAGATGGTTTGCGGCGCGTTTCAGGCGACGATTGGTGCGGACAATACCAACGTAGTCCCACATCAAACGGCGCAGTGCCTGCCAGCTATGTTTAATTACAACGGCTTCGTCGGAGACCCTCACACGACTGTCGTCCCATTGCGGTAAGTTATTGATTTTAACTGATAAATGATTTTTTCTTATATGTTTTGAAGCGCTTGTAGCGTAGACGAAACATTCAAGGAGTGAGTTGCTAGCCATGCGATTTGCACCGTGAAGACCTGTGCACGCCGTTTCTCCAATGACATAGAGTCCCGGCACATCAGTCGCTCCGTGCTGGTCTACAATGACCCCGCCACAGGTGTAATGCGCGGCGGGAACTACCGGAATTCTTTCGACGCACATATCAATGCCCAGGGCTTGACAGCGCGCTTGGACGGTAGGGAAATGCGCCTTGATCTCGTCACGCGACTTATGGGTGACATCGAGGAAAACACAGTCCAAGCCAAGTCGCTTCATTTCATGGTCTATTGCGCGAGCGACGATATCTCTCGGCGCAAGCTCTGCCCTCGGATCAAAGCGGGGCATAAATCGATCACCGTTCGGTAAATGTAACGTTGCACCCTCGCCGCGCAAGGCTTCGGTGAGTAAAAAGGTACGCGCTTCTGGGTTGTACAGGCAAGTCGGATGAAATTGGTTGAATTCGAGATTTGCCACGCGGCAACCCGCTCGCCACGCGAGGGCGATGCCATCCCCGGTAGCGCCATCAGGGTTACTTGTGTATAGGTAGGCCTTACTGGCGCCTCCTGTTGCGAGAGCGATGGTCGGCGCGCCAATAGGCTCAACACAGCCGGTTGCTGTGTTCAAAATATAGGCGCCCGCAATGCGATGATCGTCACAGATGAGGTCGACGACACAGCGATCGGTGAGTATCTCGACGTTGTTACACTCAGCAATACGTAGATTTAGGGCCTTTGAAATCGCGCTACCTGTCTGGTCCGCCGCGTGGAGTATGCGACGAATCGAATGTCCGCCCTCCATAGTTAGGTGAAATTCTCTGAACTCGTCATCCGGCTGATCGCTTCTCAGATCAAAGTCCACACCCTGGGAAACAAGCCAATTAACAACTTCAGTACTTTGCTCGACGGTAAACCGAACCGCGTCCTCATGACATAGTCCAGCACCTGCTTGAAGCGTGTCATCTATATGAGACTGCACCGTATCGCGTTCGTGCAGTACGGCCGCCATTCCCCCTTGTGCCCACGAAGTGGAACCAGAGTGAATGTCCGCCTTGGACAAAAGTCCGATGCTCAGCGTATCGGGTAATTGCAAGGCCAGACTCAGCCCTGCAGCACCACTGCCGACAATTAGTACGTCAAATTGTTTACTTTCCAAGCTGGGCTCCAGTGAATGGCTACGGCAAGCATTAATCGCCACGGTCATGCTATTGTTGCAAATAAAGTGAACTTTTCGGAAGCAATGAAGTCATAGGATGCAGGAATTTGTGAGGCGGCCAATGCTGTCGGGGGGTTATGAGCAATAATCCTCGCAAGTTCCTAGATTAAGGAAGCGGTACGTTGGCACTGGGCGATGGGGATGACAAGCTTGTAAAGCGCGCCAAAAAAGGCGACTCGCGAGCCTTCGATTTGTTGGTGTTGAAGTATCAGGGGCGAGTGGCCCAATTGGTGGGGCGATACATCAGTAATCACGCAGAAGTAGAGGACGTTACCCAAGAGGCATTTATCAAAGCATACAGGGCGCTGCCCAATTTCCGAGGTGACAGTGCGTTTTACACATGGCTCTACCGAATTGCGGCCAATGCGGCTAAAAATCATTTAGTAGCGCAGGGCCGTCGGCCCTCCTCAGATCTGGCGTTGGATGATTCGGAGTCATCAGAGGTTCCGGGTAGGCTGAGAGACAATGAATCCCCGGATGAGGTCATCATGGGGCAGGAGCTGGAATCGTTAATTTCGGCGACTATTGAGCGATTGCCCTCGGAACTTCGGGCAGCGTTAACGTTGAGGGAGTTTGAAGGGTTGAGCTACGAAGAGATTGCTGAGGTATTGGATTGCCCGATTGGCACAGTGAGATCGCGTATTTTTAGGGCTCGTGAAGCTATTGATTCAAAGATTACGGCGCAAATGCAGGGGAACTAAGGTTGAAAGAGAACAATAATCAGGAGAGATCAACTCTCTCGCCTCCAGAAGCTGAAACCCACGGTCAAGAGAGCAGCGTTTCAAAGATGGTAGGTCTCGAAAGTGTGTCTGCGCTGATTGATGGGGAAGCGAATGACCTCGATCTCGCAAGAGTCTTGAAGGTTGGTGAGGAATCAGAGTCGCTTCGGGCATATTGGCAGCGTCAACAGCAGTATCGCGCAGTCATGCGATCGGGAGCCTCGGCGTTAAACTCTGTAGACGTAAGTGCGCGTGTGATGGCCGCGATATCTATAGACAAGCCCCGCTTTGCAAATCCACTAGTATCGATGGCGGTCGCGGCATCGGTGACTATTGCGGTCGTGCTAGGGGGCCAGCAGGCGCTCTTATTTAATGATCAACCTATCCAAAAACTTACGGCGCCCGGGGCAGTGGTTCAGTTGCCGGGTACGGGGGCGATACAGGCGAGCTTTGCGCAGCAAAGTTCTCCGCTTCCCCAGCCACCAGTTGTACCTCCGTTGGGCAGCGGTTTTGATCCGAGAGCGGAAGCTGCGGCGACGCGAGCCTTTTATAATGAACTCGCAGAGGAGCGGGCACGGTCCTTAGGAGTAGTGCATCAGACTACGACAACCGCTGTGAGTATCTCTCCCTTTGTTGCACGAGTTTCTGAGCCTGAAGTGGGTCAGTAAATCTTGAGTAGCACCACTAAGTCAGTCCGCTGTTTCGGGGCCATATGTTGTGTCGTTTTGGGGCTTGGGTGTGCTCCGTTCGCCAGTGCGCAGTGCATTGTTGAATCAGAAATCGCGGTGGCTATCCAACTACTCCAGAAGGCAGGTGATAATTTCACTGTCACGGGAACGTTTCTGCGAGAGTCATCGCTAGGGCGCGATTTTGTTGCTGTGACTCAGAGCTCTGATGAGCAAACTCGCACAGCGCAATTCATTAATTCTAGTGGGATTAATGCCGAGCAGACGTTTCGCCTACCGTATGGGCGATATCTAACGCCCTGCGAGGTCGTGGAGCTTTACACGGTAACCCTTGCATTGGGACCCACAGTAGCAGGGAGACCCACCCGACTCCTGCACTTGAGACCAAAAGATACGTTGAGATTGGGACACATTTTGGCGTTGGATGAGGAGTCGAACGTCATCCTTCGCTCAGATACGTTTAGCGAAAAAGGCGAGCTGCTGGAGCGGCACGAGTATGCGACGGTTACTATCGAACCCCTTGACGAGGTGAAGACAAACGATCGGTCCTCGCGTGAGACTCCGCGATTCCTCAAAGTACCTGGGCTGCCAAAAGGTTACAGAGCGAGTCTCGCTCTGGGCTACGAGGGGCAAGCCTTGTTTGTTTCAGATGGTGTTGCGGCGGCAACCGTGATTTTTGAGCCGCTGCCGAATACAGTGAAGCCGGGTGAAGGCGCTGTTCGTCGGGGTGCCACACTCACCTATACTCGGGGCAGTCTGGTTTCTGGCAAGAACATCCTGGTCACTGTGATAGGTGAGGTACCGCTGGCCGCCGCGCGTGTAGTTGCTGATGCAGTTAAGTTAACCGCAGGGCAGCGTTGATCGTGGATATTGTTGAATCAGGACGCGTCGTTGCGATCGAGGAGGCGGGTGTCTGGGTGGAGACGATGAGAAGCTCTGCCTGTGGGTCCTGCGCTGCGCGCTCGGGATGTGGCCATCGAACGCTGGCAGGCATACTCACCAGTGACAAAGGGCTGGTCAGAGCTAGAGACTCGAAACGTTTACGCGCTGCTGCGTGTTCAATCAATGACAGGGTTGAAATATCCATTCGAGGATCCACATTAACCAGAGGCGCGTTACTCTTATACGGAGGACCGCTCGGCTTAGGTGTGGTGTTCGCGGCGTTGCAAACGAACGACAGCGACCTTCAGGTGGCTGTCGCATTTTTCCTAGGCTTGACGGTCGGTTTTTTATTCCTGCGCTGGCTAGACGCGCGTGGAAAGCTGGGCACTACTGAACCTTCGTTGGAAAGGGTGCTGGAGAGCAGCAGTGATCTTGTCACCCATGTGGAGCCAGCGCTGTAGTCCCCAGAGTTTCCTGACGCAGTGATTAACGTTTTCTCGGAGTTTTCTATGTTGATGAGAGCAATTTTCTTTTCTTTTTGCCTGTCTGTAAGCCAGATCGCAACCGCATCACCGCCCGATTTTACGAAAATCGTGGAAAATTCCTCACCGGCTGTGGTGAAGGTAGTGGCAGAGGTCAGAGGGCCGGGCCAAAACAACTCAGAGCGGATGCAGGAGTTCGAAGAGTTGGAGCAGCTCCCTGATGCGCTCAAGCGATTTTTCCTGGACCGAAATCCGCCAGCACCTCGGGGTGGGTCTGGTTCCGGCTTCATCATTTCCGAGGACGGTTATATCGTAACCAATCATCACGTGGTCGATGGCGCGGATCGAGTCATCGTCCGATTGTCGGACCGTCGTGAATACGATGCTGAGGTGATCGGTACCGATCAGCGTTCAGACTTAGCCTTACTTCAGGTCGATGCTAATGATTTGCCCTTCTTAAAGCTTGGCAAATCAATGGATCTGAAAGTCGGGCAATGGGTTTTGGCAATAGGTTCCCCGTTCGGTCTGGACTACTCAGTCACCGCCGGAATTGTAAGTGCTAAAGGTCGCAGTCTTCCCACAGAGCGTGGAGAGAACTATGTGCCGTTCATACAAACTGATGTAGCAATTAATCCCGGTAACTCGGGAGGTCCACTTTTCAATTTGGACGGTGAAGTGGTCGGTGTTAACTCCCAAATATTTACACGATCAGGAGGCTCCATTGGTTTGAGCTTCGCCATTCCCTCGAAGGTTGTACGTAACATTATTGAGCAGCTACGTGACAACGGTGAGGTTGTGCGAGGCTGGCTCGGTGTTAGCATCCAAAATGTTGATCGTACACTGGCCGAGTCATTTGGCTTAGATCGTCCGCGGGGTGCATTGGTTGCACAGGTGGGAGAGGATTCGCCAGCGTCGCGGGCTGACATTCAATCGGGAGACATCATTGTTGAAGTCGACGGTGAGTCGATTGAGGTGTCAGCAGATTTGCCGCATGTCATTGGCTTAATCTCACCCGGCTCGACCGTATCAATGACCCTCATTCGCGATGGTGATGAGGAGACGCTAGATGTTGAGATCGGCGCACTTGAGGCGGGTCAGACGCCCAGCGTTGTCGCCAGTGCATCTGAACCTGGCGTGGTTCGGGCACTCGGTATGGCAGTCAGAGAGCTCAATCGGGATGAGGACGCGGAAGCCGACCTTCGTGGTGGGGTTGTCGTCATGAATGTCGACAGAAACTCGCCGGCCTTTGAAGCTGGCGTGAGAGGTGGCGATGTCATCACCCGCTTTGGTAAGACAGCCATCAGTCGACTGCGCGATATGGAAGAGGCACTTGAGAACATTGAGTCTGGTGATTCGATCTCTGTGCGCTTGATACGCCAGGGGGCTCCTTTATTCATTGGTATCAAAGTACCGGAAAATGACTGAAGCGTAAGTGGGCATAGCACTCGGGCCTGCGCTAAACTGCGCCGGCTCGGGGTCTGCATTCGTCCCCTATAATTCAAAGGGAGTTGTCGTGACCGAACTGAGTCACATTCGAAATTTTTCCATCATTGCGCACATAGATCACGGGAAGTCGACGCTGGCTGATCGGTTCATTCAGTATTGTGGTGGGTTATCTGCCCGAGAGATGGAAGCGCAGGTGCTCGATTCGATGGATCTTGAGCGAGAGCGCGGTATCACTATCAAGGCGCAAAGTGTGACGCTCAACTACACGGCACGATCCGGCGAGGTTTATCAATTGAACTTCATTGATACCCCGGGACACGTCGACTTCTCGTACGAGGTCTCCCGTTCGCTGGCGGCCTGCGAAGGAGCGCTTCTGGTTGTTGATGCCGGCCAGGGCGTCGAAGCTCAATCGGTAGCGAATTGTTACACAGCGATTGAACAGGGGCTCGAGGTACTCCCTATTCTCAATAAGATGGACCTTCCACAGGCTGAGCCAGAGCGTGTGAAAAACGAGATCGAAGAAATTATCGGTATCGAGGCCAGTGAGGCAGTGCCTGTCAGTGCGAAGACAGGGGTGGGTATTGAGGACGCACTCGAGTACCTTGTCGAGCACATACCGCCACCGGAAGGCGACCGAGAACAGCCGCTTCAGGCGCTTATCATCGACTCGTGGTTTGACAATTATCTAGGCGTAGTGTCACTCGTGCGCGTGAAGCAGGGCAAGCTCAAGAAGCGTGACAAATTCATGGTGAAGTCAACGGGTAAACTGCATCAAGCGGACATGGTTGGAGTCTTCACCCCCAGACGCACCGTTACCGATCAACTGCAGGCCGGGGAAGTGGGCTTTATTGTTGCCGGTATTAAGGACATTAAAGGCGCTCCTGTAGGCGACACCTTGATTGCTGGTAACGCACCAGATACGGAAAGCCTGCCGGGGTTCAAGGAGGTCAAGCCGCAAGTCTACGCAGGCATTTTCACGATCAATGCAGACGACTACGAAGATTTTCGTGATGCACTCGGCAAACTTACATTGAACGATGCATCGCTCTTTTATGAGCCTGAAACGTCGGACGCATTGGGATTCGGCTTTCGTTGTGGCTTCCTCGGTATGCTCCACATGGAAATTATCCAGGAGCGACTTGAACGCGAATACGATTTAGACCTGATCACCACGGCCCCGACGGTTATTTACGAGGTAGTGAAGAAGTCGGGCAATGTGGTGAACGTAGACAATCCGTCAAAGCTACCGGATTTGGGTGACATTGAAAGCATGCGAGAGCCCATTGCTCGGTGTACGATTTTGACGCCTCAAGATTACCTTGGTTCGGTGATTACTCTCTGCGTCGAAAAGCGGGGTATGCAGGTCGACCTTCAATTCCTGGGTCAACAAGTGCAAGTGATTTACGACATCCCCATGGCAGAGGTCGTTCT
>CBFHHL010000117.1:0-6835 GCA_965655685.1 Luminiphilus sp.
GGGTAGTCAGTTTCATTCGTTTCGCATGACGCTCTTACTTACGTAATACCCGACTAGTTTAGTCAAGAATTATCCGCGCTACCAGCAGAACTGCTTATTTCGTGTGATTTTCCCGAATTACCCGCCGCGTTTCTTTCAAGATACCGCGGAGTATCTGTACTTCCATATCGTCGAGACGCACCCGACTGTAGAGACGACGTAGCCGCGTCATCAACTGCCTTGGTGCGGCGGGATCGAGAAACTCCAGGTCGACCAAAGTCTCTTCTAGATGCTGGTAGAAATATTCCATATCCTGCGTCGTGGCGAAGGGGTTTTCCCAGTGCGAATCCTCCTCTGGTGGCAACGTGCCTTCGAGTTCCGCCATTCGAATTTCATAACAGACGATTTGCACCGCCATCGATAAGTTCAGCGATTCGTAATCAGGATGCGTCGGGATATGACAGTGAAGATTGCAGCGCCGTAATTCTTCGTTGTTAAGGCCGCTATCCTCGCGCCCAAAAAGAATCGACACCCTTTCGCTAACCGAGTGCTTTGCAATGCGGTTAGCCGTCAGTCGCGCATCCTGAACAGGCCAAGGAATGCGTCGCTCGCGAGCACTGGTACCCACAACGAACTGGCTATCCTTGATAGCGGCGTCCAACGATGAGACAACTCGCGCGGCGTGAATGATGTCCACAGCAGATGCGGCACGCCACTCAGCCTCGGGATCAGGAAATTTACGAGGATCCACCAAAACAAGATGGCGAAGACCCATGTTTTTCATAGCTCGAGCGACCGCGCCAATGTTGCCCGGGTGCGAAGGATTGACCAACACAACTTGGATGTTGTCGGAATTCATAGAAGTGCCTGTAATATTGCGCGGCGAGTGTACCAAAACCTGACGGCAACGCGCGCTTCTTGCTATGATCGCGCCCCCAGCATGTCCGGACAAAATCATGGAACCAATGGTCAACATCGCACTTCGCGCAGCAAGAAAAGCAGGCAACCTGATTGTTCGAGCGTCCGATGATCTCAGCCGTTTGCGTTTTGAGGCAAAAGGCAAGGCTGACTTCGTAACCGAGGTAGACCTAGCTGCCGAACGCGACTTGATCTACAACCTTCAAAGCACCTATCCGGATCACGCTTTCATCTGCGAAGAGGGTGGCCGAACGGGCCCTGACGACGCAGATCACGTTTGGGTAATTGACCCGCTCGATGGTACGAGTAACTTCATGCGGGGTATTCCACACTATGCGATTAGTATGGCGTGCATCAAAAGCGGCAAGCTTGAGCATGCGGTCATTATTGATCCCGTCAAACAAGAAGAGTTCACAGCGTCTCGAGGCCGCGGAGCGCAATTGAACGGAAGACGCCTCCGCGTTTCCGACCGAAGCGATATGCGCGAGTGTCTTTTTGGCACAGGTGCGCCATTTTTAGGGAACTGTGATGACCGGATGGAGTGGTATGTTCAGGGTCTGGCGAAGGTCGCAGGAAGCTCGATGGGCATCCGACGGGCCGGCGCCGCTGCACTGGACCTTGCCTATGTTGCCGCCGGCCGACTCGACGGCTTCTGGGAGGCGGGCCTCAAACCTTGGGATATTGCCGCCGGCACGCTACTAATTCGTGAGTCGGGTGGCCTGGTCACAAACTTCCAAGGAAGCGATGACGTACTGGATGGCATGGGCGACATCGTTTGCGCCAATCCAAAGCTACTCAAACAGCTTCTAGCGGCTATCCGCTAGAAAGTAACGAGCACTGCGCCCGCGCTGTTTAGCGATGCTCGGCTACCGCGAGGAATTATCGAACCGAGGACTGTTCTCGCGACCCGGGTACTGCTCTCGTCTGTGGGACCTGCAAAAGCTTCTAAGGCGCAATCTCGTCCTGATCTTCGCCCTCTTTGACGGGGATAGCGACGTCTTCCTTAGTAACGCCCATAACCAACATTGATGTGGATGCCACGTAGATCGATGAATAGGTACCGATGGTTACACCTACTAGTAGTGCGACCGCAAAACCAAAAATCATATCGCCGCCCAAAAGAGCCAGCGAAGTAAGCACCAGCAACGTCGTCAAAGACGTAACGAGTGTGCGCCCGAGGGTTTCGTTGAGCGATACATCGATCACACCCATAGGTTCCATCTTTCGTATCTTGCGCAGATTTTCCCGGATACGGTCTGAGACAACAATGGTGTCATTCAGTGAATAACCGATAACTGCCAGGATCGCAGCTAACACGGAGAGATCAAACTCCAGTCGGGTAAGTGAGAAGAAGCCCAGAATAATAAGGACGTCATGAGCCAAGGCAATCACAGCGCCCATGGCAAACTTAATTTGAAAACGAAAACCGACGTAGATGAGAACCAGTCCCAGCGCAAGCAACATCGCGAGACCGCCCTGCTCTCGTAGCTCGTCACCGACTTGTGGACCCACAAACTCCATTCTCTGAAGTGTGATGTCCTGTGCGGTTGCCTGTCGAAGTACATCGACCATGCGTGCACCTTCCGCATCGGAATAATTGATAGGCAAACGGACCAAAACGTCGCGATCCGTACCAAAGCTGACGACCATCGCACCCTCGAAACCGCTGTTCGCCAACTCGGCTCTTATGTCGCCCAAATCGGCGCTCTGCTCATAATTCAGCTCAATTAACGTACCGCCGGTGAAGTCCAAACCCCAGTTGAGCTGCTGCGTTGCCAAGGACACTGCCGTGGCCAGTAGTAACATTCCAGAGATAGCTGCCGCTACAAAGCGACCGCGCATAAAGGCAATAGGTGTCATGCGGAAGCTCCCTCAACCTTTGTATTCGGCTTTAGAGGCACGTGACCAATACTCAGCGACTTAACGCGTCTTCCCCCGTACACCAAATTGACCAGAGCGCGCGTGCCCATGATCGCTGTAAACATTGACGTGATGATTCCGACCGACAGCGTTACTGCGAAGCCTTTAATCGGTCCCGTGCCCACAGCGTAGAGAATGACTGCGACAATCAACGTGGTGATATTGGCATCAAGAATCGTGGTCACTGCACGCTCAAAGCCGCTATGAATAGCGAGCTGATTGGATGTGCCCGCGGCTAACTCTTCACGGATACGGGCAAAGATCAACACATTGGCATCTACCGCCATACCAACAGTGAGGACAATGCCCGCTATACCTGGCAACGTTAGTGTCGCGCCGAGTAGCGACATAACAGCAACGAGTAATACCAAGTTCGCGGTCAAAGCCACCACGGCTATAGCACCAAAGACCCGGTAGTAGACGATCATGAATAGCACAACAAGCGCGAGGCCTAACTGCAGCGATTTAACACCCAGTTCAATGTTTTCGGCACCCAGCGATGGACCCACGGTTCGCTCTTCGACAAAACTTATCGGCGCCGCCAGCGCGCCAGCGCGCAGCATCAGGGCAAGCTCAGATGACTCCGCAGGGCTATCTAGCCCTGTGATCTGGAATTGTGCACCGAGCGCAGACTGTATGACCGGCGCGGTAAGCACCTTTTTCTCATCGTAAGGCTCCCGAATCACAACCGTCTCGCCGTTTTCATCGACGTCGTACTGCGTTCGGAATTTACGCTCGATAAAGAGTACGCCCATGCGACGCTTTACGTTGGCGCGCGTGGCACGGGACATCAACATACCACCCTCACCATCGAGTGTTATCTGAACGTTAGGCTGACCATTTTGATCAAAGCTCGCCGCCGCATTCGACACGCGCTCACCCGTGATAATAACTTCGCGCTCGAGCCATTCGGACATGCCTTGCCGGGTCTCGCCGCGGTAGTCAAACTTTTGTCGTTCAGAGAGTGGGGCATTAGTCTCGGCAACAAGCCTAAACTCTAGGTTCGCAACCTTTCCAAGTATGCGCTTGGCCTCGGCGGTGTCTTGAATGCCTGGAAGCTCTACAACAATTCGGTTGCTTCCCTGCCGCTGAACTAAAGGCTCCGAAACACCCAACTCATTCACCCGGTTACGGAGTGTCGTTAAGTTCTGAGCGACCGCATATTCCACCGTCTCCGCGATTGTGACTTCAGTCACCTCCGCGAACAATTGGGAACCATTCTCATCAACGCGATCGAGCATTAACTCTGGATACAGATCCCGGACTTGAGCACGCGCCTCTTCGCGGTCCTCGATCGATCTAAAGGTCATAGCAACGCGCGTACCTTCCAAGGCAACGCGACCACGTATGCGCTCTTCACGAAGTCGGCGCTTGATGCCACTTTCGTATTGCTCAAGCTTTCTCGAGGTTGCAGCGTCGACATCCACCTCGAGCTTAAAGTGAACGCCGCCACTTAGGTCCAAACCCAGCTTCATCGGCTGTGCCGCACCCTGCACCAACCAGTCAGGTGTTGTCGGCGCCAGGTTTAATGCAACGATGAAGCCGTCGCCTAATGCTCGCTGCAAGGCCGCTTGCGCTTTTAATTGCTGGTCACGGCTCTCAAGTCGGATAAGGCCTGTTTTGCCCGATTGCTGGACTTCCTGACCGAAATGACGAATACCCGCCTCGGTCAGAGCCTCACTCGCGCGTTCTAATATGGCTTCATCAACACCCTGCGAACCGCTGGATCCACCGATTTGAAGAGCGGGATCGGGCGCGTAGATATTAGGGGCCGCGTAGTAGAAGCCCATAGCAACAACAAGCGCTATAAGCAAATTTTTCCACAAGGAATAACGATTCAGCATTGATGCTCCATATCACCCAGCTGTCCGGCCGCATCGCCAAACGGCGCGCAGTTTAGCGCGTGGCGCTCGTTTCTGCTAATGCCCAACACGTTTAGTTGACCCATACCCTCGCGTTGCGAAACAAACGCATCCAACCTGAATCCTCGGGCCAATTGCTCGGCGCCCAAGACATCTGGACTGTTCTGAATACACGCTCGGGGTGCGGCATCATAATATTAATTCTTCCGTCTGCATTACACAGACCGGTAATGCCGTTCGGAGAGCCATTTGGATTCGCTGGGAAGGCGTGTGTCTGCTGCCCAAAGTTATCGACATACCGAAGCGAAACACGGTTTGAAGTCTCCACTGACGACATGTCGTTTGCGTGGGCAAACTGCGCCCGACCCTCGCCATGTGCAACGACGATAGGCAACTCCGAGCCTTGCATACCTGCTATCAGGATACTCGACGACTTCTCGACACGAACACGCACTAGCCGCGCCTCATATTGCTCGGACAGGTTCCGCGCAAAACGTGGCCAATGGTCAGCGCCCGGAATTAAGGGCGCCAAAGCCGACAACATCTGGCAACCATTACAAACGCCGAGAGCGAAGCTGTCGTCTCTCTCGAAGAAAGCTTGAAATTGATCGCTCATTGATGGATCAAATAACACGCCTTTGGCCCATCCCTCTCCCGCACCGAGAACGTCGCCATATGAGAACCCTCCGCAGGCTGCGAGCCCCTTGAACTCAGTTAGCTTTCGTCGGCCTGACTTAAGATCTGACATATGCACGTCGATGGCTTCAAACCCGGCACGGTCAAAAGCAGCGGCCATTTCAGCTTGGCCATTAACTCCCTGCTCTCGCAAGATGGCGACCTTGGGTCTAACACCCGTAGCGATCATCGGTGCCGCAACATCGTCCGCTGCGTCGAAACTCAACGTCGCACTCAAGCCAGGATTATCAGCGACAATATCTGCATACTCCTGGTCGGCGCAGTCCTCATTGTCTCTGTCACGCTGAATCGCGTAGCTGTTTTGCGCCCAAAGCTGCTGTAACGCGCCGCGTCGGCTGTCGATCAACTCGAACGAGGCCGTATTAACAACGATACGCTCATCTAGGCGTGGCTTTGCTACGATCGATGTGAACTCGTCCAACTGGTGTTGTGCCAGAGTAGCTCTCACCCGATCCAACGTAGAGTCCGCCACTTGAATCACAACGCCAATCTCCTCACTAAAGAGGCTGGCCGCCGCGCCATCGACGTCAGCGTCAATTTGAACGTCGAGTCCGCAACGTGCAGCGAAAGCCATTTCCAGCAATGCAACAAGCAGACCGCCATCTGACCGATCATGATACGCCTGAATAAGTTGCTCAGCCTTGAGTTCGCTGATCGCTGCAAATAGCCGGCATACATCCTCGGGAGTCACATCTGGAACCGTGCTTCCGAGCTGACCATACGTTTGTGCAAGCACCGATCCACCCAGTCGATTCTGTCCGCGGCCCAAATCAATCAACAACAGACTCGTGCTCTCATCACGACACAGTTCTGGCGTCAACGTTTCGCGCGCATCCCCAACAGGCGCGAACGCAGAGACGATAAGTGATACGGGCGCGGTTACCGCCTTAACCTCACCATCTTCATCCCACTGAGTTCTCATTGACATCGAATCTTTGCCAACGGGAATGGTCATTCCCAGAGCGGGACAGAACTCGAGGCCAACGGCTTTTACCGTATCGTAGAGCACCGCATCGTCCCCGGAATAACCTGCAGCGCACATCCAATTAGCAGAGAGTTTGATGTCCCTCAGCGATTGAACAGGCGATGCCAAAATATTCGTCACAGCCTCTGCAACGGCCAGCCGAGCAGATGCAGGACCGTCAAGCGTTGCCACAGGCGTTCGCTCTCCCATACTCATTGCTTCGCCTAGATGCGTATCGAGTGACGCTGTCGTCACGGCCACATCAGCCACAGGCACCTGCCAAGGTCCAACCATTTGGTCACGCGCAACCGTTCCTGTTACAGAACGATCACCAATGGTGATCAAAAAGCTCTTACTACCAACTGCAGGGAAGGTGAGTACGCGTTCCAAAGCATCAGCAATGGCCACTTTGCCATCAAAGCCATCAATTGGCGCCGCAACTCGCTGCGTCTGGCGGTGCATCTTGGGTGGCTTAAAAAAAAGCAAAGAGAGTGGC
>CBFHHL010000118.1:0-84704 GCA_965655685.1 Luminiphilus sp.
CGTTTTGTGGTGCTATTGGAAAGCGCAATATCACCGAGTTTAATTACCGGGGTACTGATAATAGCTCTGCCAATGTATTTGTTGGGTTAACCGTAGCACCCATGAGCAATGACGTAGCGGAGTTGATCGCTAAGTTATCGGCGTCAGGTTACCAGGCCCTGGATCTCACAGATAACGAGATGGCTAAGTTACACGTACGCTATATGATTGGAGGTCCTCAGCCCGGCACTGGAATAAGTGAGCGTGTTTTTCGTGTTGAATTCCCCGAGCGTCCTGGTGCTTTAATGAAGTTCCTGGATGCGCTGGGTGACGACTTCAATATTTCGATGTTTCACTATCGTAATCACGGGGCGGCATACGGCAGGATTCTTGTCGGCTTTACGGGTGACGCTGCCTACACTTCGGTGTTGCCTCAAACCTTGGATAGGGTGGGTTTTCGTTACTGGGAAGAGTCCGAAAATCCGGCCTATAGAATTTATCTTCAATAGCCCATTTGAAATGTGACAAATTACCATTATGCTCCCAGTTGATCGAAGCGCGCTTCGATCAATAAGAATAAAAACAGCACAAAACGATAGACAATAATTGGGGGAACAGTGGGCAAAAGAAAACCAGGTTTGTTCAGTGCGCTGACGCTAGGGCTCGCGTTACTGATCGCCGCCAGTGCGTTAACGGCAAATAACAACGCGGCAACAGACAATCGTATTACAGTTCGAGCGTCAATCGACTAGGCCAGCGTGGACAATCCGTGGAGCGATGCTGCCCAGATCAGTAATCAAATGTAGCGTCGGTAATTATCTCATCACAGCGGTTTATGTCGGTACGGCTTCACTGAAGCGCTAATTTGGGTGCAGACGGCGTAATTAAATCCAGTTGCTGCACTTAATACGCACAACGTTTTCGCGTTACTACTTTTCTTTTGCAGAGGCGCTCTATGAGGACGCGCCGATCTTCAATGTTTGTTGGCAGGCTTGGACCCTCGGTTAAAAATACACCGCCCCGTCTTCGCAGATGAAACCATCGAGCGTCACATCGTGAGATTCACTCTCGATATGCTCTACGAGCTGCACAGAGAAGCCGACGCCCAGCTTAAAGCCGCGTTGATTCCTCAAGGCGCGATCATAAAAACCACCTCCAAAACCGAGACGATTTCCACGCCGATCACAGGCGGCAAGGGGCACCAAAAACAGGTCAATGTCATCTATGTTGACGTGGGGAGCAGTAACAGCGGGCTCCCTAATATTGCCATAGCCTTGCTGAAGGGTTGAGTTCTTCGTCACTTCATGGAAGCTCATTTGCCTTTCGGCCAGCACCCTTGGTGCAACGAAACGGTGTGCTAAATCGCTTGCAACCGTCAGTAGCCGATCAAGTGCTAATTCCACTTTGAGCGGAATATAGATCGCTACAGTGCTCGAAGCTTGAAAAACAGGCGTCTGCAATAAGTGTCGTATTGCAGCTTCGCTCTTGTCTGCCCGCGCCTGTGTAGTGAGCTCGGCGCGCCGAATGAGCGCCTCACGGCGCAACTTATCTTTCGCTGATGACATAGCGTAAGCCGAACTTGATTAAGGTGTGACCCAAAGTACCGCCGACGGTGTCGCCCTTGAACCGTAGCGGTTCAAGGTGGCGATCCCCATTCTGCATCAGGCGTCCCGGTCGCGCCGGGCTTGCACAACAGCAAGAAGTGGAAATCTCCGGGTGGTGCATTATCGGCTCGAGGACTGACGGTCTAGCAAATACCCCAGGTCAGCTTCGATTGTACCTGATGGAAGATGACGGGATTAAGAAATTTCAAACTGTCTAAGTTGAAAAAGCGCTTCATCAATTCGACTAGTGATCGTTTTTAGCTGATCTTCCAAAGGGTCTTCCGGTTGTCCGCCAGACTTCATCACCAGAACCTGGTGGCTCAAATTGAGAGCAGCCATAATGGCAACCCTCTCCAACCCAATGATTTTGCCTGTAGATCGGATAGCACGCATCTGATCATCGAGATCGCTGGCCGCTTGCTTAAGTTCGGCCTCTTGCTCTGGCTCGCAGGCGACTTGATAGCTTTTATCAAGAATATCGATGCTGACGGTGTGCTGGCGCATTAGGAGTTATTCTCTAGGGTTTTAAGGCGGTTAATCGATTGGTCGATCAGATCTCCGGCTTGTCTGTGTCGCTCTAAAAGGTCGCGCTTTTCATGCTGCAGGTCAGAGAGTCTTTTCTTAAGCGCCTGATTCTCTAGTTTGAGCTCTGTACTCAACTCAATAAGGTTATCGATCTTAGTTTCGAGCGTTTTTACAAGCTTCTCTGACACTTCGATTGCACCCTCTGCGCTATTGGGCTTCACTATAGGTAAGCGACCCAAACGGGTCAATCTCATGCAAAATACGACCCTCAAATTTAGGGCCTTCCGAGAGAAAAAAATCATGCTGGATTTATTGGGTGCGTTCGAGGAAATGCCAGAGTGGGACGAAGTCGCAGAACTACTTTTTAATGCGGGCTTAACACTAAACCCATCGGAGTTACATGGAGTGCTAGTTGGTTTAATGGGTGCGGGTTTTAGCCCTGATGATCAGCATCATTTAGAGCAGACGCTGTCATCCGTTGAAAAGGCCTCAGGCGTGCAGGTACAGGGAGAGTTGGTCGATATGGTGTCTAGGCTAAATCTCGCAACGCTGTCGGCGATTGTGGACACCGACTATGCATTTCGCCTGGTGCTCCCTGATGATGAAGACCCCATCGAGCAGCGATTACGATCGTTTTCCAGCTGGGTGATGGGATTTATTTCTGGATTTACTGAGGGCATGACGGTTCGCAAGGCCATCGGTGAAAACATTCAGCCTGACGTGGCCGAGGTATTGAAAGACTTTGCGGCCTTAGCGCAAGTTGAGACGGATCAGGCAGAGTCCGAAGAGACGGAGCGGCAGCTCGAGGAGTTGACAGACTACGTCCGATTGGCCGCAATCAGTATTGTGCAAGACACTATGAATTCAAGGGAGTTAGAAGCGTGAAAATCAGCAAGTCAGAGTTTGCCGCGCGGCGAAAGCGCCTAATGGCGGAAATGGCGCCAAACAGTGTGGCTATTATTCCCGCGGCGCGTGAAGTGACTCGCAGCAGAGATACGGAATACCCTTTCCGCCAAAACAGCGATTTCCTGTACCTCACGGGTTTCCAAGAGCCCGACGGTATTTTGGTGCTCATACCCGGTCGTCGGCAGGGTCAGGTAATTATGTTCTGTCGCGATAGAGATCCCGAGCGAGAATTGTGGGATGGCTACCGTCAGGGGCCCGAGGGTGTCGTAAAGAATTTTGGGATGAATGACGCGTATCCCGTGAGTGATGTGGATGACATTGTTCCAGGCCTGATCGAAGGGCGTTCCACGATCTATTTCTCAATGGGTCATGACGATGCATTCGATCGGCAGGTATTGGCGTGGGTCAACAGTATTCGCGCCAAAGTGCGTACGGGTGCGAAGCCACCTGGTGATATATCGGACCTTTCGTTCCTCCTTCACGAGCACAGGCTTATCAAGTCGGAAGCTGAAATTCGTGTTATGCAGCGCGCCGCGGACATCAGTGCCGAAGCTCATAGCCGAGCGATGCGCGAGTCGAGACCTGGGCGCTATGAGTATCACCTTGAATCCGCGATTCAACATACATTCGCGGAACATGGCGCGCGTTTTCCTGCTTACAATTCGATTGTTGGTAGCGGAAAGAACGCCTGTTGCCTTCATTACACGGAAAACAACTGCAAAATGGTTGCGGGCGACTTGGTTCTGATCGATGCCGGCTGTGAGTACGAGGGTTATGCGGCGGATATTACACGGACCTTCCCTGTGGCCGGTCAGTTCACCGAAGAGCAGCGCGCGATTTATGATGTGGTTTTGAAATCTCAGCTTGCCGCCATCGCGGCCACTAAGCCCGGGAAAAAGTGGAATCACCCCCACGATGTCACGGTGAAGGTGATTACTCAGGGGCTGGTGGATTTAGGGCTTCTCTCTGGGGGCGTTGATCAGCTGATCAAAGACGGTGCTTACACTGACTTTTATATGCATCGAGCTGGGCATTGGCTAGGCTTGGACGTGCATGATGTCGGTGATTACCGAATCAATGGCAAATGGCGCCCGCTCGAGCCTGGCATGGTGCTAACCATTGAGCCCGGAATTTATGTGGCGACGGACAATATGAATGTCGATGCAAAATGGCGTGGTATAGGCGTACGCATTGAGGATGACGTTGTGGTCACAGAAACGGGATGCCACGTACTTACTGCAGGTGTGCCCAAGGACGCGGACGAGATTGAGGCGCTGATGTCGGTCGTTTAGAAACTCAGTTTGATATTTCGGGGCTAAGCGAATGACAGGCGACAACTGGTTACGGGTTATCAGGCCGGGTAAGCACAGAAAAGCACGGAAGAAGCGATTTAGTACGTGAAGGAAACAGAGACAGCACTGGCCAACAGTGCATCGACCCCAAGAGCCCAGATAGTGGTTGTAGGCGGCGGCCTGGCGGGCCTGCTGCTCGGCTATGTCGTCGCTGTCTCTTGTCGTGATCGCGTATCGATAACCCTTATTGAGCGAGCGCTTCCGGAGACGCCGGAGGCGTCATTGGACACCAGAGCAACGGCGATAAGCCGAGAGTCCAAAGGGCTCTTAGAGGGTTGGGGGCTTTGGCAGGCGGTGTCGGTGGGCGCTCAACCCATCGAAGATATTCATGTCTCTCGGAGCGCTCGTTTTGGAAGTGCAACGCTACGAGACCCTGTGGAAGATCTCGAACCTATGGGCTGGGTTATTGAGAATAGTGTCTTACAGCACGCCCTGATTGGCTGTTCTGTGGTCGAGGGTGTGACGCTTTTAGAAGGCTCTGAGGTTGTTGATTTCTCCGCAACAGGTGACAGACCACGACTTACGTTAAGTACAGGCGATTCTCTTGAGGCGGATCTTGTCGTGATTGCTGACGGTGCAAATTCATCACTGAGGAGCAGACTGGGGATTGGTGCGGTGCATCACTCCCCCACGCAATTCGCCATAGCGGTTAACTGCGAGACCGAGTCTGCGACTACGGGCGTTGCCTATGAGCGCTTCACCCCTGAAGGCCCTCTGGCGTTACTTCCGATTCCCAATGCATCCTCATCACGTGCTCGCTACAACGTGATCTGGTGCGCCCACGAAGCGCGTCAAGTGGAATTGTTGGATCTGAGTGACGAGGATTTTATCGAAGCTCTTCAAGCAGAGTTTGGCTGGCGCGCAGGCAAGATAGCACGCATTGGTCGACGCACAGGGTGGCCGTTGGGGCGGGTGGCTGCTCGAGAGCTCGTGCGGTCGCGTTGTGTATTACTGGGTAATTCCGCACACACGTTACATCCCGTAGCCGGACAGGGCTTTAATTTATCGCTTCGCGATGTCGAGCGCCTCGCTACGTTGATTTCATCTGAAGTTGAGGAGCCGTGGCCCTTCGATTCGGTGGAGCGTCTTTCAGTATTTGCTGACAAGAGTTGCCACGACCATGAGCAGACTATTGGAGCCACGTCACTTTTGGCAGCGATGCTTGATTCGCCCTCAACGGTGATTGATGTCGTGGCGAGCGTTGCTTTGTCGTTACTTGATCTATCGAGTGGTGTGAAGCGTGGCGTTGCACAATTTGGCATGGGTAAGCGCTAGTCATGTCTTATAAAGAAGCCGATATTGTGATTGTGGGTGCCGGCGTTGTCGGGCTGTCCGCCGCGTTGGCACTTGCTGCGACTAAGCTCAATATATTGGTGTTAGATGCGCAAGCATCACACGCTCCGCCCTCTAGCGGCCGCGATTTGCCGGACTGGGCGCGTCGAGTTACCGCGCTTACACCCGCTTCAACCCAATTTTTGTCAAAGATCGACGCCTGGCAGGCAATGTCTGACGGCGGTCGAATCGGGCCCTACACCGATATGGTTGTGTGGGATTCTGAGGGAACAGGGCTTATAGAGTTTGATGCGCAATCACTGTCGCTCGATGCGCTTGGTTACATTGTCGAATCTACAGTGACCACCGACGCGTTAGTTAATCGGGCTAATCAGACACCCAATATTACGATCCAATGGGACACTTGGCTGGCGCAGCTAGACTTTACTGAGGCATATGTAAACGTGGCTCCCCGTGAGGGAGACGAGATTCACGCGCAACTCGTTGTTGGCGCGGATGGAGGGCGATCGGTAAGCCGCGAACTCGCCGGCATACACACACGTCAGTGGTCGTATGGGCAAAAAGCGATTGTGGCAACTGTGCGTGTGGATCCTGGGCATTCATCTGCCTGTTGGCAAGCCTTCCTTCCGACAGGTCCGCTAGCCCTGCTACCTCTAGCAGATAGTGACCTTTGCTCCATTGTCTGGTCGCTTGACGATAGTGAGGCGCAAACGTGGATAGACGCAGATGATCGAGCGTTTTTGAAAGGACTGAATGCCGCCCTAGGCGGTCGCGGTCCCTTTGTAACCGAAGTGAGTGAGCGTCAGCTGTTCCCGCTTGTTCAATGCCATGCCGTGGATTATTCAAGCGATCGCTTTGTGCTCATTGGTGATGCAGCGCACGCTATTCACCCACTTGCAGGGCAGGGAATTAACTTGGGATTATCGGATGCACAGGTACTGGCCGATGAGGTGAGCTACGCGCATAACCGAGGTGCAACATGGTGGGCACCCTCTGTCCTGAAACGCTACGAGCGTCAACGCAAAGGCGATAACCTGGCGATGATGGCGACTATGCAGGCCTTTAAGTGGGGGTTTGGTAGTCGTAACCCGGCGGTTACTATGTTGCGAAATGCGGGGTTAAGCGCGGTCGATGGGCTACCCAGGGCTAAACGTTGGTTTATCCAGCAGGCCGTCGGATGATCTTGCTTTAGTGCGGGAGAATGCGCGACAAGAAGCTGGGTTTTCGAGTGCTTCAGCCTTTGGCAATATCTGAAACGCCAGCCCGCAGAGAGCGAAACAAGACCTGTAAAAGGGCGCACAGCAGGAGAGGGGCCAACAAGAGGGGCGCCAGCGCTTAGATAGAGTCCAGGCCAAAGGGCAATGCTTTGGAAATTATCCTTATTGGTAATCCTTAGCCTGATAATTACTTTTTTGTGGGATTACAATTTCCGCAAAATTTAATTCAACTGATTTTGAGGTATACATTCATGAGCAAGAATCCATCTGAGCTCTACTATGCAAAGACCCACGAATGGGTCCGCCGTGAAGAGGACGGAACGGTTACTGTAGGTATTACAGAGCATGCGCAAGACGCGCTGGGTGATGTTGTTTATGTCGAGACGCCCGAGGTAGGCGATTCCATAGCTGCGGGAGATCAAGCTGGTGTGGTTGAGTCGGTAAAAGCGGCCTCTGATATCTACGCGCCTGTCACCGGTGAAGTGATTGCCACGAATGAAGCGCTTGAGGATGCACCCGAAACCGTTAACTCCGACGCGTTCAATGACGGATGGTTCTTTAAGCTTCAGCCTGAGGATATGGGTGAACTCGATGCGCTGATGTCTGCCGAGGAATACGAGCAATTTTGTGACGAGGAGGACTAACCTCTCAGCGAAATAATTTCCCACCCGTGGTTTGCGGCTTCGTCGCGAAGGCGATCATCGGGATCCACGGCTACGGGTCGATCTACTGCTCTCAGGAGGGGTAAGTCGTTGTGCGAGTCGCTGTAAAAAACAGCGTTTTCCATAGACTGATTGTTCTCATCGCACCAAGTTTGGATGCGCGACACCTTGCCCTCTGCGAACGAGGGTACTCCTGTGGGCTTTCCGCTATATTGTCCATGCACAATCTCTGCCTCGCAGCCAATTAAGTGTTCAACACCTAAACGGTTTGCAATGGGTTGGGTAACCAGGACATTCGTGGCCGTTATGATCACAATCGTGTCTCCCACGACACGGTGTTTCTGCAAAAGGTCGAAAGCGGCGTCGAGCAAAATGGGTTCGATGTGTTCGCGAACGAATTGGCGCTGCAGAGGGGCTAGACTTTCCGACGTCATACCGGTCATCGGGCCCAGAGCGAAAGCCAAGTACTCGTCGATGTCGAGCTCGCCTTTTTTATACTGTGCGTAAAAATGTGCGTTGAGCGCCTTGTGTTCACGGGCATCCACACGCCCCTGTGCGACAAGAAAGTCGCCCCACAGATGGTCCGAGTCGCCGGCAATAAGCGTGTTGTCGAGATCAAAGAGCGCGAGACTCATATACGTTCCTTAGGTTGGAGTTGTTAGCCCAGGCATCCTTAACGCAATGCCCGCATCTAGGCCTAATCAAAAAGGGCCATTAAATTAACGACGGGTAAGCGCGGTGGCGCACGATGTGGGACACTACGCAAGTTAAAGTTTAGTACAACTGTATTTCGTTGTTTTGGAAATGCATCTAAAAGGATTTCTGTGAGTACATCAGAAAAAGATCGAGTGATTGATGAGTCGGGCTTTCGCCCCAACGTTGGGATTATCGTTAGCAATGAGGGCGGTCAGGTACTTTGGGGCAAAAGGGTGAAGGGTCGAGATTCTTGGCAGTTTCCCCAAGGCGGTATCAATGCAGATGAGACCCCCGAGGAAGCGATGTTCAGGGAGTTACAGGAGGAAATTGGCCTTCTGCCCGAGCACGTTACAGTCCTCGGTGTTACCAACGGCTGGCTGCGATACCGCCTCCCTTCGAGGTATATTCGGAAGCACGAAACCCCCATTTGCATTGGCCAGAAACAAAAGTGGTTTTTGCTTCGACTTGATGCGCCTGACGACGCGGTGCGCCTTGACTGTGATGAAACGCCAGAATTTAAGGACTGGCAGTGGGTAAGTTATTGGTATCCAATCTCGTCCGTTGTCGATTTTAAGCAGCAGGTGTATCGATCAGCGCTGACTGAGTTGTCATCGCTCACGATCCCGGGGGCGAGCGGTAAGCAACAATCGAATTCGCGCCGTCGCCGTCGAAAGCGTTAGGACCACTCGAAAGTTTGAGGTAGAAGATGATTGAATATCCTAATATCGATCCTGTGGCACTCTCGCTTGGCCCCATCACGATCTATTGGTACGGGCTGACCTATGTGGGTGGGCTCGTCTTTGCCTGGTGGCTAGGCAAGCAGCGTGCGCGATTGCCGAATTCGCCCATTAAAGAATCGCAAATTGATGATCTTATTTTTTACGCGGCACTTGGCATCATTGTCGGCGGGCGAGTGGGTTATGCGCTCTTTTACGGGGCGGGCTCACTGCTTGATGATCCGCTTAGGGTGTTTCGTATATGGGAAGGCGGTATGGCGTTCCACGGCGGATTCCTGGGTGTTGTGATTGCCATGTGGTTCTTGTGCAGGAATCACAAAATAGAGTTTGGAGGCCTCGTCGACTTCATTGCGCCGCTTGCGCCCGTAGGGCTGGCCCTGGGGCGCCTTGGCAACTTTATCAATCAGGAGTTGTGGGGTCGCCCAGCCGACGTTCCGTGGGCAATGGTTTTCCCCAATGACGCTTCGGGCTTGGCTCGCCACCCCTCGCAACTTTATCAGTTTGCAATGGAGGGCGTTCTACTCTTTATCATCTTGTATTGGTATACCCGTGTGCCGAGGCCGCGATGGTCAGCTGCAGGTTTGTTTTTGTTTGGCTACGGCGTGTTTCGCTCTACCGCGGAGTTCTTCCGAGAGCCAGATGCGCACATAGGGTTTGACGCACTTGGCTGGATTACTCGCGGTCAATTACTGTCACTCCCCATGATTATCGCTGGAGCGATGATTATAATTTGGGCTTACAGACGTGACGCTAAAGCCTAGGACGCATTGACATGCAACAGTACTTAGATTTGCTCAAAGATATTCGAGATAACGGAGTCGATAGAGGAGACCGCACAGGCACCGGTACCCGCTCAGTCTTTGGACGGCAGCTGCGCTTTGATCTCGCCGATGGCTTTCCGATTCTGACCACCAAAAAGGTGCATTTCAAAAGCGTCGTGAATGAACTTATCTGGTTTCTTAATGGCGATACCAATACGCAGTGGTTAAGAGAAAACGGCGTCTCAATCTGGGATGAGTGGGCCACCGATTCCGGTGACTTGGGCCCACTTTATGGTGCCCAGTGGGTTAATTGGCCGACACGAGATGGCAAGACGATTAACCAGATCGACTACGTTATTGATTGTTTAACGCACCGGCCCGAGAGCCGGCGCATTCTCTTTCATGCGTGGAATGTTGAATACCTCCCCGATGAGACAATGTCACCACAAGAGAACGTTGAAGCCGGGCGAATGGCGCTTCCACCATGCCACTTGCTATATCAGTTTTATGTGGCGAACGGCAAGCTGTCCGCGATGCTCTACATACGTTCGAGCGATGCGTTCTTGGGCTTACCCTTCAATATAGCGTCAGTGTCGTTACTGGTTCATATGCTTTGTCAGCAGGTGGATCTCGAGCCAGGCGAAGTGGTCGTTACCATGGGAGATTGCCATCTCTACAGCAATCACGCTGAGCAGGTCGAAACGCAGTTGGCACGACAACCAAAAGCACGACCTGTGCTTGAAATACTGCGTAAGCCGAAGAGTGTTTACGACTATTGTTTCGAAGATTTTGTTTTACAGGGCTATGACCCGGAGCCCAATATTTCAGCACCCGTTGCGATTTGATTATGCGAACTGACGACAGTCTTCCGGTCGCTATTGTGGTCGCCGTGGCCGATAACGGTGTCATTGGGCGCGGTAATGCGCTCCCATGGGATCTTCCCGATGACTTGCAGCATTTTAAGCGAACGACTTTGGGGCGCCCCATTATCATGGGGAGAAAGACCTATGAGTCGATCGGTAGGCCACTGCCCGGTCGACTCAATATCATATTAACCCGAGACGCTAGCTGGACAGCCGAGGGCGTAACAGCGGTCACCTCGATGGACGAGGCGATCGATGTTGCAGAGGGCCAAGCCTTCATCGATGGCGCTGATAGCGTTATGGTGATCGGAGGTGCGGAGATTTACCGGCAAGCGTTACCCTTTGCCAGTCGGGCTTTTCTTACTCGGGTGCACGGCGCTGTTTCTGGCGATGCGTATTTTGACCTCGAAGCCCTCGACTCGTGGTGCGAGGTAAGTCGCCTATTTGTTGAGGCAGGCGATCGTAACAGTCACAATTTCAGCCTTATCGAGCTCGAAAATACTTAATCCGCACAATATTTTCTTTTTTTAGCTTAATTCCTTTGTGCCGGTCATTGCACTGTTTCAACGTAGGTTATAGAGTTCTGCTCACGCGTTGGCAGATCAATAGCTGCTAAAAACAGATCTGCGGCCGGAAAAACACCGTACCGACGACAAACGGCCCACTTGTGGACCATGAACACTTTTGCGTGAGGAAACACAAACCCCATGACTATCACTCGGCTTAAAACTCTTCTCGGCGCTGCGACTATCGCCGCCAGTTTCTTGGGTGGAGCAGCTTTTGCTAACGCTGACTCACTCGAAGCGATCATGCAGGTTGGTAAGGACCGCACTGCAGATGCGCGCTCTTCTCAAGGCAAAATTGATCGCCTTGCAGACGAGACGCGCGATCTGCTTTCAGACTACAAGACGGTTATGAAGCAGGTTGAGGGCCTAAAGGTCTACAACGCTCGCCTCGATCGTCAAATTGCGAACCAGGAGCGCAGAATCGCAGATATCGATCAGTCGATTTCAGACGCAGCGATTATTCAGCGCCAGATTCCACCGCTGGTCACGCGCATGCTCGATGGTCTCGATCAGTTTATTGATTTAGATATGCCGTTTGACCTCGACTCACGTAAGGGCAATATTGAAGCTGTGCGTGCAAACCTTGACCGCTCAGATGTGACTTCTGCGGAAGCGTTCCGCCAAGTCCTCGAGCTCTACTCGATCGAGCTGCAATACGGGCGCGGTATCGAGTCCTACTCAGATACGATTGATGTTGATGGCGCTGAGCGTGAGGTTGACGTTCTTCGTATTGGTCGCGTTGCCTTGGTAGCGCAAACAACCGATGGTGCTGAGACACGCGCGTGGGATAACAGCTCACGTAGTTGGGAGACGCTTTCGTCTGCCGACTATTCAGCGGCCGTTCGCAAGGCGGTCCGCATCGCCAAGAAGCAGGCGACTATCGAACTCTTGAATATGCCTATCGCGGCTCCGGAGGCCAACTAAGATGAATGCTAAGTTTATAAAAGCAACAACCTTCGTCGTTGCAGGTATGTTTGCAGGTATAACAGTGGCGCAAGACGATGCGGCACCGGAGGTCCCTGCAGGGCCTACGCCTCAGGAAGTCGCTGCACAGAATATGAGCGAGCTACTTGATCTCGTTAAGCAGGGACGTTCACGTGCTGCCGGTGAAAATCGAGCGCGCGAGCAGCGGTTTGCTCAGGATAAGGCGAGTCAGCAATCAGAGCTTAACCGCGCGGAGCGCGAGCGTGCTGCTGAAGAGCGTCGGTCTGCGCGACTTGAAAAGCAATTTGAAGATAATGAGCTTCTCATTGCAGCAAAGCAGGAGCAGCTAAAAGAGCGTCTGGGTTCGCTGTCTGAGTTGTTTGGTCACTTGACGGCAGCGTCTGGTGACTTGGCCTCAAATATCGAGGTCTCTCTTGTCAGTTCTGAGTTCCCAGGCCGTGAAGGTTTCCTTAAGGAGCTGATCGCTAAGATGAGCGGCACGGATCAGTTACCTCAGATCGAGGAGATCGAGAAGGTTTGGTACGAAATGCTCAACGAGATTACACAGCAAGGTGTTGTGTCTCGGTTCACTGCAGACGTCGCGACGCCTTCGGGTGAGATCGCTCAACGTGAAGTCGTTCGTGTGGGCGCGTTTAATATCATCGATGTTGATGGTAACTACCTCACTTATGGAAATGAAAAGCTCGCGGAACTTCCACGTCAGCCAGGCAGCGGTGCAGTTGCTGCAGCAGCGGCTTTGGCAGACGCCACGAGCGGTCTCAGCCAGTTTGGTATCGATCCTACGGGTCCTACCGGTGGTTCGTTCCTCGCGGCTATCATTGACACGCCCACGCTTGAAGAGCGTTGGCACCAGGGCGGGTACGTTGGTTACGCTATTACCGCCGTGGGTGTGTTTGCTTTCTTGCTGGCGATTATCCGCGTGATTATGCTGACTCTGATGGGTGCGGCAGTTAACAGCCAACTCAAGTCGGGTGAAGCGAAGGCTAACAACCCACTGGGTCGTGTATTGCTCGTTAGCCAAGAGAATCCAAATATCGACACTGAGACGCTGGAATTGAAGATGGCGGAAGCAGTTCTGCGAGAGACGCCAAAGCTAGAAGCGGGTCTAACCTTGCTTAAGATCATCGCCGCCGTAGCGCCGCTGATGGGTCTGTTGGGTACGGTTACCGGTATGATTATTACCTTCCAAGCGATCACTATCTTCGGTGCCGGTGACCCCAAAGCCATGGCTGGCGGTATTTCTAGTGCATTGATCACTACTGTACTGGGTCTCTTGGTAGCCATTCCGACGGTACTTCTCCACACCGTTGTAAACGGCCGCGCGCAGAAGATCATCCACATCCTCAACGAGCGAGCGACAGGCATTGTTGCAGAGCGCGCTGAGGCGGCGGGTAACTAAGCAGGAAGCCGAGTACGGAGTAGAAGGCGATGGAATTGTTCGACACCATTCTGGCGTTCATGGATAAAGGCGGCAATGTTCTCTGGATCATTGCCACCCTTGTCTTCTTTATGTGGACTCTGATTATTGAGCGTTTTATCTACTTCCTGGGAGGTGGCTGGAAGGCTGACCGATTGGCGACCGTCAATGTTTGGGAAGACCGTGCCGAGCGCAAGTCTTGGAACGCGAAACAAATCCGCGCGAAGCTCCTGTCAGAGAGTCGAGGCTATATCAATGACAATATGAGCCTTATTGCTACTTGCGTTGCCCTGTGCCCTCTTCTTGGGTTGCTGGGTACGGTGACCGGCATGATTGAGGTCTTTAACGTTATGGCGGTCACCGGTGGCGGCGATGCAAAGTCGATGGCGGGTGGTGTTGAGCGCTCGACGATCCCAACAATGGCAGGCATGGTTGCGGCCCTTTCTGGTCTGTTTGCTAATACGCAGCTTCAGAGGATGGCGCTTCGTGAGCAGCAGTTGCTGGAAGATCAGCTGACTTCAGACCACTGAGTGATCAACCGAGGAACCTTAAGTGAGAAAATTAGCTAAACAGCGCGAAGAAGAAGGTGCAGAAATTGATTTGACGCCCATGCTGGACGTGGTCTTTATCATGCTTATCTTCTTTATCGTGGTTGCGTCGTTCTTGAAGGAAGCAGGATTAGAAATCAATCGTCCTGATGACAACCAACCGCAGGATCCTAATGACTCGGTCAGTATTGTTGTCGAGATTGCTTCTGACAACCAGTTGTGGATGGAAAACCGTCGCGTTGATGTTCGTGCCGTTAGGGCAAACATCCAGCGTTTACTCGCGGAAGATCCCGAGGCGCCAGTGACCATCAAGGTTGCCAAGGGCGCAACAACAGGAATTGTGGCTGATGTTGCCGATGCGGCGAGAGAAGCAGGCCAATACAACGTTAGTTGGGCCACTGACAAGGGTTAACTTATGAGTTTACGAGACCAGGCTGGATCGTCCACGGCTTCGCAGCAGGATGAAAGTCAAATCGATTTAACGCCGATGCTTGATGTTGTTTTCATCATGCTGATCTTCTTTATTGTGACATCTTCGTTCGTGAAGGAGCCCGGTGTTGAAATCGATAAGCCAGGGGCGACAACAACCGAGGCGTGCCCGAACGGAACGATTATTTTTGCGGTGGACGATCAAGGCAAAATTCACTACAACAAAAACCCCATTAAACTTGAGCGGGCGAGCTTTTTGGCCAAAGCGGCGAAGGATGAAACGCCTCGAGCAAATATCGTGATTCAGGCCGATTACGATAGCCCCGGCTATGTCGTAGAGGAGTTGTTTGATTCCTTAAGATCGACGTTTACCGCGCCTCCATGCCTCTCTACGATAGACGAGTAGTAAAATGCCAGCGACATTACGATCAATTATTGGAGCAGTCGTCGCGGTCCCTATCGCGTTAGGACTGTTCTACTTAATGCAGAGCCTTATTGACACGCAGTTTGAACAAGAGGATGTCAAGACCCGCAAGATCGCCGACATCGTGGTTCCTGATAAAGTCATTGAGACCAATCTAAAAGAAGTATTACCCGAGAAAGTCGAAGACCCCGACGAGCCGCCGCCTGATATGGAGCCTCTGGATTTCGATATGGATGTCGATATGAATTCAGCCAATATCGCGCCAACGGTTGCCATGAATGTAAGCATCAATGCGTCAGGCTTGTCCTCCGGTGATGGTGAGTACTTACCCATTGTAAAGGTTGCACCGATTTATCCTCGTCGCGCTCAGACTCGTGGTATTACCGGGTTTTGTATTGTGACTTACACCGTTACTACGACCGGCGCGATTCGCGATCCGTACGTTGAGAACGAAACTGACTGTTCGCCGAAGGGTATATTCGAGAGGGCCTCGATCAAGGCGGCGTTGAAGTTCAAGTACAAGCCACGAGTTGTTGATGGGCAGGCGATCGAAGTGGCCGGTGTTCAAAACAAATTCACCTACGAGCTCGAGGGAGGGCGTCGATGATGACTGGAATGACCTCACGTGTTAGCCGTATTATTTCTGCGACGTGCATGGCGACGGTGGTTTTCGGAGCCGCTGTCGCTTTAGATCGTGCCAATATCGTCTCGGTGGTCTCAGGCGCCGTTGCGCAGGAAAACGAGCGTAAGAAGCAAGAAACACGAAAGACGCCGGCACTTCGAAACAACATCTATGAGAAGCTCGCTGAAGCGCAAACCTTTGCTGAGGCTAAGGACTATGCGGCCGCGGAAGAGATCCTCGACGAGATGCTCGACGCAACGAGCAAGAAGAGCAAGCTAAACGCCTACGAGCTTGCCAACGTCTACAACACCTACGCATTTTTGCGCTATGCCGTCGAGGATTACGATGGCGCCCTCAACTACTACCAGAAAGTGATCGATCAGCGACCGCAAATTCCGGTAGCGTTGGAAGTCGGTACGCTCTTTACTATCGCGCAGCTTCATTTTCTTCAGGAGAACTGGCAGAAAGGTATCGATACCCTTAACCAGTGGATGGCGGTTACCGAGATACCTAGTACAAATGCTTACGTTTTACTGGCGAATGGATATTTTCAGCTTAAAGACTACGATCGTAGTTTAGAGAACATCCAGATTGCGATCGATCGCGAAGAAGCTGCCGGTAAGCTACCTAAAGAGCAGTGGTATAACTTAGCGCGGTTTATTCACTTTGATCGCGATAATTACGCCGAGGCGCTGGAGATCCTTGAGATCCTCATTATGTATTACCCGAAGAAGCAATACTGGGTTCAGGCGTCGCACCTGTACGGTGAGCAAAAAGATGAGGCGCGTCAACTTGCGATTCTAGAGGCAAGTTACGAGCAGAGTCTTCTGGATAGAAGCCAAGATCTCGTTTTGTTGTCGCAGCTGTATTTGAACGCTGAAGTGCCTTACCCGGCCGCACGGACGCTCGAAAAAGGGTTTAAAGATGACATTGTCGAAGATGACTCGAAAAACTACGAGCTTGCTGGTGTAGCTTGGCGGCAAGCGCAGGAGGTGGAGAAGAGCCTGCCTATGCTTGAGCTCGCTGCTGAAAAATCAGAAAAAGGCGAGCTTTATGCACGACTCGGCAGTGTTTACTTAGATGTCGATAAGAACAAAGAGGCAGTTGCTGCAATTAACAAAGGCTTAAAGCGCGGCGGCGTTAAGCGATCTGATCAGGCGCGGCTGGCGCTTGGCATGGCGTATTTTAATCTTGGCGAGTTTAATTCGGCGCGCAAGGCGTTTCGTGAGGCGGCCAAGGACGAGCGTGCGAAGAGTTTCGCTCAGCAGTGGCTCAAGTACATTAGCAGTGAAGAAAAGCGTATCAATGAGATTGCGAAAGAGCTTGGCTAAGCCCCTTCTGGAGATACGAAAAAGCCGCCCTTGGGCGGCTTTTTTTGTGCGGGAAAAAACTTAGACCGGAACCACGTTCTCGGCTTGAGGTCCTTTTTGGCCAGCTGTGACCGTGAACTCAACCTTTTGACCATCAGCGAGTGTCTTAAAACCATCGCCTTGAATGGCACTAAAGTGAACGAACACGTCGGGTCCGCCTTCCTGCTCAATAAAACCGAAACCTTTGGTTTCATTGAACCACTTAACGGTACCTGTAACTGTAGACATACTATTTTACCTATAACTTAAAAAATGTTTTGCGCAATCGCACTTTTTCGCAGAGATGGGTTGAGCAACAAATGCAACATCAACGCAACGTAAGCGAGTTGCCACTATAGGCCTAACGCCAACCGCAGTCTAATGAACATTTCATTGCGGTGACAATTGAGCCAACATTTACCATATTGTGCCGATGTTGGTTTGTTGCGCAACTTCGCGGTTACGCTGAAAGCCATAGGTACTCTCGGGCCTCATAAAAGATCGATTGAACGTTGTCTTGCCCCGGCATCTCCTCTTCGCAAAAAAACGGAAAGCCTACTCAACCCGCGCGGGACTGGAGGCCGAAGAGCGAAATCTAGCTTACGGAGAGTAACTTGATGGAGTCGGTGCCGCCCGCTTGTCCGATGCGCGTTCCATTTGTCATAAGTATGAAATCCCCCTTTGAGACAAAGCCTGCGTCGCCAAGGAACTCCATAGTACGGGCTTCAACATCACGGCTATCAAAGGCACTGACGTCAAAATATAAAGGGATGACGCCACGACAGAGCGCGAGTCGCTGAAGCGTCGAGGGGTTTCTACTTAAGGCGAAAATAGGCAGGCCGGAGCTTAATCTAGACATCAGCATTGGCGTGCTCCCCGTCTCGGTGTGGGAGGCGAGGCCCGCGACACCGGGAAAGTGATTTGCGCCATACATAGCAGACAATGCGATAGTCTCCTGTGGTGATCGAAACTCACGATCCTGCCGATAGCGAGACGTTCGGGCGACTGGATGGCGCTCCGCCCCCAAAGCGGCACTGGCCATGGCCCGCACCACCTCGACGGGGTATGCCCCTACAGCGGTTTCTGCCGAGAGCATGACTGCATCTGTACCGTCGAGTACGGCGTTAGCAACATCAAACACCTCAGCCCGGGTCGGCATCGAGTTTTCGATCATGGATTCCATCATCTGCGTTGCTGTAATCACCATTCGGTCGCGTTTCCGCGTTCGCGAGATCAGGTCTTTTTGGATTCCGATCAACTGTGCGTCACCCACTTCAACGCCTAGATCACCGCGTGCCACCATGACCCCCTCGCTGGCATCGATGATGTCGTCCAGTAGTGCACTCTCTGCAACGACCTCTGCACGTTCGATTTTCGCGATTATCGCAGCGTTGACGCCAACATCGCTCAGCAGGCTTCTTGCCTCGTCGATATCACTTACTGAGGCAACAAACGAAACCGCTACGAAGTCAGGCTGGATAGCTTCCATGCTTTTGATGTCAGCCTTGTCCTTATCCGTGAGTGCTGGAGCAGCGATACCACCCCCTAGTTTGTTGACGCCCTTCCGCGAGCTCAGTTTTCCACCTACTACAACGGTGCAGCTTACGGTCGTATCAGAGACGCTATCGACTCGCAGTCGCATTTTCCCGTCGTCCAAGAGAAGGATGTCATCAACTTTCAAACTCTTGGGCAGGTCTCGGTACTCTATGCCTACACACGAGCTGTCACCATCATCAGCGCCCTTGGCGAGACTCAGGTCAAACGCATCGCCTGCAGTCAGTTCCACAGAGCCTCCGCGGAAGCCTGCAATCCGAATCTTTGGGCCTTGTAAGTCCGCTAACACGCCAACGTAACGATTTTGATAACGAGCTTGCTTGCGAATACGATCGGCTACACGTTGGTGGTGTTCTGCAGAGCCGTGGCTGAAATTCAGTCTGAAGACATCGACCCCAGCCGCAATCAGTCTACCGATCATGTCCTCACTGTCACTGCCAGGCCCAATTGTTGCGACGATTTTTGTTCTGCGATGCACACGAGCAGCTTTTTGTGGCACGGTTAGTAGATCTCCAGCTTTTGAATTAGTTCACGTGTTTTATCTGAGAAGTCCGTGAATGCCCCATCGACCCGAAGATCGACAAATACCTTCTTATGTAATTGTTCGAAGTTTACACCGTCTAGACTTGGGGAATCTGCCCGAAGAGTGAAGGGGTGCAAAAAAAGCCCTAAGTTTTTTGCTGTGGTGACCATCTCGCTGGGGCCACCTTCTTCATCAAACAGTAACGGAACGTGGGGGCCTATACCGTCCGCATATGTGGCGATCTCTTCGATTCCTTCTTCGGTCTGCATGCGATCAAAATCGCCCCTTATATCTGAGGGCATTTCCTCACAGATCAGCTGAACTAGCGTACTGGAGAACTCATCGTGTGACTTGAAGCGCTTTAGTGTCTCTGGATCAAAACACTGGATAACCGTGCATAACGGGTCGTTAAGACGATCGAACTGTTCTAGAACCCGAAAGACTGCGGCGAAAAGGTCGGCACCGATGCGCTCGTGATACTCGGGTTGCTTCAGTTCGATATAGACGCCCGCCGTATGATCACCTTTCGCGTTTAAGTTATCGATCAACGCCAATTCTTCGGCGAGCGTAGGGACCTCGAAACCATCAAACGGACCGGCATGTCTGCCCGGAAATACTCGATTTCCCTCTTCGTCTGTGCGCTCGTGTGCAGTGAGCGTTTTTATTTCTGTGAGTGAGAAGTCGCTACAGTAAAACTTCCCATCACTGCGTTGGCGCTCCGGATACAGAGCAGACACGTTGGTGGTAAGTTCGAGCGTAATATCGTGCAGAACCACCGGTATTCCGTCTTTGGTGAGCACAACATCTTGCTCAATAAAATGCGCACCCTGTTGGTGAGCGAGCTCTACACCCTGAAGCGTATGCTCGGGTAGATAACCGCATGCTCCCCTGTGTGCAATGATCGTAGGTCTTGCGTGTAGTGGTGCCATTGCGCCCCCTTGAGACGTTATTTTTTATATTCGTGTAATGGATTCTCTCAGAATCATAGAATTTTGTTCTTCAAAAACACTCAGTCTGCAATACTGCTCTCCTCAAAGCGTCTGTTTATTCACAGGATATTTACGCGGTGATGACCAACGACAAAAAACGAGCGCCCAATCCTCCTCTGGGTTACTCCAGAGAGTGTTTGCTTACTGAAGCAAAGCAGATCCGTCTTGTCGCGGAGTTCCATGCCAACCGCATTCGACCTAGCCGAATTGCTTATCGGTTAGGAATCGATATTGCTCTGATCGAAGCGCTGCTCGTTGGCGAATATCAACCGAAGTTCTTCGCTGAGCAGCTAGCTTCAGCACAAAAGCGGCGTCGAGATTTGCGACTGAAATCATCTAATAAGCTGCGTGGGCAGGCGGCGTACGAGGCGCGTAAGAATGCCGAGCGAGATTTTGAGGCCGCACAGTCTCAGCCATAGCCTCCGGACTTATTAATTCACGATAAAAGCTAAAAAAATAACTAAGGGGAAGCCTATGAGAGGATTGGAACGCTGGCACCATGTCATGGAGCGAGGCGACATGACTGCCCTATTCGATCTTTTACATCCGGACTGTGTTTTCATCTCGCCCGTCGTGCACACACCACAAGAGGGTCGAGACATTACTTACGCTTATTTACGGGCAGCGAACAAAGCGCTTTCTGAGGACTTTCGGTACGTGCGCGAGGTTGTACAGGACAACCATGCGGTTTTAGAATTCACAGTAATGGTAGACGGCATATTCGTTAATGGCGTCGACATAATCGCGTTTGAAAATGACCAGATCATTGAATTTAAAGTGATGGTTCGCCCGCTTAAGGCTGTGAATGCCGTTTGGAAGCAAATGGGCGAGATGCTCGAGCGCCAAAAAGACGATTAACTAGGCGTTGCGTAAATCAATCAAAAAGGGGTTACTGCGAAATTGCCGCAGTAACCCAACCCCTTAACCCTGCTAGCGCCCGTAGGGCGCGTTAATAACAGCAAGGGCCCTGTCGTTATGTCTTTAAAACGACAGCCGCGCCTTAATGCCAATGTTACGGCCAGCGAGTGGTATCTCATTCTTCACGAATGACGTATGGTTTCGAGCAATCTCGTCGGTGAGGTTCCTTCCGTAAGCGCTTATCATGAGGGCGGCTCGCTCGCCTAGTGCAACGTTATGCGATAAGCGCGCATTTACCAAAGTAAACCCATCCGTTGCTGTTTCGAAATCTGCCACCGCGTTCTGGCGCTCAATGTCTTGAATTTCGAGCGAGGCGTTTGTCATGCCAAGGGTGTAGTCAAATGCCAGCACGTTTCTCGCTGGGGTGATACGTGGGACATCACCACCACCGGAGAATTCGGCATTTACGTCGTCACGTTGTAAACGGACCTCGAGTTCGCCACTGGCTAGTGCAAAGCGACGACCAAGTTCGATTTCATAACCGATAAAAGTCGCATCATTCTGCACGTAGCTCGCCATCAAAAGACCCTCGTGATCATGCTCATCGTGGCCCTCTTCATGCCCCTCTTCTTCATGGTCATGATCGTCATCCATCTCGTCTTGAAGATAGATGTAGTTATCAACCCGGTTACGGTAGACCGAGACGTTGGCAAACCAATCGTCGGCAGCATAGCTCAGGCCGAGGTCGATGTTGTTAGACCGTTCGCTATCAAGGTTGGCATCACCGAGCTCGTATCGTGCGACCGCAAGGTGTTCACCGTTCATGAATAGCTCCATTGTTGATGGGGCACGATTAACTACACCGAGATTGAGTGATGCGTTGAGCGAGTCGCTGAGTTGACGACCAATAGTCACAGCGGCACTCGCTGATTGATCACTGTATGTAAAGGGTTCTAGCTCAAACTCCTCGCTATCGTGCTCGTCGTGATCTTCACCTTCTTCGTGCTCACCTTCATGAAGCATTTCACGAATAGTTCCGTCACGTTCGATATCGTCCCATCGGGCACCGACATCGATATCAAAATCACCGGCGTTGAAACCAGCAAAGAACCCGATGGTCGTCTCTGTCGAATCCACAGGCTCCATGAACGCTTCTTCACCTAGCACGGCGATCTCTTCGCTGACTTGATTGACAACGACTCTTCTAGGTTCCTCGTTCGTACCTAGCTCAAAAACTAACTGGATTTCAGTGGATTCGTTGCTGAAAAACGTGGGCTCTTCAGAATGACCATGCCCTTCGTGGTCCCCGTCGTCATGTGCCTCGCCTTCGTGCTCTTCACCCTCAGCGTGATTTTCACTTAGTAGGTAATCGGTATCCCGTACGCTAAATCGAACGTTCTTAAGCAGATCGCCATTCAGATTAAGCTGGCCTTCGAATGTGAGGATTTCAGAATCTGTCTGCGAGAAAATACGTTCTTCGCCATGTTCCTCGTGCGCCTCACCCTCGTCTTCATGCTCCTCGCCTTCGTGGTCTTCTTCATGTTCACCATGAAATGGAATGCCATAGGTAGAGCTGAGCTCCTGATAGGAGGCACCGAAGTAACCCCAGTCACCTGTTCCAGAGATGCCGAACCGGTGTGCCTCGGTTTCGTAATCTGAATTAGCAAGCGTGGTCATGTCTTCATCATGCTCTTCATGATGATCATCATCATGCTCTTCCTCGTGCTCCTCGTGGTGTTCCTCCTCATGAAGGATTGCACCGCGTGGAATGTCGTAGCTATCTGCGTCAAACTCGCTGTAGTCGTAGCTGATATTAAAGCCTCCGGCATTGCCTCTCGCACCTGCGCTGAAACCACTCCCATCGTTTACCGACTGTGATTCGACCCCAACATAAGCCGAGGCTTCTTCAACATCACTGCGCGCAATGGTGTTGTCGACGATATTGATGATGCCACCGCTCGCACCATTGCTGTAAAGAAGCGAAGATGCACCTCTTACAACCTCAATTTGCTGAACATTATTCAAATCAACATCGTTTGCGTGGTCAGGACCGATACCAGAGGCGTCGCGGATTACCAAGCCGTTTTGCAAAAGTTTGACTCGATTGCCCGACATACCTCGTATGACAGGCTGACCCACGGCAGGGCCAAAGTTGTTTGACGAAACACCGGCAAGCGTACTGAGGTGCTCACCGATGGCTTGTGAGCCGGATTCGGTAATAGCTTCACCTGAGACGACAAAGGCTGTTGCCGTCAGGCTACTGTGTACAAGTGAGGAAGTGACCACCACTTCCTCGATAGATTCGTCTTGCGCAAGGGCAAGAGGGGCAATGGCAACGGCCACTGCAAGTGCAGAAAAGCGTATCATTGGATTACTCCTAAGTTTTAAGGTCAGAAATTTGTTTTGACTTAAAACTTAGGCGGAGCACGACTCCGGTAATGTCCAAATGTGTTGGGGCGCAATCCTTGCGCTGAGCTGGGGAACGGGGCTACTTGTGTAGAAAAGCAATACTCAAAGTCGTTCTCTTCTGCTTCGCTAGACTGGAGATGACAGCTCTGGCAATCGACGAGTTCCTGACCAATCTCGGGCGCATAATCGTGGGTGGCTCCGTGCGCAGCCGTACCCACCACCAAAAAGGTAGCGATAAGTGCTGACAACAAGAATCTAAATTTCACGAAGGCGTTACCCGTCCATGTGATGCGAGCCTAATGTTAGTGTAAATCTATCTGAACGCAATAGACCTGACGAGAGAAAAGCTCGTCACGCCTAATGACTTCGAGCACCAAGTCATTGCATTTAATTGCCAATCCGAGGCTTTGAATTACAATGAGTCCGCCGCAGTGTTAGCAGCGCTTACGCTCTTTGATCATTCGGCCTTACTGCAAGACCCGCGCGTCGTTGAAGCGCGTTACAAGGCGTTTTGCGCTCAGCGTTTTAAGCGGAGGTCCTATCCACTCGTTCGATCAAATAGCCCGATTGAGTCATACGTCTGAAAAAATAGATCCTAAGATTTGGCGCACTCAAAACCCGCTGCCTTCAAGGGAGCGCGTCTCGTATGCCAGCGAGTAATTCCGCGCGTCACAGCCCTCTTATCTGGTTTGTTTTCCTGGTCATCGTGATCGACCTCGTAGGTTTTGGATTGGTTATACCTCTTCTCCCTTTCATGGCGCCATCTTTGGGTGGTGACGCATCCGACGTCGCATTTATCATGATCACCTATGCAGTAGGAGCGGCGGTTATTGCGCCGCTATGGGGTCGTTTGTCCGACCGAGCTGGCCGAAGATTCGCTTTGGTACTTGCACTTCTAGCGAGTTCCGCCGCCTACGTCGTGACCGCACTGTCAGATACGCTTTTTCAGATTTATCTAGGGCGCGCCTTTTCTGGGTTGGCTGCCGGTAGTTTGCCTGTTGCAACGGCGCTGATGGCTGACCTTAGCCCTCCTGAGAGGCGAGCAAAGGCAATGGGCTTGGTGGGTACGGCTTTCGGCTTGGGCTTGATCGCAGGCCCTGTCCTCGCAGGCCTATTGACTGGTGATTCAGAAAGCTTTGCGTTGCCGTTCTATACGGCGGCTGCGATGTCGATGATCGCGGCCATTTGTGCCTTTTGGCTATTGCCGTCCCAGATGGTTAAACCCAGTGGTGTGAATGTTGGTGAATTTCAGGCTGAACCACCACCCTCAGTACTGACGCCCCGAAAGAATAAGCTGTTACTCATGCAGTACGTCACTCACACTTGCTCAGTAAGTTCAATTATCTACTTGTTCCCACTCTGGGTGGCCGATTCCTATCAGTGGGGTCCCTCCGACGTTGGCTATTTCTTTGGTGTCGTGGGAGTGTCGATGATTACGCTGCAAGGGGGGTTGCTTGCCACTCTGAGTCGGGTCTTTGGCCATTTAAATGTGCTTCGAGTTGGTGCTATTGTTTTTGCACTGTCGTTATTTGTGGTGGCACTCGGCGATGCTACCTTGTGGATGCCGGCGATGATTTTCCTCGCCTTCTCGGGCTCCACAGTCTGTCTGCCGTTACTAAACGCTATCGCATCTGAGATCGTGCAACCTGGCCATCGCGGCAGGATGATGGGCCTGACGGCGTCAGCATCATCTGCGGGAAGAATTATCGGTCCGCTCTTTGCTGCATGGCTTCTCTCTTCTCGGGGTTTTGGTACTGCATGGTTTGGTAGTGGGATGATGGTGCTATTTTTGGTGGTTTGGTCATTCACCGCTGCGCGCGAATTTAAGCGATTGGAGTTGAGTTGATATGAAAGTTGCTGTCACGTTCCCGATACCTGAAGCCGCGAAAGTCCTTCTTGGGGACTTGTTCGACTGTCAATTCTGGGATAGTGACGTACCGATTCCTGCTGATACGCTCGCAGCTTGGTTGTCGGATGTTGAGGGCGTGCTGACGACATTAACCTGCCCGCTTGAAAAGGTAGTGCTCTCGGGAGCGTCGCGCTTGAAGGTGATCTCGACGGTCTCAGTAGGCGTTGATCACATCGATGTTAGTTTTGCTCAGTCTCAAAATATTGCGATTGGACACACTCCTGGTGTGCTCACTGATAGCACGGCAGATTTGGCTGTCGGGCTGATGTTAGCGGTGGGTCGTCGTCTTGCCGAAGGTGACGCTTTGGTGCGCGACGGCGCCTGGAGTGACGGTTGGAAGCCGAATCTATTACTCGGTACTGACCTCAGTAAATCTTCTGTTGGGCTCATCGGGATGGGACCCATCGGTCAGGCGGTTGCGAAGCGATTGGCCGGTTTTGGCTGTCGAGTAATTGCTTGGAATCGTTCACCTCGAGAAGTGCCCGGCGTCGAGTTCACTGATCTAAATACGCTGTTATCGAGCGCCGATATTGTCTCGCTGCACACGGCACTAACTAACGAAACGCGAGGCTTGATAAGTCGAGATCGGCTGAGTTTGATGAGGGATCAGGCGATTTTGATTAACACGGCTCGAGGCGCCATTGTTGATGAGGCCGCGCTAGCGGAGGAGTTAGCCTCGGGTAGGTTGAGAGCCGGTCTCGATGTTTACACCGAGGAGCCTCTCTCGCTCGACAGTGTTTTTCACTCGTTGCCGGGATGTGTGCTGTTACCGCATGTTGGCAGTGCGACCGAGCGAACTAGGCAGGCCATGTTCGAGCTGGCGCTGAGGAATTTGGTGTCTGGCCTGCGAGGTGAGGCGCTACCTGCTGCGTTGAGCTAATCATTCGTCGTTGCTGCGCTCGCCGCGCATTCAATCTAGGAGCGGTAGGAGAAACAGTTATCAGACCGGCGCCAAGACAGGCCCAAACTTTCAGATTCAAAAGTGACTGGAGCAGCCGGCTCCCGTAGCAAAAAGTGACTAGAACAAGATCAGCTTAATGATCATGCCGATAATGGCCACGGTCAGAACGCGTCTTATGAGCACTTCGCCATGGGTGAGGGTGAGTCGCGCACCGACATACCCACCAGCCACATTACCAATAGCGGCAATTGCACCTATCGCCCAAAGTACCTCGCTGGTCGCTGCAAAAACAAAGATGGCCAGCAGGGTGTAGGTAAAAATAATAAATACCTTAAGTATGTTGGTGCTGACGAGGCTGAGGCCCATCACACGATGCATAATCGGCAGCACAACAAAGCCCATGCCGATTTGGATAAAGCCCCCCCAAAACCCAGCCACCGCCATCAGGAGGTGACCCAGAGCGAGATTCTTGGGCTGATCTTCAGCCGTTGCATTCTTCTTGCCTTGGGGCGCCTGCATGAGCACCAAAACCGCCACCATCACAAAGGCCAACAAACCTTCAAACTGCTCGTTATTGAGTTGCGTGCTTAGCCAAGCACCAAGAAGTGCCGGAGGAATCGCGACGGCGGTGAGCGTTGCGCACAGCTTTGCATGGGGTACGCCATGTCGCAGGTAAGTCACTATAGCCGATGCGTTATGAGCCACGATGGTGATGCGATTGGTGCCATTGGCAATAGGGCCAGGCATCCCCAAAAACATCATTATAGGGACGGTTAAGATGGAGCCTCCCCCAGCCATCACGTTAACAACGCCAGCGCCAAAGCCTGCGACAATGAGTATCGCGATTTCCCACCAAACAAGATCCATCATCTGCGCGCAGTTCTCATCGTGACGAACTCCTCGGCTGCCGTTGGGTGAATACCGACTGTGCTGTCAAAGTCCGCCTTCGTTGCTCCCGCCTTCATAGCCACCGCCATACCCTGACAGATCTCCCCTGCGTCTGGGCCAACCATGTGCAGGCCGATCACCCGATCCGATGACTTATCCACGATCATCTTCATTAAGGTTCTTTCATCACGCCCACTGAGCGTGTGCTTCATCGGCTTAAAGTCAGATAGGTAGACATCAATCTCTATTCCGCGCGCTTTTGTCTCTTCCTCAGTAAAGCCGACGGTTCCTATGTTGGGTTGGCAGAAGACTGCGGTTGGAATGAACGAATAGTCCATAACCTTTGATGTGTCCCCGAATTGGGTTTGAGCAAAGGCCATTGCTTGTCCAATAGCAACGGGCGTCAATTGCGGACCGCCTGTCATGTCACCCAGTGCAAAGATCGACGGCTCGTCGGTTTGGAAATGCTCGTCGGCACTGACGTAACCGCGGTCATCGAGTCTTACTGCGGTTTTATCCAAGCCGAGACCCGCAATATTAGGATGGCGTCCCGTAGCACACAGAACTGCATCGACAACAATGATCGAGCCGTCGGTGAGTTGAGCCTCCAGACCTTCGCTGGTCCGTGAGAGGGAGACAATATTGCTGTTGAATCTCAAGTCGACACCGGTTTTTCTGATCTCCTCAGCGGTAAATGTCCGGATATCATTATCAAACCCGCGCATGAAGAGATCACCGCGGTACAACTGTGTGACCTGAGCACCTAAGCCGTTAAAGATGCAGGCAAACTCTGTCGCGATATAGCCGCCGCCAACAACCAGCAACCGTTGCGGGAAGGTATCAAGGTCGAAGATTTCGTTTGACGTGATGGCGAGCTCGTTGCCTGGGAATTCGGGTTTTGTTGGCCAGGAGCCTGTCGCAAGCAAAATTTTCTTCGCGTGATACTGCGTCTCGTTGACTTCGACCGTATGCGCATCAATCAGCTTAGCCATACCGCTAATCACTTGCGCACCTGAGCCTTCAAGGAGTCGATCGTAAATGCTGTTTAGCCGGCTGATCTCTCGTATCTTATTGTCGCGCAGCGTTGGCCAATCAAACGACGCCCCATCGACTGTCCATCCAAAGCCTTGAGCATCTTTAAATGCCTTTCCGAATTCACTGCCGTAAACGTATAGCTTTTTTGGCACGCAGCCGACGTTGACGCAGGTACCGCCAAGATATAGCCCTTCGGCTACGATGACTTTAGCGCCAAGACCCGCTGAAATTCGCGCTGCGCGAACCCCGCCAGAGCCGGCGCCGATGACAAATAAATCGCAACTGTTATCATTACCCATGTCTTACCTGCCCGGTCTTTTTTTCGCTAGAGGGCCGGCGGATGCAACCTACCAATGCGCTCAACGAAGATCTGATGAATGTCGATTATACCTTGGAACTGTGATCAATCCGCTGATCGGTCGCTATTGCTTTTGTTACTAGTGACTGCCTTGATTCTAGCTACGTGGCCTGTCAGGGCTCATGCGCTAAGTCAGTCTCGAGTGTTACTTTTTGACGGCTCTGTCATCGTCGGCGATATCGTCAGCTACCGAAGTGATGCGGTTACTTTGAATACTAGCTTTGACCCCCGGCTTTCTGTCGATTCGAGTCTGATTAAGGATATCGAGGCGTCTGCCGAAGACTTAAGTATCGCCATCTTGTTGCTCAAGGACGGCCGCACGGTTGAAGCGGCTCCCTTTATTGTTACGGGCGGACTGCTCGCACTCTCTGATGGTGAGATCGTCAAATTATCCGATGTCGACAAGCTTAACCCAGAGCCTTGGGAAATGGGGCGAGGCTATGCATGGCAGGGCTTGGCGTCGGTTGCTCTGACGGTTGCGCGCGGCAACACGGATGCCGATCAATTGGACATTTCAGTGAATACGCAATTTGACAGCACTCGGGATCGAATCACATTAAGAGCGAAGGCCAATCGTGATACGGCCATTGTGAGTGTGCCTTCGGCCTCTGGTGACGGCTCGTTTGAACGAGTAAGTAAGCCTTCGGCGGATAACTGGCAAATTGTTGGTAAGTACGACTTCTACCTCAAAGACTCGACCAAGCACTACCTTGGTATTAACGCTTCAGTCGAGGCTGATGAATTTACCGATATTCGGCTCAGAAGCTATGTAGGGCCTTATTACGGACGAAAATTGTTTAATGGTTCTTGGGGAGAGCTCGACGGCGAATTAGGATTCGTGCGTGTCGAAACTGATTTTTATAATGCGGAGGACACCGAGTACTACGGCGCAAACTGGAACTTAACTGGTGAGAGTATGGTTTTGGGAGGAGAGTCTCGTTTGTACTTGACCCATGTTGGGATTCTAAATATCAGCGACGACAACAGTGTCATTCTCGACACAACGGTTGGTTTGGGCTTTCCTTTTTTCTTTGGGCTTGAAGCTGCTGCCGAATTCTCCATCGATTACGACGGTGCAGCTGCCACAGGAAAAGAGGCGGTAGACCAGTCATATAACCTCAGGGTTGGCTATAGTTGGTAGCCATGGCGTTGTTACGCCCTCTCCAAGAAGCCTCTCGCATTGACAAACCCATTGTCTAAGACAGCGTTTTTACCACTCGGCGGTTGCGGCGAGATCGGTATGAACATGAACCTTTTCTCACACGGAGACCGTTACTTAATGGTCGACTGCGGGATAACCTTTGAGCAGGCGCTTGCCGACTCGCAGGGCCGCCCTGCGATTCAAATGCCCGATCCCAGCTTTATTTCTAGTCAGCGTGAGTCACTCGATGGGTTGATTATTACTCACGCTCACGAGGACCATTTCGGAGCAGTCCCTTATTTGTGGCAGGAGTTGCAATGTCCGGTCTATGCAACTCCCTTTGCGGCTGCTGTGCTGCGAAAAAAAGCTGCGTGGCGACGAGCACCACCGCCTGAGCCACTTATTGAGGTGATGCCTGGAGATACACATACCATTGGCCAATTTCGGGTTACATGGCTGCCGATCACGCATTCAACACCCGAGACCTGTGCACTCCTTCTGGAGACAGACGACTGCCGCATTCTCCATACCGCTGACTGGAAGATCGATATGCGGCCAGTCATAGGAGCGGCTTGGTCGCCAGCTCAGTGGAAAGGTATCGGTGAGAAAGGTATCGATGCTGTGATTTGTGACTCAACGAACGCTACAAAGCCGGGCCGATCACCAAGCGAGGGTGAGGTAGGCGACGCTCTGGTTAAGTTGATCACCTCGCTAAAGGGGCGTGTGGTGGTCGCCTGCTTTGCGAGTAATGTAGCGCGCGTGCAAAGTATTTTCCGCGCGGCCTATGCGTCAAATCGTCGTGTCGGATTGTTAGGCAGGTCGCTCGATATCATGGTTCGATCAGCTAGGAATTCAGGTATTTTCGAGCCAAAAGTGCCGATAATCGAGGCAGAACATTTGGGCTACCTGCCCGAAGAGGAAGTACTGGCTGTAGCCACAGGCACTCAGGGCGAAATCGGCGCGGCACTGCACCGACTGATGATGGATACCCATCCTCATATGTCACTGGGCGAGGGTGACACAGTGATCTTTTCGTCAAAGACAATTCCGGGGAATGAGACGGCGGTGAACCGACTAATTATCGGATTGAAGGATCGAGGTGTCTGCGTCATTCATGCGGACGAAGTTGGTGCTACCTTACACGCGTCGGGTCACCCGTGTGAGGACGAGTTGGCTGATCTTTATCAGGTGATCAAGCCGAGAGTCTGCATTCCTGTTCACGGTGAGAAACGGCATATGGACGCGAACGCTAAAGTTGCACAGCGTTGCGGTGTGCCATTGACCCTGACGGGTCAAAACGGGGATTTATTCTACATCTCTCCTTCCCCCGGCGTCAGACGTCGATGGGCACCCGCTGGACGCCTTCAAGTAGACGAGAGGGCAAAAAAGCTGGAGAAAGTGCCTACCTAGCAATCCGCTACCGTATAGGGGCCCTCCGCGAGAAAGCGCCTTCGGGTCAGAAGCGGCCCACTATCAGATAGCGCGCCAACTAAACTACGCCACCAAGCTCCGAAAGCGCTTATCTGTATCTATGCCAAATGCTAGTCAGCCCCTGCACTGATGCGGATGATTTTACCGGCGGCTTCATCAATGACAGCGATAGAACCGTCCGTGAGTGCTCGGACATCACGAATTCTTCCTTCGAGTTGCGGGAATGGTTCACTGACACTGCCCTCGCCCCCCGACACGTCGACAGCGACCACTTTCTTCGCTTTTAGACCGCCGACTAGCAGCTTGCCTTTGAGATCAGGCATAGCGTCACTCTTATAGAGCGCTAAGCCTGACGTAGCGATACTGGGTACCCAGTGCGTTACGGGCTGCTCCATACCCGGTGCCTCGGTAAAGGGAGAAATAATCGCACCGGAATAATCGACACCGTAGGTAATCGCCGGCCAGCCGTAGTTTTTTCCTGCGATAATTTTATTGAGCTCATCACCGCCTTTCGGACCATGCTCAGTCATCCAGATGGTTTGGGTGGGCGCGTCAACAAGCAGTCCCTGTGGGTTTCTGTGGCCGTAACTATAGACGTAGGGTGCATCCGTAAAAGGATTATCGGCTGGCGCCTCACCCGTCTCAGTCATCCGAAGTAGCTTACCGAGTTGACTTTCTTTTTTCTGCGCATCTTCCCTCAGCGTGTAGCCCTCGCCTACCGATAAGAGAAGCGTTCCATCCGCCAAGAAAGCCATTCGCCCTCCGAAGTGACCACCGCCCTTTTTGTTGGGTGTTACCTCAAAGATGACCTCGAGGTCGGTTAGTTCGCCATCGCCCAATCGCGCCCTCGCTACCGTCGTTCGGTTGCTTTCCTCCGAGCCCGCCGCGTAAGCCAAGAAAAGCGTGTTATTGACCTCGAAGTTGGGGTGAAGGACGACATCGAATAACCCTCCTTGCCGCTTCGCGAAGACCGCAGGGACACCGCTAATGGGTCGTGTTTCACCTGAGATCGACACACGGTGCAGACCTCCGGGTCGTTCTGTTACGAGAAAGCCTTGGCTGTTCGGGAGTTCAGCGATTGACCAGGGCGTGTCGAAACCCTCTGCGATGGTTTGAATCGTGATATCGGACTGCGCCGCATGAGAAAAAAGTGTCGCCGAGAGAATGTAAGCCGACGTCTTGAGTGAGCGAAGAAACATACCGGGTAACCTGCACTGGATTGTGGCACGACTATAGCGCAACATGCCCACCCTTGTGGAGTTGAAAGGTATGGGTCATGCGTTTATTCATCATTGCTATCGTTGCGGCAACTGTGGGCTACACCTTGAGTGTGCTGATTAATTCGGTGGTAAGTGCTGAGACGCTTGTTGGCTTCGGTATTGAAGTTAGCGTCGGGGATCGACTTCAAATGGTGGCTACCGAATGGACCGGACTTGCTAGCACCTACTTGCCGATTTATCTCGGGCTGCATGTGGTTGTTTTCTTACTGGTGAATCATTTTTTGCCGCTTGCAAGCGAATCTCCAGACTCCCACCCTGTGAGCAGGCGCATCATATTCGCTTCTGCAGGAGCACTGTCGCTACTTCTAGTTTACATAGGCTTCGACATGGCCATGGGGCTCAGTGGTGTGCTGGTGGCCTCTGGGAGAACGCTCGGTGGTCTGATAGTTCAAGTTGCGACAGGTGCAGTCTCAGGGCTGATTTTCGCAGTGCTCACCGAGAGTTCTCGAAAGCCTGAAGCTTCCGAGGCCTCCATGGATGGGTGAGCAAAGCTTTTTTGCTTTTTAGAGACCTGCGCTTGTCATCAGCGATCCCCAGTTATCAGTTGTCTTTGGTTGCCGGGGCTTTTTGGGGTGGTCTCTGAGTATCCTATTTCGGGGTCCATTATCATTATTTTTCTAACTGCATTTGAGTAAGAGTTTGCCCGCGTGACTCCCTGACCCCATGTAGGTTTGTGCTTCTAGAGCATCAGCGAGGTCGAAGGTCCTATCGATGAGGGGCTTCATCGCGCCGGTCGCAACGAGCGGCATCATGTGTGCTTCAACTTCCTCAAAGCAGCGTGCCTTTTCTGACGGTGTCAGTCTGCGGAGAGTGCTACCAGTCAACGTGGCGCGCTTCATGAGTAACAGTGTGAGATCAATGGTGGACTCCCCGCCGCGCATGAGACCGATACAGGCGATACGACCGTCAACTGCTAGGCATTCAAGATTGAATTGCTCAAAGTCGCCACCAACCATATCCAATACGACGTCGACCTCGCCCATCACACCTTGCTCCTGACATTGCTCTGCCAGAGATGATTCACTGTAGTTCAGACAGATATCCGCGCCGAGACTTTTGAGAGTCGCGCATTTTTCTGGTGTTCCGGCAGTAGCGATGACTTTGCAGTTCATCGACTTTGCTAGCTGCACCGCAATGTTTCCTATACCACTGATGCCGCCGTGGACAAGTAACGTCTCTCCGGCCTTCAAGGCGGCGCGAACGATGACGTTATACCAGACGGTGAGGAATGCCTCGGGTAAACATGCGGCAGTTAAGTCATCGATGCCCTCGGGAATGCGCATGGTGCAAGCGGCTTTCGCAATTGCTTGTGTCGCATAGCCTCCGCCGTGCACTAGAGCACATACGCGGTCACCTACTGAGAAGCCACTTTGTTCACCAGCAACTCTTACGCAACCTGAAACCTCCAACCCCATGACTTTACTGGCGTCAGGGGGTGGCGGGTAAAACCCCATGCGCTGCAATACGTCTGCGCGATTGATGCCGGCATAGGCGACATCAATAACAATTTCATCCGCATCACAGTGAAGGTCATCGCCCTCCTGAACGCGCAATGTCTCTGGGTCTTCTACGTGTATAAAGTGATATGTCATGGTGGCGCAATCGCATTCCTGAGGTTACTGTTAAACCAAACTAAAACAGTTCAGACCAGCATAGCCGTAATTGGCCGGTCATCGCAAAAGCAGGGGTATATCATGGCGAAACCAATGTTACTCAGAAAGTTAAAAAACCGTCTCATCTATGTCATGGCCAAGCTCGTCGCAGGTGAACCCTCGGGGCAGTACATGGCCTTTGTGGGGAAGGCGAGTTGCGCGCGATTGTGCGAGCGCATTATTGAGCTTGGCCACACTTCAGTACTCGTGGTGACCGACAAGGCATTGCGTGAGTTGGGACTAGCTGATGAGGCTGTTGCAGGTTTAAACCGAGAGGGCATTACGCTCAGTTGGTATGACCAAGTTGATCCAGATCCTACCTATGGCCATGTTGAAGCAGGCGCCCGTGTTTTGCGTGAATCTGGCGCTACGGCCATCATTGCAGTGGGAGGCGGATCATCCATCGACTGCGCAAAGGTCATTGCACTAACAAAGCATAACAGCGGGGATATGACGACCTGGTCTGGCTTTGGTAAAGCCCCCAGTGAGGCCGCACCGCTGTTTGCCATTCCCACTACTTCTGGAACAGGTAGCGAGGCAACTATGGGCGCGGTTATTACCAACCAGTCGACTCATAAGAAAGAAATTATCTCTGGTTCCTCGATTCACCCCGCGGCAGTGGCACTCGATGCCTGCCTCATGGTGGGACTGCCAAAGCCGATTACGGCCGCAACAGGTATCGACGCACTTACCCACGGTATTGAGGCGTATATCTCGACGTGGGAGCGTGGCAACCGAACTGAGATGGGACGTATCTCAGTGCAGGGTGTTTTCCGCTGGCTTCGCCAGGCCTGCGAGGAACCGGGAAATATGGATGCTAGAGAGGGTATGGCGCTTGCTGCGTACAACGCAGGCGTTGCCATTAACCAAGTGAATGTGGGTAACGTCCACGCGATTGCTCACCAGTTAGGCGCGAATTTTGGCATCCCACACGGGCATGCGAACGCGCTCGTTCTTCCTCACGTGCTAACGCTTTACGGAGAGACAGCCGTTGAGCGGTTGGCTGAGCTCGCTGTGGCGACTGGCGTCTCTGATTCCGGTCACCCCGAGACCCGAGCTCGCGCCTTTATCGCAGAGGTAGAGAAGTTGATTGCTGACGTGGGTATTGCCCCTACTGATGGGCGTATCAAGCGTGAGGCGTTTGACATCATCGCAGAAGCTGCGATGGATGAGGGCGATGGCTACTTCTGCCCCAGGCAGCTCGAGAAGTCTGAAATCCTCAATCTTCTTGAGGCGATCTCAGAATAAGGGGTGTTGCCAGCCATTGGCTGGCAAAGCTCACCGCCCTTTCAAAGTCGCCTGAGTTTCCTTCTGAGCAGACGAATCCATGACTGGCTGTTTCGAGGTGCTTGTACATCACTTTGCAACCCGCGCGATGCAGCTTTACCGCGAAGCGTGCCCCGTCATCGCGGATAGGGTCTCTCTCGGCGGTAATGATTAAGGTGCGAGGGAAGTTTTTGAGTGATGTCCTATGCCCGGGAAATATGCGCTCAAGTGCAGGATCTGCAGGGGCGATGTCTCCGAGATAGGCGTCTACGCACCAACGCATATTCCGCGCGGGTACCAGCCCTGATTTTGCGTGCTCGGTGTAGGAGGGTAGATCGCTGATGTAGTGCTGTGTGGCCGGATATATGGCAAGGCAACCCGCTATCCCGTATTGGTGTTGCAGTGCAAGCGTTGATGCGATCGCGATGTTACCGCCAGCGCTATCCCCCGCGAGGATAAACATCCCGTTATTCGGCGCTAAGTTGTCTAAGTTATCGATCACCCATCGGCTTGCGTTCAAACAGTCATCGTGGGCCGCTGGAAACCGATTTTCAGGCGCTAGTCGGTAATCAATCGATATCAAGCTACAGCCACTTTTCAGACAGAGTGCTCTGCAGAAGCGATCGTGCGTGTCCAAATTGCCGACAACCCAGCCACCACCGTGGGCGTATATCACCATGGGCTTGTCTGCGTTGCCGTGGTACATGCGTAAACTTACCTGGCGGCCCTCTAACTCGATACAGAGATTGCTCACGGGAAGCTTGGCCTGCGGCACTTCCTCCCATGCCTTGTTGTGACGGCGGAGGTAAAACGAGCGAGCAAATTTTGCGATTAGTGTATTAAGCAGCGACGTCATCTGCGTGGATAAATTGCGAGTTCGGATTGGCCTGATAAGTATACAGTCCATCTGAGTTGATCTTGCGATTCACGTTGCCCCGCTGAACAAGATAATTGAGGTGAGCCACGGTCTCACCCGTCGCCAAGTGGACCTCGTGGTCCTTCAGCACCCGATTGAACAAAGGCGAAAAGCACTCGGGTACTGTTTTTGGCTCGGTGAGGTGATTGTAAAGCTGGGCAAGCGACTGCCGATGTCCGTCAATGATTTGGTTGAGCCGGGTTCTTGCGCCTTTGAAGGGCGATTGATGCGCCGGCAGTACCAGTAGGTCCTCGGGCAAAATGTCGAGAAGTCGCGTATTTGAGGACAGCCAATATTCGAGTGGATTCCCCTCGGGCTCCGTTGGGAAGACAGACACGTTGGGCGTGATTCTCGGGAGAATTTGATCGCCGGCAATAATGAGCTTTAAGCCTGGGCAATATAAACATGCGTGCTCAGGCGAGTGCCCTTGGCCAATAACCACTTGCCAGTAGTGGTCGCCGATATTAATGGTTTCAAGGTCAACAATGCGGCGATAGCTATGTGGCAATGGCTCAGACATTTTGCCAAACGTGCCGAAGCGCTGCTGATAGCTCGACATGAGCTCATCACTAAAGCCGGCGCGCTTATAAAACGTGAGGGCTGTTTTGGGAATCTCGTCGGACGTATAGCTCAGCAGCAAGCTCCCGTTTAAATACTCGCTACGGGTCATCCAGACCTCGCAATCAAAACGTTCGCAAAGCCAGCCAGCGAGTCCTATGTGGTCTGGATGTAGGTGAGTGCAAATAACACGTATAATGGGCTTGCCTTGCATAAATCCGTCAAATAGCCGCTCCCATTGCGCCTTGGCGCTATCGAGCTTCATGCAGGTGTCGACAACTGTCCAGCCGCCTTCCTCCTCCAATAGCCAAATATTGATGTGATCGAGTCCGCCGGGCATTTCGAATCGGACCCACCAAACACCGGACGCCACTTCCAGTGGCTCGCCATAGCCCATTGGACTTTTTCGGCCCCAGGGATAAACCAGACCTCGGTACTCTTCATTTACCATCATTTACGGCTGTTCCTAAGATTGTGTGCGCCTGTGCGTGCTCTTACCCTGTCGGGGTACGGCGCTGTTGCGAAAGCTTGTGGAAAATATAAACATTACTTGGAGATCATACCGTGAATGCCACCTTAGAAACGAATCAGTTGCGACAACTTGACCAGCAACACCACTTACATCCGTTCACAGACTTTCGTGATTACGCTGAAAACGGTGGTCGGATCGTTAGTCGTGCAGAACATATTTACATTTACGACTCTGATGGAAACAAGATTCAGGACGCGATGTCGGGGCTGTGGTGTTGCAGCTTAGGTTACAGCCAGAACGGAATTAAACAGGCGGTGGCTGACCAGCTGATGGAGCTGCCGTTCTATAACAATTTCTTTAAGTGTTCGAACCAGCCCGCTGTAGAGTTGGCCTCGCGATTGAGCAGCATGGCGCCCGCGCACTTCAACAAGGTTTTCTTTACCAACTCAGGATCTGAGGCAAACGATACACAGATCAAGTTTGTGCATCGGTATTACCAGCTGCTGGGCAAGCCTAATAAGCGTCTTATCATCAGCCGTAAAAATGCTTACCACGGAAGTACCATTGCTGCAGGCTCGCTGGGTGGTATGAGTGCAATGCACGAGCAAACTGAGGGCTTGGATTACATTCGCCATATCGAGCAGCCTCATTGGTTTGAATTGGGTGGCGATATGAGCCCCGATGAGTTCGGTCTGTGGGCCGCCAACGAGCTCGCAAAGAAAATCGACGAACTGGGAGAGGATAAGGTTGCTGCTTTTATCGCTGAGCCCATTCAGGGCGCCGGTGGTGTCATTATCCCGCCAGATACCTACTGGCCTGCTGTCCAGAAAATCCTTGATGAGCGTGACATTCTATTTATCTCTGACGAGGTGATTTGCGGGTTTGGGCGCACCGGAAATTTATTTGGTTTTCAAACATACAATACGAAGCCAGACCTTATTACCTTTGCGAAAGCAGTCACAAATGGCTACATGCCGCTAGGTGGCTGCTTGGTAAGCGACAAAGTAGCCGACGTTTTATTGGGGCATGGTGGTGAATTCGCTCATGGCCTAACGTATTCAGGGCACCCTGCGTCCTGTGCTGCAGGATTGGCTACGATGGATGTTTTGGAGAATACCGACATTCTGGAGCAATCAAAGTCGGTCTTGGCACCACACTTTGCTAATGCGCTTCAAAGCCTTGCTGATCATGCGATTGTTGGGCAAGTTCGCTCCAAGGGTCTCGTGGCTGCGGTTGAGCTCGTGCGGGACAAAGGCTCAAGAGAGCGCCTTGCTCCTGAATCTGGAGCAGCTGTTTATTGCCGTGATCGTGCGATTGAGAGTGGCTTGATGGTGCGCCAGACTGGGGATGCGATGATCATGTCACCCCCCTTCGTGACTTCAATTCATGAGGTGGATGCGCTGCTGACGAGTTTAACTTCGGCCCTCGACAAGACTGCACAATTTTATGGTGTGAGCTAGCCCTCGAGATCTTAAGTGCTGGCTTTGCCGTATCAGCAGCATGAATATTATAGAAAAAACCTGGTTTAACGCTGTCTGGTTCCAAACAACGTGGTTTAGTTGCGTGCTCGGGCGCGACGATTGGCTTTTATTGACGTTTGCCCTCATGGCATTCCACTATTGGGCAGTCGCTGATTTACGGCTCGAGTTACGCCGCGTATTGCCGTGCTTTGCATTGGGTTTGGGCGTCGATTTTACGCTGACCTTGTTGGGCGTTTTTAATTTTGGTGACCAGTTGTTTCCAATTTGGATGGTGTGTCTCTGGTGTGTTTTTCCGACGGCGCTGCCGCGTGCAATGGCGTTTCTGGGTGGGAGTTGGTGGCGCCCAGTGATCCTGGGTGCCGTCGCGCCGCTGAATTATCTAGCAGGGCAAAAGTTTGGTGCAGTAACACTCCCTCTCGGAGAGGTAAACACCATGATATTGCTGGTTCCGTTGTGGATGATCATGTTGCCTTTCATGGTACGTTTTAGTCAGTATCAAAAGCAGGCGGCATGAAAGGAAGCGTCCTCGCGGTCCTGGTTGTACTTACCGCTGGTGTTGCTGTCTTGGCGCAGGCTAACGAGTCGGATATAGGCGTCAACTTAGCTAGCGAGGCCGCGGCCACCTCTGCTCTTGTCGTAGCCTACGACGCGCTCCCACCCCTTAAGCAGGTGGGGACCTCTTCCCTCAGAGTTATGGTGTTTAAGGTGTTTGACTCAGCGCTCTTCACCGAAACCGGGGAGTGGCAGGACCCCAAAACTTCGTTCCGTTATGAGCTTACTTATGCGCGTAATATTTCAGGCAGTGCACTTGCGAGCCAGACCACCAAGGAATGGGATCACTTGGGCTTCACTGATGAGCGGCAGGCGAGTTGGGTCGAATACCTTGAGACAATATGGCCAGACGTTACCAAAGGCGACACCATCACATTCGATGTGGACGCGGTCGGTGTTAGTCGGTTTTATTTCAACGGTGAGTGGCTGGGCGTTGTTGAAGATCCAGACTTTGCGCCGATGTTTATCGCTATTTGGTTATCCCCAAAAACATCTCGGCCAGCGCACCGTGAAGGATTGCTGGCCGATTTATAGACGTTAGCGTAGTCGGTTAGTCCCAGCTAATCCCTGTGCGGATGCCGATTGTTCTTGGACGCATTGGGCCAAAGAAGTGTGAAGGTAATATACCGCCGTTGGCGTTGTAGCCGTCCCAGGTGAACTCGTTGAACAGGTTCTCGGCGTAAGCTTGCACGTACCAGTTATTGTCAGACTCATAGCCAACGCGCAGGTTTGCCACGGCGTATGAGCCAATCATCCCTTCACGATAGCCTTCCCAGCTTCCGCCGCGCTCGCTTTCGTACGACACTTCGAAGCTGGATGCGATTGTACCGCCGTTCACCGGAACGTCGACGTCGAGCTTGCCGGCACCGGTCAATTTGGGAGCCCAGAAAACGCGGCTTCCTTCACAGCCAGTGCCTTCGCCGCCGGGACCGTCGAGGCTACAAATCTCCTCAAGACCGGTCGCCTCAGTATTTAGGTAGCCCAGTGACAGATACAACGTTGTGTAGTCGTTCACCGCAACGGTAGTTGAGGCTTCAACACCCATACCGTCGGTTTGGCCAACGTTCAGAACACGTCCCGAGAAGGCGTCAACTACGCCGTCATCGTCGAAATCAACGTCGACGTAGCTAATGACCTGAGCGTCTGTGTAGTCATACATAAAGGCTGTGAGGTCGAAATTACCAGCACCGTCTAAATAACTTGTTTTGAAGCCGACCTCGTAAGAGTCCATCTGTTCTGGTCGGAATGAACCGGGTAAGTAGCCATCGCCTTGCGTAATGCCTGTCTCATAGGCAGGAGGGTTTCCGTTAGCGTCTTCGATCCAGAAACTTCCGAACCCGCCCGACTTAAAGCCTTGCGTGTAGTTCGCAAAGAACATGGCATAGTCATTCGGTGTCCAAGTGACTGCAAAGCGCGCTGTGGTATCGCTCCACGACTTGGAATCTTCGATGTATTCGGCGGTTGCAAAACCATAGGTGAAGTAGGGGCCCAAGTAACTCTCGGGCTCAGGTACCAAGATGCCAAAGTCTTTGTCGTCTTTGGTGTAACGAACACCGACCGAAGCGACAAGCTCATCTGTCACTTGGTAATCCAGGTTTACATAAGCGGCCCAGCCTGAGTATTTACCCTTGAGCATACCGGTTTCCACAAGGTTACCGTCTGAACTTGGATAGAAGTCGGTGTAGTAGTCAGAACAACCGCTGTAAAACTCATAGCCATAATACTCGGCGTAGTAGTTCAGGTAGTACTGACACATCAAGTCTTCTGAGCCAATGGCTGTAAACTGAGCATCGAGATCTTCATTGTAATAAGACACACCGGTGTACCAGCTCAGGGGGCCCTCATCGTTACTTACCAAGCGTAATTCCTGTTGGAAGTACTGCCCAGACTGCTCGAACTGGAAGTTATTAATATTCAGCGACGTACCGTCGTAATCCTCTGAATAATAGTAATCGTGGTCTTTATAACCTGTGTTTGACGTGAGCGTTGCAAAGCCTAAATCGTAGTCAATGAAGATACCGATCGTGAGCAGATCACCAATGTCGGCATCGCCTGCTTCAAGGTCCGAGTCGATTTGCTGAGCGTTTCCATTAACTGTTGTGTCATCAACAATGTAACCATCTAATGCATCCCAAATATCGCCACTATCGATAGCGCGATACATCGAGCCCGACTGCTTACGATCTTCCCAATCTACGACGGTATCAATCGAGAGTGCATCTGACTCATAGCGGGTCGACCAGCGTATGGCTTTTTTGTTGTGCTCTATCTGATCCTCGCCCGAGAATACGTTTTTTACGAACCCTTCTTCGTGCGAGCTGTAGCCAGCCAAACGCATGGCGAAACTGTCGTTGATTGGGATATTGACAGCACCTTCGAACACCGCGTGCTCCCGCTGCCCGAAGTCAAAGTCGATGAACGCATCATTAGAGCCAATTTCCGCTTTTCGCGTGTGCACACTGAAGGCGCCGCCAATCGAGTTGCGACCGAATAGGAAGCCCTGTGGGCCTCGTAAAATCTCCGCGCGCTCAACGTCGAACAAACTCGTTACTGCTGAACCATTTCGGCCCTCGTAGAGATCGTTTTTGAAGAATGCTGATGATGGGTCGCCACCCACACCAAAGTCCTGGGTTCGAACCCCGCGAATGCTCACTGCGTCGATATAGGAATCTTGAGAGTTACCGCTAACACCCGGGGTATAAGCAATGAGGTCTTTCACATCATTGAGGTTGGTATCCTCGATGAAGTCACCTGATAGAGCCGTAATAGCAAGCGGTACATCCATAATCCCCTGCTCACGTTTGGTGGCTACAACAATCACCTCTTCGAGTGTTTGTGCGACTGCAGGCCCCGTGCTGATAAGCGCAGCCGAAACGGCAAGGGGTAATACGAGCTTAGTGCTGGGTTTTGTGCCAAAGATTTTTGACATAGTGGTTTCCTCGGGTGGCGCTGAGCAATGATTTCGGGAAATGTGCTCACTTTTATTTCGGGTTCTGATGTTAAGAAGGCCTCTGCTTCAGTTTTTCACCCGTCAGTATACTCCGGCGCTAATCTAAGGGAACCCCTAGCCGATTCAGTTCAGCAACCATCGGTGCAAGTTCGTTTTCGTATCGGCGCCAGCGCCCAATGGATCGAGTGTGCGCGGGTTCTCTAACCTGTACCGAGCTCGCTGTTGCTACCCCGGAACTACTCTGGTGAAAGTTCAGACAGGCGTCCTCCCATTCGAGTCCTAAAGCGGCAATCAGTTTCCGAGCATTCGGTTCAAGATCTCTCGCCGCCGATTCGTAGCTCACGTCGATGATTCTGCCCGGAAATTCCAGATGGAAGTGTGCCATTAAGTCACGATAGCGCGCGTGGTGCCTCGCCATCTCCTCCTGATCGTAGGAATGCAGATAAGCATCCGCGAATAGTTGCTTGAAGCTAGCAAAGCAGGCGTCCATAGGGCCTCTTACGAGGTGCACAATTTTGGCGTTGGGAAGTGCGGCAAGAATCAGCGGCACGTTGAGGTAATTAACGGGCAATTTGTCGACGAAGAAGGGCTTCTTAGCGCGTTGTTTTGCGGTGGATCGGAGGTACATTTGACCGATTTCAGCAGGATCAACTTTTGCCGCCGCGAGGAAAAGGTCTGTGGAGAAGCGTTTTGGGTCGTTGTGTCGCGCCGCTCGACGCACGGCCAGACCAAATTGCTGTAACTCACCCGCAGAAAGCACTTGCGAGTGGCTGGTAATCACTCGTTCGATCAGTGTAGTGCCCGTTCGTGGCTGGCCGAGTACAAAAATTGGCGATGAATCATCTTCACCGGGGGGGCGTGCGGCTAACCAGTCGGCGGTGTAGGTCGCCTTGATGGCGTCGAACATAGCGATCTCATCGATTTCATTGAAATCCACCGTTTCCCGCCGCGCGTTTGCGCCCTGACTGAAGGCAGCAAATGCACTAGGCCAGTCACCTAAGTCTTCGCTTTCTTTGCCGATCGCGTAGTAGAGGAAACCTTGCGAGCGTTTTGACTGACGTCCCGCCTCTATCAAGCCACGCATTTGGTCAATGTGATCGTTATTCTTTGCTTTCTCTGAATTGGCGAGTCCCCAATGGCACTGCGCACTATTTGGCTCGAGGGCAATAGCTCGTTTAAACAGGCCGACCGCATCATCAATCTTGCCGAGAAACACTCGGACATTGCCAAGGTTCATTAATGCTGACGGGTTGTTGGGCACCATCTGGTGGGCGCGCTCAAAAAAGAGCTCTGCAGCATGGTACTCGCCGAGCGAATTTAGCACCGTGCCGGTCAGTTCAATCACCATTGGGTCGTCAGGCTGAATTCGGCGAACCTCTTTGAGCGCTGATTCTGCTGCCGCGATGCGGCCTTCGCCGACATTTAACTTTGCCAGGTGCGCCCAAGCAGCCGCATGGTTTCGGTCAAGCTTTACTACCGACTTAAACGCATCGTGAGCGACTCGTCGCTCCTTACCTTCTAAGGCAACGAGTCCAACAAGGAAATGTGCGGGCACCGCCTGAGGATTAATACTCAGTGCCTGCTTACAGGCCTCGCCCGCGGTTGCGAGATCCCCGCGGTTTAAGGCGGCAAACCCATCTGCCAGTGTGAGCTTTGTCACCCTTAGCTACTTCCCATGTAGGCGATCAGAGGGTCAGTATCTGGGTCCCCTGACCAGTGTGATAATGCTTCCATGAATAAGAAAAAGAGTTCCGCTTGTGAACTGATATCGAGCTTTGCGTAGGCGTGCTTGCGGTGCAGTTTTACGGTTTCAATCGAGATACCTAATTTTTCGGCAATGAGTCGCGTGTTGTGCCCGAGCAAGACTAGCTCTACTGTCTGTCGCTCTCGTTTAGTCAACATACTAGCGCCAAATGCCGCCAGGGAACGATGCATTCGCTCCCGCATTGTCGGCGTGGATGCTTTGCGAATATCATGGAAGTGTTTTCGGCACAGAGCACTCGTTATCTCGTACACATCCGATAATGCTCGAGCATGTTTTTTCTTGAATCGCGCACCCTCTCCAGTGAGCCCAATCGAGATATTGAGGAAGTTGTCTTCCGATAGCTTTATCAAAAGTCCGCATTCATCCTGATATCCACAGGTCTTATACCAGTTTTTGTAATACTCAGACGTTCGGAAGCTCGAGGGCGCAAGATCTGCGAGACGGAATGCACCAAAGCGCTTATCGTAAGCGGCTGCTCTATAAAAAGGGTCCAGCAGAAAAGGTCCAGTCAAATAAGTGCTGAGGGTACTTTCGTAGTTACCCTTCAACGGCTGGGCAAAACTGACAGTTGGCATTTCCTCTGGGCCATAAACAATAACGGTCACGTCGTCGGCTTCTGCAAACTGACAAAGGATGTCGGCAAGCGTGGGTATAAGTAGATCGGTTCCCAGCTTATCAATCACGTGCGCAAAGGCCGCTGTGGTGGCTTCGAGTTTAGGCATTTTGTATTTTTTTGGTTAAGAAAATCGTGTTTTTTTGCGAGCTTACAACCATCCGATGACAATAACACTGGGTGCTGGTATCGCGAAATCCTTATGGGTAATCGCTGAGATCATAGGCTTGTTACCCCATCTTAATTGGAGGCCCTCCTCATTTTCACTATGTCATAATCTAAGACTCTTGAGTGAGTAGAGAAAAGTTCATGGATTTTGAATTAAGCGAAGAGCAGCGGGCGTATGCGGCGAGCGCTAGAGAGTTTGCGCAGTCGGAGTTTCGTCCTCATGCCGCGCAATGGGACGAGGAGTCGACCTTTCCAAAAGCCGCGCTCAAAGCCGCGGGTGATCTTGGCTTTATGGGTATGTACACGCCAGAGCAAGCCGGCGGCCTTGGGATGTCACGACTCGATGCGAGCTTGATCGTGGAGGAACTGGCACGTGGATGCACAACAACTGCAGCCTTTCTGACCATTCACAATATGGCGACGGCGATGATCGGGAAGTACTGTCAGCAGTCGGTGATCGATGAATGGTGTCCTGCGCTCGTCGCTGGTGAGAAGCTTGCGTCTTACTGTTTGACCGAGCCCGGAGCGGGGTCTGACGCTGCATCGCTGAGAACATCGGCAAAGCGAGATGGCGATGTGTATCGCCTCTCGGGAAGCAAGGTTTTTATCTCGGGTGCAGGGGATACCGATGTGCTGGTGGTGATGGCACGAACCGGTGATTCAGGTGCACGGGGCATCACCGCTTTTTTGGTGCCAGCCGACCTGGACGGTATCAGCTACGGTAAGAAAGAGCACAAGATGGGTTGGAATGCGCAGCCCACCCGCCAAATCAGTTTCGATGATGTTCGTGTCCCAGCCGTTAATCGTTTGGGCGAAGAGGGGCAGGGGTTCTCCATCGCTATGGAAGGCCTCGACGGGGGTCGGATAAATATTGCGACGTGCTCAGTAGGCACAGCTCAGCAGGCCATTGTCGATGCCACAGCTTACGTGCAGGATCGCAAACAGTTCGATTCAACGATTGCAGGGTTTCAGCACACGCAGTTCCAGATTGCTGACATGCTTACCGAGTTAGTCGCAGCGCGCCAGATGATTCGTTTGGCAGCCAGCAAGCTCGATAACAAAGACACGAGTGCGCCAACTTACTGCGCTATGGCCAAACGCTTTGCAACCGATGCGGGATTCAAGATCTGTAACGACGCACTGCAGTTATTCGGCGGCTACGGTTATATCCGTGAGTACCCGATGGAGCGTTATGTTCGCGATACGCGCGTGCACCAGATTCTAGAGGGGACCAACGAAATAATGCGAGTCATCATTTCAAGACAAGCGCTGATGGATGGCGCGCTGGAGGTTATTCAATGAGTGTCAGTCCAAGTGAGAAGGTGTTGGTATCCATTGAGGATGGCATTGCCACACTTACCATTAACAACCCAGCCGCCAATACTTGGGATCTCGAGAGCCTTCCTGCACTTGAGGCGGTTGTGAACGCCCTTAACGCTATGGCTGACGTCCGCGCGCTGGTCATAACGGGTCAAGGGGAGAAGTTTTTCTCAGCGGGTGCCGATTTGAACCAGTTCGCCAGTGGTGACCCTGTTGCCGCAGGTGCCATGGGTAATGCATTTGGCGCCGCGTTCGAGACGCTCGCGGATTACCGCGGTGTGTCAATCGCGGCGATCAATGGTTACGCCATGGGTGGTGGTTTGGAGGTGGCACTGGCGTGTGATATTCGCATCGCTGAGTCACATGCGGCCCTCGCTCTACCCGAAGCCCGCGTAGGTTTGCTTCCCTGTGCAGGCGGCACGCAGCGACTGGCTCAGCTCATTGGTGAGGGATGGGCGAAGCGCATGATTCTTTGTGGAGAACGTGTGTCTGCAGACAAAGCCTTGGCACTCGGCCTTGTTGAGGAAGTCGTCGAACAGGGAGCGTCGCTGTCAGCTGCAATTGATTTGGCAAAACGAGCGGCGGATCAAAGTCCAACATCGATCGCCGCCTGTAAAAGGCTTATTCATTCGGCGCGCGACCTTGCGATTGGCGCTGGATTGGTGGCAGAGCGTGACGAGTTCGTTGCGCTTTTTTCAACGGAAGATCAAAAAGAGGGCGTCAATGCCTTCTTAGAAAAACGAACACCAGAGTGGAAAAACCGATGAGCGAAGAAGTAGTAAAAGTGTCAACCCTAGGTGAGGGAGATCGCCGCGTAGGTCGTTTAACCCTTAACGTGCCTCGGATCCTTAACTCGCTCGACGCTGAGATGATCGAAATCATGCTTGGTAAGCTTCTTGAGTGGGCTGAAGACGATTCGATTGCCGCGGTTTATATCGATGGTGAGGGCGAGAAAGCGTTCTGTGCCGGCGGCGATGTTCACGAGCTGCGCCGGTCCTCGATCGAAAATCCTGGTGGCCCCTGCACTTACGCGGAGAACTTTTTCGCGCGCGAGTATCAGATGAATTATGTCTTGTTCACTTACCCCAAGCCCGTTATTTGCTGGGGTCATGGTGTTGTCATGGGCGGCGGTATGGGCGTCATGGCGGGCTGCAGTCACCGAGTTGTCAGCGAGCGAACACGCATCGGCATGCCTGAAATCACCATCGCCTTATTCCCTGATGTTGGCGGTAGCTATTTTCTTAACCGAACGCCGGGCATGGTTGGTCGCTTCTTGTCACTCACGTCTGCGCACATTAATGCAGCGGATGCACTTTTCGCCAATCTCGGTGATGTCTTCCTCGCGCATGAGCAACGCCACGATGTAATGGCTGCACTTGCGGCCGCAGATTGGACGACAGACCCCAAGGCTAATGCCGCGATTGTTGACAGTATCTTGGGAATGGCGCCTACAGCAGATATGCCCGCAGGCGTGGTTGGGCCGTTAATGCCTGAGATAGATGCACTTATGGCGGGCGATGACCTAGGCGAAATTTCCAACCGGCTACTCGCCTATGACGGTGATAATGCGTGGCTACAAAAGGCGCGAGATGGGTTCGCTCACGGTTCTAAACTTGCGGCTGCGTGGATCTTCCGTCAGCTCAATGAGTCGGTGAACTACTCGCTTAAAGAAGTGTTTGATACAGAGCTGAGATTGGGCGCAAACATCATGCGAGACCCTGAGTTCGCCGAGGGCGTGCGAGCGCTATTGGTCGACAAAGACAGACAGCCCAAGTGGCAATACCCGTCAGTACAGGACGTTCCGACAGATGTGCTTGATTCTTTTTTCAAGGAGCCAGAGGGTGCTCCGAATATGCATTACCCGTGGTAGTAAATACACGCTAACTAAATACAGATTGGGGGCATCATGCCAAGAATCGCTTTTATAGGCCTTGGAAATATGGGCGGGCCAATGGCTAAAAACTTGCTGAAAGCAGGTTGGTCGGTATCGGCGTTTGATCTCTCCGAAGCGGCACTTACTGAGGTCGCGGCAGCGGGTGCAATGGCGGCTACATCGGCAGTTAATTCGGCTTCTGGTGCTGACGTTGTCTTCTCGATGCTGCCGGCAGGTAAGCACGTTAAGTCAGTCATGATGGGTGATGAAGGCGTCTTCGGAACCCTCCCGGCGGGTACGCTTGTGCTCGATGCAAGTACTATCGACGCGGCTACAGCCCGCGAGCTTCATTTGGCTGCGCGAGCTGCAGATCTTGCCTTTATGGATACACCGGTCTCAGGCGGAGTGGCGGCGGCTCAGGCGGGTACTCTTGCGTTCATGTGTGGTGGCACTGCCGAGGCTTTCGCAAGGGCGAAAGACGTACTTAAGGGTATGGGTAATGAGGAGAAAATCTTCCACGCAGGACCCGATGGCGCTGGCCAGGTAGCAAAAGCTGCCAATAATATGTTGCTAGCGATTCATATGATTGGCACTTGCGAGGCACTGGCAATTGGTGCGGCAAACGGTCTTGACCCTGCCGTGCAATCCGAGATTATGAAAGCAAGCTCGGGCAATAACTGGTCTTTGCAGGTCTACAACCCCTGGCCGGGCGTCATGGACGGTGCCCCTGCGAGCAATGAGTATAAACCCGGATTTATGGTCGATCTCATGGCTAAGGATTTGGGTTTAGCAAATGAACTCGCGGAGCAGTCAGGAATTGGCGCCGACTTTGGAAAGCGTGCTGGTGATGTCTACCGGTCTTTGCAAGAGCAAGGCTTGGGGCGAGAAGACTTCTCCGTTGTAATGAAGTCTCTGAGAGAGCCGTTAAGTTAAAGAACTTTTTCACCGCTGGCCAATAGCGGTGCAGCATCGAGCTCGTCGGCGTCCATCATTGCTGCAATGCGCTCTAGAGCAGCCACAATCGAATGTTGCTCCCATGTTTCCAGCTTACTAAATTTCGCGACAAAGCTGTCTTGCAGAGGCTTGGGGGCAGAGGCTCTCAACGTTTGTCCCTCCTCGGTAAGCGTTACTATGACTCTGCGTCTGTCCACTAAGGAGCGAGCTCGGTTGACCAAGCCATTGCGCTCCAGCCGATTTAGGATGGTGGTAACGGTCGCAAGGCTCAGACTCACCGCCTTGGCGATGTCTGACACTGTTGGGTCTTCCAAGCGACCCACGGCTTGAATAATGACGAGCTGAGGCGTTGTAAGGCCGGTTTGCTTGCCCAATTTTCGTGAATGTAAGTCCGTTGCTCGAATGATGCGTCGTAATGCAACGAGCACGTGATCTGGGAGTTCTGCCGTAGACATACGGACCTGCTGTTAACATGGATAAGCGAGTGAATATGATAATACTTTGAGCCCAAAGCATTCAATTGTAATATGTCATATTCGGATCAAATGTGGCGTAATTCACACATGGAATTTGACCAGCCATTTTTGCGACTACCCTGGCGTTTTGATGCTGAAGCGCTCAGTAATGAGGTCACAGGTCTCTCTGACGATGATTGGCTGGCGCATCCATCTGGTTTGCCGGGCAACTCAGCAGTACCGCTTGTTTCGGTTAACGGTGAAATGAATCACGCTTTTGATGGTGCTATGAAGGCGACGAGGGTTCTGAGTTCTTCGGTTTATTTAAACCAAACGGTTGCGTCATTTAACGAGGTTGTCGCTCGGTCCCGGCTCATGCGCCTTGAGCCTGGCGCAGAGGTAGCCGAGCATGTCGACTTTAATTATCACTGGGTGAGCCGCGTTCGCATCCATGTGCCGATAATCACTGACCCTGGTGTGGTCTTTTACTGTGGTGATGAGTCAGTGCATATGGGCGCCGGAGAGAGCTGGTTGTTCGATTCTTGGCGGCGTCACCGTGTCGTCAACGCAAGCAATGTGAGGCGCGTGCACCTTGTTATTGATCTTGCTGGCTCCTCGCGCTTCTGGCAAACCGTCCGACAAGCGGAAACGATGTCACCTATTGATATCTTTCCTGGTGTGGCAGAGCGACTTCCCTTGCGCACGGAACAATTCCCAGTAGCGCCAGTTATGGCTCCTGGTGAAATGCTGGCGATCGTCGAGCAGGTGTTACAAGACTGCGAGGCAAACCCTGAAAATGATACCAACATCATGCGTCAGTACCGCCACTTGCTGCTCGATCTTGTGCACGACTGGCGAGAGATTTGGAGCCTTCACGGATTTACGGAAGCGGCGTTCCCACAATTCCGGCAAGTGCTGGAACGCACGGCTGCCCAGCTACTACCCCAGCCACGCGTCTTGGTGACCGCGTCCAACAGCGTTGGCATCAACCCCATTATTAACCAGCGTATTCTCGCAGCAGCCTTGCGGCCAAGGCGGGTTGCCGAGTTCAGTCCGGGTCGTAGTCCAGCAGTCTGAAGTCTGCCTCGTAAAAGTCTTTTAGTTCTTCGATAAACTGGGGCGAACCGGTTAGGCGCGGCTTCTGATTTTGCGTCACGTTCCTTCGAGCGAGCATTGCGGAGGGGGCGTTCAAATGCCCTAAGACGACATTCAGATCCGTTTGCAGTGTTTCGTATCGGCCAATCCACGTCATCGCTAGTTTCCCGTTAGTATCGGTCAACATCTCTGTCTGGGGCCGAATAAGGACTCGACTCCGAAATTGGGGGCGCGAAAATGCGCGTTGCGTCCAGCCGACGGGATCGCGGTCGTAGCTTGGGTCTGTTCGTGCGAGAAAGGCGCAAGCCGACATGAATCGATCGATTGGGTGACGAACAAAAGTAAAGCAGTGCATTTCCCGCAACGTTTCCTCGCCTACCACAGAGGCCAATTGTGTGAAGGAGATGTGGCCGTGCCCAATCTCTGCCAGCTGAGTAATCGGGCTCAGCATGTGCCCAGTTAGTAACTGTTGCTCCCAATCATGCCCAGTGAGCAGTGGGCGGAGTTGTTCTCGGATCGCGTGAGTCCCTGTTTTTGGAACGGCAAAAAAAACGAACTTTTTGCTCGATGAGAAAATCATGCAGGTGGCGTTATTCCGTAGGCATCGAGAATCTCGGACCCGAGCGCTTGCTTCAGAGGGTCTAGGTGAGACTCGAAGTTACACCATTGGTCGACACCCGATTTATTGATCGGCTGTCGCACCTGTTCCGCACTTGGCGTTCTTACAGTGCGCTTAGTTTTATGAAACTCGACGCAGGACTCCTCGAAATCTAATCCACAAAAATCGAGCATTCGACGCACCTGCCCTTCGAGGTCAGCAATGACGTCCTCGTGCTGAACTCGGAGAACAAAACCAGGTAAGACCTCGTCCCAGTGATTCATTAAATCAACATACTGGCGATAGTAATTCCCGATTTCCTCAAGCCCGTACGAAAACTCTTGGCCCTCACCAAACAACTGCTTGTAACCACTAAAACAGCAGGCCATGGGATGACGTCGCGCGTCGATTACCTTTGCGTTCGGAAGGATCAGCTTGATGAGACCGATATGGAAGAAGTTATTGGGCATCTTGTCGATGAAATACGGTGCGGTTCCGCGGTACGCGCGCGTATCTTCAATAAATTGCTGACCGAATTGCGCGAATCGCTCGCTCGGTAGTTCTCCCAGGATGCGCGGATAGCGAGGGCTAGGATCGCTCGCTTTATCTCGGCCTCGTAAACGCTTTGCGAGGTCAAGAATGTCATGCAGTTCCATCGTGCCATCGACTTTCGAGTGCGATGCAAGAATTTGTTCAAGTAGTGTCGATCCTGCACGGGGCAAGCCCAAGATGAAGATCGGGTCGGGTGCGTCGTGTCCCACGTCGTTTAGACGCTCGAATAGCTCGGCAGTACAAACTTCGAGCTGCGTCGAAATTCGAATATCGAGCTGCTCCTTACTGTGATTAGAGGTCTCGCGCTTTAAGGTATTGCCTGCTTGGTAATGCCTAAAGGCGGTGTCGTAATCTTTACTGTCCTCGTATGCCTTACCTAATGCAAAGTGCATCTGTGTTTTGTCAAGCTGTGGCGTAGAGGGCGCGTTGACGCGATCCGTCATCGCGGCCAACTCTTCCTCTGTAAAGCGATAGGACTTGGTATTTGCCAGGCTCCAGAATGCATCGCCAAAATCAGGTTTTAAGCCATAGGCTTGTTTGAATAAATCGACCGCTTTGGGAGATTCGCCTGTGGCGTTGTAGATGTGCGCCAGCGATACCCGCAGTTGCGGGTCATTCGGAGAAACCCGAATCATGTCTTGGTAAGTTTTAATGGCTTGTTCGTTTTCACCGACACCAAAACATACGGACGCGTAAAGCGCTTGTACTTGAGTCGATGGGGTCATGTTCCTCTGGTAGATTGCCTTCACACGCTTATAAGCTTTGTGAAACCGCTGCCGTCTTAGAAGCACGTGTGCCAGCTGAATCTCGGCTTCGACATGGTCAGGCGCCAGCTCCATAACGGTTTCCAGCAAAAACTCTGCATCATCGAATACGCCGGTGCGCGTTGCAATCTCGGCCATTAGCCGCATACCTTCGACGTGCGTTTTGTTTTGCTGCATAAAGTAGCGACATAAGCGCTCAGCATCACCTAATCGGTTGGCCGCTAGGTAGCTGATAACAGTTCGCAGTTCATTTGGGAGTGACGCCAAAAACTCAACTTGCTTGGACGCTTGCTCGGCCTGCGAATCGCCCTGACGTCGATAAGCCATTGCCAAAAACTTCCAAGACTCGATGAGAGAACCGTCCAGCTCGACGGCCTGCTCGAACGCGCTTATCGCCGCAGGTTCTTGTTTAAGCGCTAACTCACAAAGGCCCAGTTCTTGGAAGCCACGGCCAAAGTCTGGCTTTTCTTTGACAAGCGCTCTTAGCAGCGTTTTGGCGTTGTCGACTCGTCCTTCTGCACGATTCAGTACTGCAAGGGTGTACCTAGCTTCAAAGTTCTCAGGCTCCGCCTTTAAGACCTCGTCGAGTAGCGCCCTCGATTCATCGAACGCACGCTTGCTCATGGCCATCCGGGCTTTTTGTATGGATTCTGCAATCACCTGAGTCACGTCTTTCTTTAGGAAATAAAAAAGGGCGGACAATTGTCCGCCCTTTGAGGTTACTACGCTTCGCTATCTAATCAGAAGCGATAAGAAAGTCTCAGACCCACAGTACGAGGTCGGTTAACCGTTGCTTCGGGCGAGAATTTACCCGCAGTTTGCACGATGGCACCTTCCTCACTGGTTATATTCTTGACGTAAAGCTCAGCGAGCCAGTCATCCTTCTCAACGCCGGCGGCGATGTTAACCATGGTGGCTGCTTCGTTCACGAAACGTGAGTTGGATGGCAGGTCACCATTACGATCCGCAACCGTACCAAATGTGCCGCCCTCATTTTGCTCGCCAAGGCCCGAGTCACGTCCGTAAGCGAGGATGCCGGTGTCGTTCATGAAAGCCGCACTGCCCACGATGCCTGCTACAGACTCACCACGATAAGTAACCGCACCTGTGAAGTAGCCGTTGGCACCCATGTTGGGAAGCTCGAAGTCGTAACGAGCACGGATATTACCCGAGAAGCTTGGTGCGAGTGGTAGCTCTGAACCTACCGGCACTGCAACACCTTCGAGCTGAGGGTTCAATCGAGTGATCTTCGTATCCAGGAAGCTCGCCGCACCTGAAATGATGAGGTTGTTTGTTGCCGCCCACTGGAAGTCAAGATCAACACCGTTTGACTCGGCATCACCGACGTTCTCCATGAAGACAAGGAAGGCAACGTTTGATGGGTCAAAACGTGAAACCTGGAGGTCCGTGATGTCGGTCATGTAGAAGCTAGCGTTTAATCGAAGTGTGCGATCGAGGAACTCACCCTTCATACCGAATTCGATGTTCTCGAGTGTGTCGGTAACGGCCACTGCAGGTACCACGTAGCCGTCATAAACACCGCTCTGGTTCGCCGCAAGCTGACCCGCATTACGGTTCTGCGTTGCTGGTCGGTAACCCTCTGAGTAAATGCCGTAAAGCATTACGTCATCGGTCAGGTTGAAGTTCAGCGAGAAGCGGACAATGGTGTCTTCTTCGCGCGTCGAACCGTCTTCTGAAACGGCGCTAATATCAAGGTTTCCGTTTTGGATTGCGGCAAGCGTTGCTGCGTTGCTACCACCACCTCGGAACATATCGCGCGCACCGTTGGGGCTCGTTGCGTTCAGGATGGTGTCAGCATTACCGTTTGCCGCGTAATCACCCAGTGTAAGTAGGCGATCAGTTACGCTATTACTGAAGGCGTTTGAGTTACAACGGCCATCAGCAGTGACTTCTGCGTTGCCGAAACCCGCGCCCGCAGGTGTGTCGCGGTCAGTGAACGGCGCGCCGTATCGGCAACCAAAGGAGAAGTTCGATGCACCCTGAAGTTGTGACTTGAGGCTGTAGCGACGTGCGCTCAAGGCCGCGGTCAAGCGATCATTGAGGTCAAACTGCACCTCACCAAAGAACGCAGTTTCCTCTTCAGTACGAGTGAAGTCATTGTAGAAGGTAGTCAATGGACTTCTAGGGCCGTCAGTATTGGTGCCTGCCGTATCGGGAATAGTTGAGTTACCTACCTGGAAGGGGGCACCCGATCCAAAGTAGTTAACAATATGGTCACTGAAGGCATCATTGGTTGAAAGATACTGGAACTCACCCACGTGCGTTGTATCGACATCACTCGTGTATACGCCCGCCATCCAGCGTAAACGTTCGTCAGGGTCGCTACTTACGCGGAATTCGTGTGTTGTTCGCTCATTAGTCGACGCATCCGCATACTGTTTGGTGGGATCAAAACAGTTGTTTGCTGCGTTTGCTTTGTCGCCTGAGTAGATGTTTCCACTACAGAGGTAGTACGTGATGTAGCCACCACCGTTGTTGTAGTGGGTGTAGTCGATTAGCGCGTCGACTTCTCGGTCGATATAGCCGCCTGTGTAGACGACATCCAGGTTTGCAATACGGCCTTCCAGCGTCCACGTCGTAATATCAAATTCGTCGACGTTGCTCTCTGGAACATACTTCTCCGCCGTTGAATCGCCCAGACTTGGATCAATGAGGAAGGATCCTTCAACATCAATCTCTTGAGACATTCGAGTGACTGTGCCACTCCACTCGTCGTTGAAGTCGTAAGCCGCCGCCACACGATAGCCGTTATAGGTAGCTTCGTTCCAATCATCCTCTACGATATCGGTGTTGGTTACAGACCGAATTGTTGTCAGCGGGAAGTCGCCGAAGAAGGGGCCAAAACCAGCTGAGTTGTTGCGGTCAATGACTTCACCATTAGGGGTAAAGGTCGCCTGCTGATTGTCTATCCAACCACCTTGGTTGTCGCTGTAGCCGACGAAGCGTACGGCTAGCTTGTCTGTCAGCGGCAGATTAATCATCGCTTCGACGTTGTTGCTCGCTGCACCACCCTGCGTGTTACTGATGCCGAAATCAAGAGACGCCTCGAACTCATCGCGGTTAGGCTTGTTCGTGATAAGGCGCATGTTGCCTGACTGCGAGCTCGCGCCGAACAATGTTCCCTGTGGACCAGACAGCACCTCGATGCGCTGTAGGTCGGCTGCGTAGACGTCGAGATTTCTCGCGCCAAATGAGACAGGCATTTCGTCAAAATACAACGCCACACCGGGCGCTGAGCCCTGCGCAGGTGCCACGGTGATCGAAGATTGCTCAGAGGCAGAACCGCGGATGTATATTTCCTTTTGGCCAGGGCCAATACCAGCGCTGACGACGTTAGGTAAAAATTCTACGTATTCATCAAACGTCAAAATGTTTTGTGAACGCATCGCGTCGCCTGTCAGCGCATTCACTGAAATTGGAACGTCCTGGAGGTTTTCAGTCCGCTTTGTCGCGGTCACCACAACCTCTTCTAACTGTGGGTTTTGAGCTAGCGCTGTTGACGCCAAAACAGGCGTAATGGCAGTGGCTACAGCAAGCGAAAGTGGCCGCTTGCCATTGGGCTTCGAGCGAAACATAGAGATCTTCCATTTATTAAAGTGGTGAAGCAATTTTAACTCAAAGCATTTAAATCCTCTACCCCGCTTCAGAATCATGATAAATAATTGATTTTCATGAGATATTTTGTTGTTTTTGTTGATATTTCGCAACCTAAATGCTTTTTGCCCTTTTGATTTTTTGCGTTTAGTGGATGGGCCTAGATGCTGGTACACTTTGGGCTCTTACTAATAAGGGCGTGTTCATGTCGACTTTGTCCGATCGCGGTTTTGTTGTTGACCGTGCTGTCTTCATCCCCTCAATTGTCTTCTTGCTGAGTACTGTGGGAGGGGTTCTCGCCTTCCCGGAGGCCAGTGACGCGGCATTCGGCGCTATGCAGGGGGCCATCGTGAAACACGCAAGCTGGTATTACGGGCTCGTGATGGCCGTACTGCTAATTACGTCGGCCGTATTAGCGTTTTCTCGAGTAGGGAATATTCGGCTGGGCCCTGACAACTCATCACCCGATTACAGCCTGTTCTCTTGGTTATCGATGCTCTTTGCGGCGGGCGTCGGGATTGGACTCATGTTTTATGGCGTGGCAGAGCCTGTTGTCCATTACCTAAAGCCCCCCGTCGGTATGGGAGCGTCCCCTGGAGGCGAGCGTCAGGCGGTAAACCTGACGATGCTGCATTGGGGTTTCAACGCTTGGTCGGTATATGCACTCATGGCTTTGGTGCTAGCCTATTTCTCATTCCGGCGTGGTTTGCCGCTGACATTGCGGTCGGCCTTTTACCCTATTTTAGGTGATCGTATTTACGGCCCTTTGGGTGCGGCGATTGATGTTTTCGCCATCGTCTGTACTACCTTTGGTATTTCGACGAGCTTGGGTTTAGGTGTAGAGCAGCTAAGTACTGGACTAAATTATCTGTTCGATGTTCCTGAGTCGGGCGGCTTAACGCTCGCCATTACAGTGGCGATTATGGCAATGGCGGCTGTGTCAGTAGCCCTTGGGCTAGATACGGGTATCAAGCGACTTTCTGAGATTAACTCTTTCCTCGCTATAGCGCTTCTATGCTTCGTGCTTTTGGTGGGGCCAACGGCACTGATTCTAGGCGGTACGCTTGAAAACTTCGGTTTCTATGTCGCTAACCTGATAACCACTTCGACCAACCTTTTCACTTATGAAGACACTGAATGGCTGGGTGGTTGGACGATATTCTATTGGGGGTGGTGGATAAGTTGGGCACCTTTTGTTGGTATCTTTATCGCTCGCATTTCGCGTGGCCGCACTATTCGGGAGTTTTTGATTGGTGTCATGCTGGCGCCAACCCTATTTGTCGTACTTTGGATGAATGTCTTCGGTGGTAGTGCCATCGAGCTTATTCATGCGGGTGAGGTGGCATTTGGCGATGCGGTTGCTAATAATCAGCCGTTGGGTCTGTTCCTCTTTCTCGATTATCTGCCCGGCACGTTTTATCTTTCGCTTCTTAGTTTGGTCATGATTGTTATCTTTTTCGTGACCTCCGCGGATAGCGGAGCACTTGTCCTCAATATGATGGCTTCGGGCGGTATTGATGAGACCCCCGTCTTTCAGCGCGTTTTGTGGACCGGCATCATCGCCGCCATCTCCGCGACGTTGCTGATAAATGGTGGCTTGCAAGCTTTGCAAACCGCAACGATCGCCAGCGCTCTGCCATTCTCGCTCATTTTGTTAGGCGCGCTGTGGGGGCTTCAACGATCACTTCAGTCTGATATGCAGTCGAGTTTTGGAAAGGCGCCGGCAAGCTTTGATACCGATGCGGACGTCGAGTGGCAAACGCGGCTGGCCTCATTGCTGAAAGAGCCGTCTGACAACTCGGTCCTTAAGTTTCAGCGAGAAACGGTATTTCCCGCGCTTTCAGCCTTCGCCACTGAGCTCAGCAAAAACGGCGTGGCCGCCGAAGTGATTGATCAGACTGATCGCGATGGCTCCATTTCATTGAGCACTGCCGGTGACGAGGAATCAGCATTTACTTATTCGGTGAAGCTGGCGCCGCAGAGTGTCGATGCTTCTGCTGATGCGAGTGGTGATGAAGTGTCCCTGCCCGTTGAGGGATCCACATCGGTGACTGATGTGCACCTCGCTTCAGGGTCTGTTGGTTATTGCTTGTGGGGTCTGACAGAGGCGCAGGTCATCGCAGATGTGCTTTCACAGTTTGAGCAACACCGGCGTACTTAATTGACGATGGTGATCTCTGTGGCGGGCAGCTTGCTGCCCGTCGGATTCAACGACCTCATTGAGGGAATCATAGCGTTGAGTCGCGCCTGCCGATCGTTGGGCGCAGGGTGTGTGCTGAGAAACTCTGGTGGGCGCTTTTCCCCCAGTCCAGACATTTTTTGCCACAACGTGACCGCTGCCTCGGGGTCATAACCAGCCATTGTTGCTAAGCGCATTCCGAGTCGATCTGCCTCCGTCTCCGCTGTGCGACTGTTGGGTAATTCGAGCGCTACTTGTGCCAGCAGTTCTGCGCCTTGCCCCGCGTTTTGGCTGCCGTCAGTCGCTGCACTTACGGCAATCAAGCCCAATTGAATCGCCATGGCGCGCGACATGCGCTCAGCCGTATGATTTGCCAGTGCGTGTGAAATTTCGTGCCCCATGATTTGCGCAAACTCGGCGTCAGTGAGCGTAAGCTGCTCGAACAAGCCCGTGTAGACGGCCATTCGACCACCTGCCATGCACCAAGCGTTTACCGTATCGTCATCTTCAACGACGACGACGCTCCAGTCCCAGTTGGCCGATCGCGGAAACTCTCTAACCGCAGCTGTTACCACACGACCTGCTACGCGCCGGATACGTGCCTCCAGTAACCGATCTTGAGAGATCTGGTTCTCTTCTCGAATGCCCTCTACGGCCTGACGATAAGCGCCCCGCGACTGCTGTATTGCAGACTCGGGCGAGACGATGAGGAATTGGCTTCTGCCCGTAGGACTCGTGCTGCACGCCGTTAAAAGGCAGATAAGAAAAGATCCAGCTGCAATATTCAGAAGGCGCATGGTTTAAAAGCTCCCAATCGGTGTTACTTAAATCGCTGTCGTACTGGCTGTCGCATTGTCTGGGATCGGACCCATGACAGGCAGAGCCAGGCATTTACAGAACATGTAAGTCTGTGGCCTCCCCGTCAACCGGGCTCGGATTCTGCCCCCGCTACGACGCGAAGGAGGCCTCGGTAGACACGGGTTGCATCCGCCTGTCCTTCAAGAATGCGGTGTATCTCAGTGCAAATAGGCACCTCGATATCGAACTTATCGGCAAGCGACACAACGGTAGGTGCACTTTTTACGCCCTCTGCCACCATGTTCATAGCGTTGGTGATTTCTTCGACCGACTTTCCTTGAGCTAACTCCAGACCTACGTGACGGTTTCGGCTTTGCGGGCTGTTGCAGGTAGCAATCATGTCGCCCATTCCCGCGAGACCCGCGAAGGTTTCAGGTCGTCCCCCCATTGCAGTTCCGAGGCGAGTGACCTCAGCCAAACCACGGGTGATTAAGGCTGCGCGAGTATTATCGCCCGCCCCGAGGCCGTCACCGAGTCCGACGGCAATTGCGATTATGTTTTTTAGGATGCCGCCCAGCTCACATCCAATGACGTCATTGTTGTGATAGGTCCGAAAGAGCCCTACGTTCAGAACGGGCTGTAGCCACTCAGCGGAGGGGTCGTCCAGCGCTAATACGCTAGCGGCTGCCTTGCCTTGGAGTATCTCTTTAGCGAGATTTGGTCCTGTTATCACGCCAGCGGGATGGTCAGGACAATATTCGTTGATCACTTGGGTCATTCGCTTTTGGGTGCTCGCCTCGAGTCCCTTGGTCATGCTAACGATCGGAATACCCTCAGGGACCAGCGCCGCAACACGCTCGAAAACGCCTCTGAAGGTATGCGACGGAATCGCAACGAGAACCGCTTGGGCATTCGTAAGTGCCTGCCTCAGATCCGTTGTGGCAAAGAGCAGCGGGTTTAGCTCTAGGCCGCCTAGATAGCGTTCATGGGTGTGAGCGATATTGATCTCGTTGACAACCGCCTCATCTCGCGCCCAAAGCGTCACTTGAGCATTGCGGCTCACCAGTGAGGCTAACGTCGTACCCCAGGAGCCACCGCCAATAACGGCAATACGGGTTTGACTGTCTTTTGGTGTGTTCAGAGCATCCACCTATGTGTCGAACTTACGTGACGCGCGAGGATGGAGGTTAAGCCTAAAAAACTCAAGCCGAGGTGAATTTTTTGCGCCATCGCAATGTAGACTCTTTTTCTATGAATGTCTCGGAGGGGGGTTAGGCTGCAATGGAATATGGAATTGTCAGCTTGCTGCCAACAGCGCTTGTCTTGGCGCTGGCGATAAAAACACAGCGAACGCTCGAGTCTGTTGTGGCGGGAGCGATCTTCGCTTTTCTCATCATGGATGGCATGGGTTTTGTCGAGACACTTGCTGAGGTGTCTTTGTCGGTGCTTCGCGATGAGGACATCGCTTGGATTATTTTGGTGTGCGCACTCTATGGCGTCTTCATTGCGCTTCTTGTTAGGAGCGGTGGTTCCATGGCCTTTGGTAGGTTGCTGCTGACTCGTCTTGAAAGTAAGCGCCAAAGCCTACTAACGACGTGGCTCCTTGGGCTGGTAATTTTCCTCGACGATTACCTGAATTCCTTAACCGTCGGGGCGACAATGAAAGCAGTAACTGATCGCTTCAAAACATCGCGCGCCATGCTTGCCTACGTTGTTGATTCGACTGCAGCGCCGCTTTGTTTGTTAATACCGATATCGAGTTGGGGGGCTTATTTTGCAGGCCTGCTAGAAAAGAATGCGGTTGCCGCCGATGGGCAAGGCTTGACTCTTTTTATCGACTCGATTCCCTTCATGTTTTACCCGATCATCGCAGTGCTTGTAGTGCCTTTAGTTGTTCTTGGTGTCATTCCTCGTCTTGGTGCTATGGCGACAGCAGAAGCGCTTGCCGAGGAAACTGGCGAGTTGGGTATTTGCGAAGACCCTTCGAATGAATTGGAGTTTGGATCGGGCGGGGCGGGCACGTTTTTTATTCCGATTGCAGCACTCCTCTACTTCACGATCTTCCCCGTTTTATCCTTGTCACCGAGTGTCGACCTACTGCGCGGCGTGATAGCGGGCATTATTGTGACGCTGGGGTATTACGCGTCTTTGAGAATCATGCCCCTTTCAGAGCTTTTCGACACGTGCACGAACGGCATTAAAATCATGGTCCCCGTGCTCGCGATGCTTCTTGTCTTGTTTATTTTCGTAGAGGCTAATGACCGGATTGGGCTCACGGATTACGTTATTCAATCGGTAAAACCCTACATGACCGCAACATGGTTGCCCGTGATTATCTTTGTCACCATGTCCGCGGTGTCTTTCGCCACGGGCTCAAACTGGGGCGTCATCGCGATAGCCATGCCGGTGGCTTTCCCGTTGGCGGAGGCCTACGGCGTCAGTATTCCACTTGTCATCGGGGCACTCTTGTCGGCAAGCGGATTTGGCAGTCATGCCTGCTTTTACTCCGACTCCACAGTCTTGTCTGCGCAGGGTGCCGGTTGTGATACCTACCAACATGCGATTACCCAGTTACCCTATGCCCTGCTGTCCGCCGGCGTGGCGGCTGTATTTTTTTTCGTTGCAGCCCTGATGGTGTAGCATCTGATACTGAGTACGTGACCTGAGTGCTCTTGTAAAACTGCATGTTATTTGGACAGCCCTAGATATCGACGACCCTGACCCGGATTTCCTTGGAGATTTGCCGATGCGACGCCTTCCCTACTTATTTACCCTTTGCCTCCTGTCGTTTTTGAGTGCTTGTGGCGGCGGAGGGTCCACAAGTGCACCACCACCACCTACTGTTGTCGAGCTGCCACCACCAGAAGACCCTACCGGGCTATGGGTTAGAAGTGAGTCCGACGGCGCGGGACTGAAAGATTACACCGCAAAATTGACCCGAATTGGACTAACTCGCAGTGCCACCGGAGGTCCTGTTTTTGAAGCGGCACCCGCTGCTGATGCGTCGGTTGGAGCGAGTGCCGGTTTCTCGACGACCTACACGTTGGAAGCCGACGTCGACGAGTTCGATATCGTCAAGTACAACGGGTCAACCTTGGCTGTCGCTCCGAGTCGTAGCGGTTGCTGCTTTGTTGTTGAGCCATTTATTGCGTCAGACGCCCTCCCACCGCCTCGGGAAGCCGAAGAGACGTCCAAAATAACGCTTTATCAGACCGACCCTAGCTCGGGTTCAGCCACTCCCGCTGGCGTTATAGATCTAGAGGAGGCCCAGGCAGCTGAAGGTATGTACCTATCGGAGTCGCGACTTCAGGTGTTGTTGTCGACGGTTTGGTGGGGTGCTTTTGGTGAGCGTTTTACTACCTCAGACGGCTGGCTCGACGAGCAGGTTTCATTGCTTAACTATGATATTACTGACGTCGAGAATCCAGCATTGACCAAGACCGTCACGGTCGAAGGCGCCTTGGTGGCATCGCGTCGCGCCGGCGATGAAATTTTTCTTATCTCGCGTCACGCTCCCAACATTGAAGGTCTCGTGAGCTACCCCCAGAATGAGGAGGAGGTGGCTAATAACGAGGCATTGCTTGCCTCGGCTTCAGACGCCGATATTCTGCCTGAGGTTCGAATCGACGGTGAGCTTGTTGAGCCGTTGACGCTCGACAGCTGTTATCGAGTTGACCCAGAGCACCCTCTAGCAGAGCTGGCTCCCAGTGACTCAACACTCACGACTTTTCTCGCGATATCCGCCGAGACGGGTGAGATTTTGCGCGCCGCGTGCACCTTTGAACCCGTCTCAGGGGTGTATATGGGCAGTACGTTCATAGGCTTGACTCATGTTCGGTGGGATTTAGGGCCTAGAAGCACCTTGGTTCATTTGTTGGCCCGCGATACTTTCAATTACCTGGGTTCCGAGTCTGTCAAAGGCGAGCTTTACAGTGGCGGGAATGCAGATTTTCGTATCAGCGAGTCGAATGGCGTGTTGCGGCTTGTAACTACTGAGTGGACGGGAAATCCCGAGGATGCATTCACTCATCGCTTGTTCACACTCTCCCCGGACGAAAATGCGCCTGAGCTTGATGTTCTCGGATCATTGGGTGATGAACCAGGCTCACGTATAGGAAAGCCCAATGAAGATCTCTACGGTGTTCGCTTTATGGGCGATCGCGCCTACATGGTCACCTTTGAGCGAATTGATCCTCTGTACGTCATCGACCTTTCAAATCCCTCTCAACCTTCAATTCTTGGGGAGCTAGAGGTGCCGGGTTTCTCCGATTTGCTGCACGAGGTGTCGGACGATTTGCTGCTTGGTTTGGGGTCAAGTGAGCGGTTCTTTCCTAAGCTAGAGCTATACAACATCAGCGACGTCACCTTGCCAACCTCGCAGGGGCTTATTGAATTGGGCGAAGAGATGGAGTGGAGCTACAGCCCGGCGCAATATAATCGCTACGCGTTTACCTATCTCGCCGGTGATGAGACCGATCGACTCACTGTGCCCTATGCGACGTTTGGTCTGATGAACGATGAATACGTGCAGGCTGACCGCATCGCCCTCTTCGAAATTGCCAATAAGAACGCGCCTGAAGAGGCGGTCGTAGTGCCCGTCGGGGAAGTGACACTCGCGCCTTATTCGGTTGACGGTGATACACGGGTAATTCTTGATAGCGAGGCTTTGTACGTTATCTCGCAAACGGACTTACTAGGTGGCTTCTGGTCGAACCCGGAGGCGGTGACTTTGCTACGCAACTAGCTTCAAAGATTGAGGAGACTAACGAATGGTCTTGCAAGTCGCTATTCGCGTGGGCTCAAAGTAGCCGATTAGCTGAGTCACAAAAGCACCGTAAAGAGAGGGTTAAAAGAACCTTTCAATAAAAATAATGCAGGTTGGTTATGAAGATTAAAACGCTCTCCTTTTTAGTTCTCGCCTATCTCGCCAGTTCACTGACAGCGGCAGACGATGACGGAACTATATGTAAATCTGAGACCTTGAAAGTGCTTACGAATTTTCAAGGCGGAAACATTGCCCGTTGTGACTTTTCAAAGCGTGGTGACTTGAGTATTCAGGTCGAGCCGGAGAATACGCCCATTAACTCAAGCCCGTGGTATGCCTTTCGCTTGCAGGGTACAGAGAGGGTAGATGTCCGGATTACTCTTAATTATGGAGAATTCAAGCACCGATATACGCCCGATATAAGCCTAGATGGTGTGACGTGGCAGACGTATCCCGCCGACAGAGTTGACGTAAAAGTCGATAAGTCAGCTGCGGGTTTTGTGCTGACTGTCCCTGCTAATAAGTCGTTGGTTGTCGCCGCACAACCGTTGCTGACTACCTCGCATTACGTGACTTGGTTGAACAGCCTACGTACAGATCATGGTTTGGCATTGAGCTCTGTTGGTGAGTCTGTGGGCGAGCGTGATTTATGGCGTGCAACTACTGCGCCGAAAGATAAAACCTTGCTTTTACTCGGGCGCCAGCACCCACCAGAGACGACAGGTGCACTCGCCTTGTTCGGCTTTATAGAGCGTTTGTTCGAGTCGGATGCGCTCGCGGAACGATTTCGAAGCGAGGTGGGCGTTTTGCTTTACCCACTGATAAACCCGGATGGCGTTGATGAAGGGCACTGGAGGCACAATGTTGGAGGTAAAGACCTCAACCGTGACTGGGGGCCTTTCACTCAACCAGAGAATCGGGCCATCAACGAAGATGTCGCGCGATGGCTGCAAACGCACAACAGCCAGCTAATCAAAGCGATTGATTTTCACTCCACCTACTATGAAGTTTTCTACACGCAACCCGATCAGTCGGCCACGGTTATGCCCGATTTGCTCGGCGATTGGCTGTCGTTATTTGACCAATCGATGCGGCAGCAATTTGAGGATTTTGAGATTCGTAGGCAGGTCTCCAAGAACCCTCAGGTTAACGCCGCAAAGCATTATTTCTTCTCGACCTATGGGGCCTCATCAACAACGCTTGAGATTGGAGACGATACGGATCGAGATTTCATTAAGGCTTATGGCCGTAATGCGGCCGAAGCGTTTATGACTGCTTACTTCCGTCAGCCCAAATCGGAGCCAGAAGCGCGCAGTGATTTGCCGGTGGCCAACGACGCGATTGCGCTGGTGAAGAGCGATCCGAGCGCACAGAAAGATACCAGCGTGACTTATGACGTCGTATTTCGTGGCGGACTCGTTGTTGATGGTACGGGTGGTGAGCCCTTCCATGGCGATGTTGCCATACGGGAGGGCAAAGTGAAGTTGCTGTCGGCAGGAGAGGCGGTGAGAGCTGTTCGAGAGATCGCTATTCCCAACAAAGTCATTTCGCCCGGATTTATCGATATTCATACGCATGCTCGTGCTGATTTGGTAAACGAGGACGAAGCGCTCGTATCTAACTATCTGACCCAAGGCGTTACTACCGTTGTCATCGGTAATGATGGCGATGGTGCAACACGCATTAATCGCCGGTTTGACCGCATTTTTGAGCACGGCGCCGGCGTCAATGTGGCTCAATTGGTGGGGCATGCGTCGTTACGTAGGCGGGTTATGGACGATACCGGTAGGGAGGCGACGCCTGAGGAAATCGAGGCCATGAAGGGGATACTTAAGACCGCCCTGGACGAAGGCGCGTTCGGACTCTCGACCGGGTTGTTTTATGCCGACGGATCATATGCGACTACCGAGGAAGTCATCGAGCTCGCCAAGCTAACGTCTCAAGAAGGGGGGATCTATGAGTCCCACATTCGCGCGGAGAGTTCGCGTGGGGTAGGTATTGCTGCCGCCGTAGACGAAGTGATTAGAATTGCCGAGGAGGCGAATATCCCTGCGCACATTGCCCACATAAAGGTACTGGGTAAAGACGTGTGGGGAACGTCGGGCGACATTGTCGAAAAAATCAAAAAAGCGCGTGCCAGGGGCCTTGAAATCACTGCAGACCAATATCCTTGGGTCGCCTCATCAACACAACTCAAAAGCGCGGTGGTGAGTCGAGAGTTTCAAGCCGATGGTCTGGAAGGCATTCGGTCTCGTTTAAACGATCCGCTTACTCGAGACGAAATCCTAGGGGATATCGCTCTCAATATAGAGCGTCGAGGAGGACCTGAGAGCCTGCTTTTGGTCGAGACCGAGAACGCGAAATGGCATGGGCTGCGTCTCGGCGATATCGCCGCCGCCTTGGCTATATCGCCCCAGGCGGCGGCGGGACACTTGCTTGCCGAAGGACGCGCGCGCGTGGTTTCGTTTAACATGACGGAAGCTGATATCGAGACTTTTATGGTCGAGCCCTGGGTGGCTACCTCGAGTGACGGAACCGAGGGACACCCTCGAAAGTTTGGGAGCTTTTCCCGAAAGTACGATACCTACGTGCGTGAGCGCGAAACCCTGACACTCGAGGCGTTTGTGCGAGCAAGCACGGGTCTACCCGCAGAGATCTTGGGACTGGAAGGCAGAGGCACTCTCTCAGACGGTTCGGTTGCTGATCTAGTGATCTTCGATCCAGAAGCTTTCAGAGAGCGGGCAACATTCGCCGACTGGAATCTACACTCACAGGGTGTCGACTATCTTCTGGTTAACGGCGATTTTGCTATTGATAATGGTGAACTTACCCATACGCGGTCGGGAACGGTACTTTGGCGGTAAGCCTTGCGCACCAATTTTTGTTGTAATACCGTTTAAGTGCTGACTAGCGTTTGCACACAAACACAAAATAAACATTAACAGAAAACGGTTCAGCCACTTAAAACTACCTAGGAGTAAATATGTCTAAGCACTCATTAGGGGCTCTGAGCGTTACACGCAAGCCTCTTGCCGTTGCGGTTGCTACACTCTCTTGTGCCATTTCAGCGTACAGCGTTGCACAGGACGACGAGACTGCCATTGAGGAAGTGATCGTCGTCGGGTCGCAGATTAAGGGCGCCTCTATTTCCGAAGCGCTTGCTGTGAGCGTTGTTGGCGCCGCTGATATCGAAGCGATGGGCGTCGACTCGGGTGATGAGCTTCTTGCTCTCATCCCTGAAAACGGACAGAACTTTTTTAACGAAGCAGAGAATATTTCAGGCGGTGTTAACTCGGGTCGTGGTGACTTGGGTGCTTTCAATCTAAGAAACCTAGGAACCGGTAATACACTTGTACTACTGAACGGCCGCCGTCTTGTGAACTCTGCGACGTATCAAACCGAAGAGGTGGGCGGAAGTTTTATTCCGGTCAATACAGCGAACTCTAACCACTTGCCGGTATGGGGTATCGATCGCGTTGAGGTTCTTCGTGATGGTGCGTCAGCTATTTATGGTGCCGACGCTGTTGCCGGTGTTGTCAATACCGTTCTAAAGGACGACTTTGAAGGTTTCAATATTCGCTTCCGTCACTCCGAGTTCGAAAATACGCCGAGTACGCGACAGAGCATCACCGCTGAGTGGGGCCAGATGTTTAATGACGGCCGCACAAACGTTGGTGTGTTCTTTAACTACTACCACCGAGATCGTGTAAGTTCGAATGATGATCCACGTTGGGCGGACTCGGACTTTAGACGTCGTATTCCTGAGGACTCGCCTTGGGCGGGTAACACAGCGTTTAGGAATGATTCAGCCAATGGCCTCTATCCCCAGATGGATGTCAGAACGTCTCGCGAGCCCACTAGTTTAAATGGGGTGATTACTGATACAGCGGGTGAGTTTGAGACTTATCCCGTCGGTGATTCACGATGCCAATACACTATTAATGCGACGACTTGTGGTGCTGTGGATGGCCAGGGCACTTACCGTTACGACTTAAATGGGAATAATGGCTTTGGTCGCGATTTGGCGTCTGAGCTCGATCGTATGAGCATCTTCGCCAACATCACTCACGAGCTTGAGAATGGCACTGAGAGCTTTACAGAGCTGTCTTTCTACCAGTCTGAGACCAACTTGATTCGTCATGCTTCGTATCCCTTCAGTTCGGTGAAGTTGATCATGGGGGCTGATAACCCCTACAACCCTCTGGGCAGTGGCGCTGGGCGTCTTTCAGGTCCTGACCTTGATGAGGCCATGTCGGGCGTACCCGCTGAAGGCCTAGATCTCATCATCGACAACTATCGTTTTGGACAGGTGCCGCGAATCGTTGATAACGACGGTGATATGTTCCGCATTCTTCAAGGCTTGAGGGGCACTCAGGGCGATTGGGATTGGGAAACGGCTGTCTCCTACGCCAAGGCTACAAAGGACGATATCACGCGTAATCGCGTCTCTAATACGCTGGCAACAGAAGCGCTCAGCGATTCATCTATGGCTGCGTTTAATCCTTTCGACCCGACAAGAGAGGGGTCGAACATCGACAGAATCTTGGTTGACGTTTACCGAAAGTCCGAGACAGAGCTGACGACATTCGATTTCAAAGTATCGAACAATGACCTCTTTGAGATTGGTGCGGGTTCTGTGGCAGGTCTTGTTGGCGTTGAATGGCGTCGTGAGGAGTATTCGGATGACCGCGATCCACGCTTGGACGGCACGATTGTTTTTACTGATTATCAGGGCGACACCTACCCCTACGTCAGTGACATCGTGAACTCGAGTCCAACGGGCGATAGCTCGGGCTCACGAACAGTGACTTCTGCTTTTGCAGAACTTCAGATCCCACTGCTTGAAAATCTCGATGTGCAGCTGGCAATCCGTAACGAAAATTACTCAGATATTGGCGATGGCAACATCTCAGTGGGTAAAGCCGCGTTTGGTTATCGCCCCGTTGAGTCGCTCTTGATCCGCGGTTCATGGTCAGAGACGTTCAGAGCGCCAAACTTGGTGACGGTGAACGAAGGGCTCGTTGCGCGAAGCAACACTCGAACGGACTGGACCTGTGAGTATGCTAATCAGGTCACCAATGAGGTATATGACCTTGATTGCCGTAACTCGATTCAACGTTCGGCACAGGGTAGCGAACTCCTGAGCTCCGAGACCGGAGAGAACACGTCGATCGGCTTTGTCCTCGAGCCGCTGGAAGGTCTGACGCTAACCGCTGATTGGTGGACCATTGAAAAAGATGACACGATCGGCCTCTTTGGTGAAGAGAACCACATGATTTTGGATCTCTATTACCGCTTGCAGGCGGGCACAGCAAATTGCTCAATGACGTTCAATCCCGCGGTAGTTCGTCAGGCGCCGGATGATGATCAGATTGCTGCCTTTACCGAAGCGGGGATCTGCCCTGGTGGTGACACGATTCGTGTTGATGATGCGTATGCAAACCTCGATAAGCGCACGCTGGAAGGCTATGACATCGCGGTCTATTACGAAACGGATACCGATTTAGGTAACTTCAGCTTCCGCTATAACGGTTCGTTCCTCGACACGTTCGAGCAAGAAGCCTCCGGCGATGCTGCTCTGTTGGTTGCGAGCCAAGCCTCGGGTCAAATCCCTGCGAACATCCCAATCGATGGATTTGCCGATCTTGTCGGACGTGATGGCAACCAGGAAGAGCGTCACCGCGCGAGCTTGAGATGGCGTAAAGGTGACTTTGGTGCGTCCTTGTCTGGTTATCAGGTTGGATCGTTCTACCAGAGCTCACTAACGCTTAGCGACGGTCAGCGCTACGTTATTCCGTCGATGACGACTTATGACGCAACCTTTGATTATCGCTTCGATATTGCTGATACCGGTGCGCGTATGCGTCTTGGGGTGAAGAACCTAACGGACGAGCGTGCACCCTTAGCAGACCGATACTTCGGTTACTTCGCCGATGCGCACTCAGATTATGGTCGTTACATGTATCTCGACCTGCGATTGAGCTTCTAAACCTACCGGTAAGGCAGTCGAAAGACCTGCCGTATGATCAAGGCCTCCGTAAGGGGGCCTTTTTGTCTTTGGGGGCAAGTGATGGATACAACTCTAGAACAGAAACAGTCTACCGTTAAACAGATTGGCCTTTGGGCCGGCCCCTCACTCTTTCTGTTCATGTTGCTCACGAGTGGTGGGCAAGAGGCTATGTCGCGCCAGGCTTGGTTGGTTGCTGGCGTGGGGCTGTGGATGGCGGCGTGGTGGTCGACCGAGGCAATTCCTGTCGCTGCGACCGCGTTTATTCCGTTGGTGAGCTTTCCGCTCTTACAGGTGATGCCGGTAAAAGCCGTTGCTCAGAGTTACGCCCACCCGACCATTTTTCTGTTTATGGGCGCGTTTGTATTGGCACTGGCCGTTGAGAAATGGTCTTTACACCGCAGGATAGCGTTGAGCATTTTATCGAAAACCGGGACCGACGGACGGAAGCTGATTCTGGGTTTTATGCTGGCTTCGGCCCTGCTTTCGATGTGGATGACCAATACCTCCACCGCCATGATGCTACTGCCTATCGCGGCATCGGTTGCCGCTATGGTGGCTGAGAAGTCAGCAGGCGTCTCGGACGCTGCTAAACGTCGGTTTCAAGTAGCTTTATTACTCGCCCTTGCATATGCGACCACCATTGGCGGCATGTCTACCATTATTGGGACACCCCCCAACGTGTTGCTCGCAGGGTTCGTTGAGGAAACCTATGGCAAACAAATCGCGTTTTTCGACTGGATGCTGATTGGACTACCGCTTGCGTTGGTTCTGATCCCTTTAGGGTGGCTTGTGCTTACGCGGCTAGCCTTTAGTGTCGACATTCCCGCAAGTCCTGAGGCGGCGGGCGTTATCGACGATATGCGCCGTGAAATGGGTGGAATGTCGACCCCTGAGCAGCGTGTCGGCCTTCTGTTTCTGGCGGTAGTGTTGTTGTGGATGGCAAGAAAATGGCTAAACAACGTGACAGGTTTGGAAGGCCTGAGTGATGCGGGCATCGTCATGGCGGCAGCGCTATTGTTGTTTGTCATACCTTCGGAGAGAGGGTCGGTTTCGCGTCTTATGGAGTGGGATGATGTCTCGCGCTTGCCGTGGGGCGTTCTTATTCTTTTTGGTGGTGGTCTCGCACTTGCCGCTCAGGTATCGGGTTCTGGACTCGCGGTGTGGCTGGGCGAGTCGTTGTTGCCTGTGGCAAATCTAGGAACACTGGTGCTTATCGTAGCGGCTGCAGGCTTAGTTGTTTTTCTCACCGAACTCACAAGCAACTTGGCAACAACGGCAACGTTCCTTCCCGTCATTGCTGCGATTGCCGCGCAGTCAGGGATAGAACCACTGGTTCTATGCGTGCCAGTCACATTAGCCGCAAGCTGCGCCTTCATGTTACCCGTTGCAACACCTCCGAATGCCATCGTCTTTTCCTCAGGTGTGCTCACCATTCCGGAAATGGTCCGTGCGGGTTTTTTCATGAACCTTGTCGCGTTGGTAGTGCTTACGTTGCTTGCAACGCTCGCTGTACCCCTCGTGTTCTAGGCGAGCAGATTGTCGGTTGAGTTTTTTAGAGGATTAACTGATGAAAAAAACACTGCTTCACGGGCTCTTGGCTTTACTTGCGGGATTTTTCTCCGCCGGTGTAGTCGCAGAAGAGTATCCGCCAACCCGCGTATTGTTTATCGGAAACAGTTATCTGTATTACAACGACAGCCTTCATAACCACGTAAAGCGGATGGTGGTTGAGCGGTACCCAATGCTTAAAAGTCGGGATATTAAGTACAAATCGGCAACAATAGGTGGCGCCCGTCTCAAGCATCACAATATCGACTGGTTGCTCGCGCCAGGGCAGATTGGTGTTGACGAGCCTTTTCAGGCGGTAGTTATGCAGGGAGGGAGCTTTGAGCCTCTTACCCCTGAAACGCGCAACGTATTCATAAAAACAGCGACGGCCTACGCAAAAAAAGCTCAGTGGATAGGTGCAGAACCATGGCTTTACATGACCCATGCGTATGTGGCGCCACACCGTCGCGCAGCTGAGGGTATGATCGACCGTATTGCGAGCATGTATATCGAAGCGGGCAAAGCGGCGGATGCGGGCGTTATTCCCGTGGGGCTGGCGTTCGAGCGGTCCTACAGCGAGCGTCCCGATTTTGCGCTACACGCGGATTTTGACGGGACACATCCCAACCTCCGGGGGACCTATCTCGGTGCCTGTGTTGTTTACCTTTCACTCTACGACGATGATTTGAAGGGCCTGCAATACGACTATTTTGGACGGCTTCCTAGAGCCGAGGCAGTGTACCTGCAGCGCATTGCACGCGAGGCGGTTCACGCTTTCGAGGCTAGGGAAAAATAAATTTACTTGCTACTCTTGGTGCCGGTAAATCGGTCAAGGCACTCATTACCCATGTTGAACTCCATTGTTCGTTGGTATCAATTAAATCGCATCAAGCCTATTCAGGCGGGGCTCGCAGTGTCACGCCTGCTGCGTGATCCTGATGACACTGGGCAGGTGTTTAAGATCCTTGAGGCGCTTAAGGGTAATTCTTTGGGTTTGGCGCACAAGCGTATGCAGTTGGATCCCCGAGGACAGAAATTACTCGAGGAGCAGCCCAACATTGTGTCGGTGCTCAATGATCGAGAGGCGCTTTTGCCGATGCCCGAAGGCAGTATTGGCCGCGCTTATTATGATTTTGTCCACCGCGAGGGCTTATCCGCGGATGGCTTGATTGCCTCGAGTGAGGCGGCGCCTCGATTCGAGAAGATGGGGCGTAACGAGCGCTGGCTAGGGGATCGACTTCGGGATATTCATGACCTGCAGCACGTAATGACAGGCTACGGTCGCGACACGCTTGGTGAGCTTTGCTTGCTGTCGTTTATGACCACTCAGACGCCTTCAAGAGGTATCGACTTTATTATTTTCATGGGTCGAACCAAGGGGCAAAAAGAGAATCCTGATCTCGATTTGAAGTCTCTCGTGAGAGAGGGACGAGAGATTGGGCAGTCCGCGGAGTGGATGCTACTCACTCGCTGGGAAGACAGACTTCACGAGCCTCTCGAGAAGGTGAGAGCCGAGCTCGGTTTCATACCCCCTTCAAAGTACCGAGCTGCACTCGCAACCCTAGAGGGGTCGCAGATGATCCGGCCTCAGGCGGCGGCCTGAGGCTAGATCCTTTAGCGGTGCGTTTAGCCCGCTTTAACGTTCTCAATCCACTGCATAACGCGTCGCTCGAGCAGGTCTAGCGGCAGCGAGCCCGCGCCCAGCACCATATCGTGGAAGCCGCGGATATCAAAGTCATCGCCAAGCGCTTCGATGGCGGTAGCCCGAAGCTCCAAGATCTTGATCATGCCAATCTTGTACGAGGTCGCTTGCCCGGGCATAACGATGTATCGACGCACTTCCGAACGCACGCTTTCGTAAGGCTCAGGCGAGTTAGCCATGAAGTATTCGATGGCTTCCTGCTCAGTCCAGCCCTTTGAGTGCAAGCCGGTATCAACGACAAGGCGAATGGCTCGCCAGATCTCACTGCTCAATCGACCAAACTGCTGGTAGGCATCGGTATACGTGCCGGGCATTTCGCTGGCGAGTTTTTCCGAGTACAAGCCCCAGCCCTCGGCGTAAGCGGTAAATCCAAGCTGCGTTTGGAACTGAGGCACGCCCTCAAGCTCCTGTGCGATGGAGATCTGCATATGGTGACCGGGCAGACCTTCGTGATAGGCGATTACCTCCAGCTGGTTCTTTGGCATCGCTGTCATGTCTGAAAGATGCGCGTAGTAGATACCGGGGCGCGATCCATCGGGTGTACCCGCGTAATAGTGTTGAGCTGCACCGTCACGCTCGCGGAAGGCTTCTACCCGCTTCACGATCAGATCCGCCTTTGGCAGCAGTCCAAAGTACTTGGGGAGCAAGGTTTTTAGATTATCGATAGCCGCCGTTGCGTCGTCGATATAGGCCTGACGTCCTTCGTCGGTATCGGGATAGTAATTCCACTCGCCGGTTCGGACTTCCTCGAAGAAGGCTTGCAAGTCTCCTTGGAATTCGACTTCGTCCATGATGCCGAGCATCTCGTTTCGTAAACGGGCAACCTCGTTGAGGCCGATAGTATGAATTTCGTCAGCACTTAGATCGGTTGTTGTCTGCTGAGCAAGCAAGTGGGCGTAGTAGTCGTCACCGCCTTCTTGCGCGCCAATGCCGGTTGCTACCTCAGGCGATGAGAGGCGTTCCTCCTCGGCCCAGGCGATGATGGCTTCATACGCAGGACCGAATGATGACAGCAAAGCTGCTTTTGCCTCAGCTTGAAGCGCAGAGGCCTCGTCCTCGGTGAGTAACTCATTTTCCAGAAGCCCAGCTACTTTTCTTTGCACGTCTGCCCAAATCGCACTGTCAGTCTCCGCTTCAGCATCAAAAGGCTGGCCTGAAATGATTTTTCGGGACTGATCAGCCACACCGTGCATCGCGAAGTAGGGTGCCACGACGCCACGCTTTGAGGCTTCGCGTGCGATATCTAATGCGTCCATCATTCTAGGCTTGATGAGATTTAGTCGCGAAACCAGTGCTTCAAAGTCTGCGACGCTCTCCACACTGTGAAAGTTAATCAAGAATGTCGGTACGAAGGAGTGAATGCCATTCATCTGGTCAAAAACGAGACCGCTATAGAAGTAAGCTTCGCCCGACGCGGACTGCTCGTAGCTATATTTCCAAAGATCGTAAGAAAGCTTCTCCGATTCTGAGAGCTTGGCTCGGTCAAAGCGATTCTCCATCTCAGCCACAGATGCCGCCTGCCAGGCGAGATCAGCCTTGAAAGACTCGAAAGTGAACTCATCTAGTTCGTCTTTTCGCTCACTGCGACCAAGATAGGTGAGGTTCATGGGCGAGCGCAGCAGCTGCTCTTCGTATTCAGCGTCTAGCCACTCGGTCAGTGACATAGCCGCATCTTGCTCAGCAGCTTGCTCGTTAGAGCATCCAGCAAGACCTAATGAAAAAATGATAGTGAGTGTTGAAACCTGAATAAGGTTTTTCGGCAGGAGTGACATGACGTGTTCGCCTTGAAGTAATGATTGAGTAAGATCGTTATCGCGAGAATGGTGCGAAACGCGACAATGCGCGCTAATCTACCACCATCAAATATGATGTGAAGCGTTTCAACGCGCGAGAAACAAGGCGGAGAATAAAAAATGAATACAGCTGTACCTGAACGCGCGAAGTTCCACCACATGAAGGATGGCACTGCGGATGATTGGATGATTATTGGTGCTGAAGTGCAGGAGTTTTCTAAAACCCTCTATCAGCGAATCATTGATCATTTACTGCTACTTGAGGGTGACTGCGGTGGCTTTCCCGTCGATCGCCTGACGCATTGCTTACAGACTGCGACCCTCGCTCACAAGGATGGTAAACACGAGGAATACGTTGTCTGTGCTCTGTTGCACGATATCGGCGACACCCTGGGTCCAGCAAACCACGCTGATATTGCCGCCGTTTTGCTTCAGCCTTACGTTAGTGAAGCCAATCATTGGATGGTCAAGCATCATGCAATCTTCCAGGGCTACTATTTCTTCGAGTACCTTGGCCTCGATAAGAATATGCGCGAGACCTACAAGGATCATCCGATGTACGAGCAGACGCTCGAGTTCATCGAGAAGTATGACGCGCCAGCCTTTGATCCCGAGGCGGAGACTTATCCACTGTCGTTCTTCGAGCCAATGATTCAGCGTGTGTTCGAAAAGCCTAAGCAGTCGCTATATAAGTCTGAAACTTCAACGACCTTTCAAGACTGAGTATGTGTGAGCGTTATCAGAGGGAGCTTCGAGCTCCCTTTCTCATGATTCAAAGTATTTTTTATAGCCTTCTGAAAAGCGCTGTTCGAAGAATCAGATGAAGTCCGGTTCGCTTTTGTGGCAGCGACGGCTTCGGGTCTGGCATCGACGTCTAGCAATCATCACCGCTGTTCAGCTCTTACTCTGGACTATCAGCGGCGTCTACTTTGCCTTCATTGATATTAAGGCGGTTCGGGGCGAGCCTCATCGTCTTGCACTGCCGACTCAAACGATCGATTTATCTCAATTCGATTTCCCAATCACCGAAGCTTCACAACTAACTATCAAGCCGAGACTCGAAGATGAATTGGTTGTGGGTGTTGTCGACAGTTCAACTGGCGTGACTGAATGGCTTACACCGCAAGGTATGCCGGTAGAGCCGCTTACCTCAGAGCAGGCAATAGCGGTTGTCTGGGATAAGACCGATATTGCTGCGGATGTTACCGAATGGGTAACCACCGCCTCGGAGGCCGCCGAGTATCGAGGTCGCCAGCTGCCCTTGTGGCGGGCTTTTGATGTCGATGAGCCTTCACTGAGAGTTTACGTTGACCCCCGATCTGGCGATATTGTGGCCATCAGAAATAACGCGTGGCGAGCGTGGGACTTTCTGTGGATGCTGCACATCATGGATTACGACGATCGCGATGACATTGGGACATGGCTACTGAAGCTGTTTTCCCTGCTGGCCTTACTCACCGCTATCGCGGGTATTGTTCTTTACGTTTTGATTCCACGGCGCGCTAAATCTCGAGTTTAGTTTTGGTTCGACACTCTTTCGCTATGTTTTTCGTTAAACGTTGATCGAGCGTTCGCATCATAGTCCCCGCTGAGCCCGCTATTAGGGGTATCTTCCTATTCACCCTCATCACACACCCGATGGGCTATATCTTAGCGGTCGTTCCTTAGCTGCGAGTCCTTAACTGCTGATCCCGGGCTGAGAGGTTATTGGCAACTCGTCGTTTGGCTAATTATGGTTTGCAGTTATAGAAAAATCGCAGGCCAAAGATAGGCAAAAAATACGCCCGTGACATATACCGCAGTAGAGCCTATGAGTATCCGTCGGCTAAGCACTCTCAGAGCATTGCATGCTGCGGCTTGCTCAGGGTCTGCAGGGCAGGGGGCGTTTCTTGCTCGCCACTGCATAAAGGCCGATGCACTCAGCAGAATCCCTGACGCAATGAAAAGAGGACCTTTATTTGAAGACAGCCACATGATTCCTGGTACTGCAGCGGTCAGACCCGCTATCACCGCGCCCGCGCCGATGGTAATTAGCAACGCGGGAAGCGCGCAGCAAAGGAGCGTCGATGTGCTTGCGAACAACGACAGCGTCGGGCCAATGAGCGATCTTCGATCGATGGGGTTCATCCGCCAAGCGCCTCGCTATCGCGACGGATGGCAGCGATGCGGTAGCCTGCTTTTTTTGCAAGCTTCTCGATTTGCTTGTCAGACAGCGCCTCGCCCTCATTTATTACCAGGCTAAGCGTTTTTGTATCGAGATCGACATAGACGGCTGCGACTTCGTCGCGCTTACCAAAGATTTTATTCATGGCGGTAGCGCAGAAGTCGCAAACAACACCTAGTACGTCGACAACAACAGGCGCACCGCCGGCGGCAAGCGCGGCGGCCACTTCGTCAGTTTGCGTAATGTTTGCCGCCATGTTCATTGAGCCATGATCGTGGCCCTCGTGCCCTTCATGGGCGGAGTCTTGATGTTGATGCTTGTGTTTATGACCGTGATTGTGATCACTATGTTGCATACCCGACATGGCGTCATGATCCGGCCCCTCGCTGCTATGATCTGCTAACGCGGTCATTGACGTAGCGAGTGTGACGGCCAGAGTAAGAGACTTGAAAAATACGGTGTTCATAGAAGCTCTCCGTTAAAAACGGTAGGTGAAGTTTATGAGCGGCTTTGAGTCGCTGAGGTTATAACCAACCTCTAATAAAGCCGGTCCCTGGAAAAAACGAATGAGGGGGGCCACAGTTGTGGCTCCCGACAAGTGCTCTCGTCGATCGATCTCGAGCATAAGCCAGGTATGAAGGTCACCGGTGTCACCCTCATAGGGGGCCCACCCAATGCGAGCCGCATGCATGGTCTGGTTACCCAGCTTCCCCAGATCAGCTGCGCGTATTTCATAACTTGCGAATAGCGAGCGCGTCTCCCAGTCAGCCATGATGCCGGCGAAACTTGCGGTCTCTGTGGTTGAGAGTTGGTCTAGCTTGCCCTCTGCACGGCCAATACCACCGGTGAGGTAGAGATTCGCTTGGTACTCTTTCCCAAACCACCGTTTTGCAAGATATGTGGGTTGAACTGCATGCATTCGAATATCAGCGCCACGCATCCATTCGTACCGCGCGCCTACCGAATAGTTGTAGGCGGGTGTGTAATGGAGGAGAGCTGCGCTTGAGGCGCGATTAGAGGTTTCGATGAGTGTCCAGCCTCCCGCATAGGAAACTGGGCGCGCGAGTGCACTGGAGCTCGCTGAGACTGCAGCGAAAACCAGTAACAAACTCGCAAACCGGACTGTCACTTTTTGCCTCGCATTACTTTGATGAGCTCATCAATTTTCGCCTCGCGATCACTCAGACTGTCACCCTCAAGTGCGTGCTGGACGCAGGTGGCGATGTGGTCATCCAAGATAATTGCCTCGAGACTTGAGAGCGCGGCACGCGCCGCCTGCACTTGTCTCGCAACATCAATGCAATAGCGGTCTTCGCCTACCATGCGGCGCAGCGCTCTCACCTGACCTTCAATACGTGCAAGTCTGCGATCAACGTTAATTTTGGTTTCTTGTTTCACTGACGTTCCCTCCCTTCTGGAAGGATACCCCCTAGGGGTATATGAAATCAAATACCCCTAGGGGGTATTAAGCTGCGAATGCAAATCCTATCGTACTCCCGGATGTGTTGCGCGCAAACACCGCCGTTGTGTTCATCCATCAAGCGTGGCACGGTACGGGTATTGCATAGTGACTTTCTGGTCCCGCTTAGCCTGTGTAGGTCGACGTGGTCGGGACATTTTTTTGGAGATCTATCGATGACTATTTACTCAACCACTGGCCGCGGCGCTCTTTATAACTCTATCGTCGAAACCGTGGGGGATACGCCCTGCGTAAAGCTCAACCGGACGGGGCCACCGCACGTGTCGATGTATGTGAAGGTCGAGTCCTTCAATCCGCTTGCCTCCGTCAAAGATCGATTGGCACTCAATATCATCGAGGCGGCGGAGCGCGACGGTACCTTAAAGCCGGGTCAAACCGTGGTTGAGGCAACGTCTGGTAACACCGGGATAGGGCTTGCCATGGTTTGCGCCGCCAAAGGCTATCCGTTGGTGATTACCATGGCCGAGAGCTTCTCGATCGAGCGTCGGCGACTTATGCGCTTTCTCGGTGCCAAGGTCGTGTTAACCCCAAAAGAAGAGCGCGGTATAGGCATGTACAACACCGCCAAAAAACTCGCCGAGGACAATGGTTGGTTCTTTGCTCGTCAGTTTGAAAATGCGGCAAACGCTGATATTCATGAATCGACAACAGGTCGCGAGATAGTGGCGGATTTTAAAGACACAGCCCTCGATTATTGGGTGACGGGCTATGGTACAGGTGGGACAGTGACCGGTGTTGCACGCGTCCTGAGATCAGAGCGTCCCGACTGTAAGATTGTTTTGTCAGAGCCTCACAACGCAACACTTATCGGATCCGGCGTTGCACAGGAGCGTAATGAAGACGATTCGCCCACAGGTAGCCATCCCGCGTGGGAACCACACGTGATCCAGGGCTGGACGCCTGACTTTATCCCGAAGGTGCTTCAGGAGGGTATCGACCGCTCGTTCTTTGACGAGGTGAGACCCGTTGACGGCACGAAAGGAATGGCTATAGCCCAGCATTTAGCGGCGAACGAGGGAATTTTGACGGGCGTGTCTGGCGGCTCTACGTTGCTGACCGCGATTGAGGTTGCGGAGAGTGCTCCCGAGGGCTCAGTCATCCTGGTTATGCTTCCTGATACCGGTGAGCGGTACCTCTCTACACCTTTGTATGAAGCGATTCCTGCCGAAATGAATTATGATGAGCAGGCGCTCTTTGCTTCAACGCGCTAAGGGTTGTTAATCATTCACTCAAAGTGAGTGGGCAATCAGCCCAGTAAGCGGATGCCTATTTAGGGGTCTCAGCTCACTATATCGCCTCGATGGGTTATAGGCCTGCGGGCCGGCGGAATAAGTAAGGTAGCCGGTCTTCCTTGCCTTTTAGTGGAGTGGACCTACTGAAAGCTTTAGGTTCCGGGGTGCACTCACTCAGTCTGCAGCCCCATGAGGCTAGTTCTTCGCGTATAAAAAAAACCGCGGCAAGCGCGGGTTCTGTTTCTCGTACTTTGGGGGCTAGTAGCCTCTTAAACGCGCGAAGCGATCAGCGTGGTAGTGGTAGTCGCCGTAAGCTTGACGACAGACCGCCGCGCGTTTCATGAAGAAACCAATATCAAACTCGTCGGTCATACCGATACCGCCGTGCATTTGGACGCCCTCCTCGGTGGCGTTGCGAACGACCTTTGCGCATTTCGCTTTCGCCATACTCGCAAGGACAGAGCGCTTTTCACTGTTTTCATCGAGCGCCTGCAGGGCGGCGAGCACCGCAGACTTGCTGACTTCGATTTCAGCAAATAACTGTGCTGCACGGTGCTGCAAACCTTGGAAAGTGCCGATCTTACTACCAAACTGTTCTCGTTCTTTGAGGTAGCCCACTGTCCGTTCGAAGGTTTCCAGTGATATACCGAGCATCTCTGCCGCAGAGCAGGCAGCTGCAACATCGATGGTGAATTCAAGCGCTTCCGACGCACCGCCAAGGGTGCCAAGAAGAGCATCTGCGGAGATGACTACGCCCTCGAGCGTAATATCGGCCGCCCTTTGGCTATCGACAATCAACCGTGTCTCACACGACACACCTGCTGTGTCTTTCTCGACAGCGAAGACGCTCATGCCTTCATCGCCGTTGGTGACGATCAAGAGAAGGTCCGCATTGTGTCCGTCAATGACGCCACGTTTGTTTCCAGACAAGTTGAAACCACCGTCGGTTGCGGTGACTGACGTTGCGATGTCGTCTAGGTCGAAGAATCCAGATTCGTCTGCGGCGAGTACGGCGGTAAGCTCACCGGTTGCAATACTGGGTAGGTATTTTTCTTTTTGCTGCTCGGTGCCCAGTTGATTGATTAGGCTTGCGGCAACAACCGCTGAGCTAAGGAAGGGCGACAACGCGAGCGTACGGCCCATTTCTTCCAGTACAACCCCTGCACCCACGTAGCCGAATTCGAGCCCGGAATAGGCGTCTGGAATGACAATACCGGGCCAACCCATTTCACTCATTTTCGACCACAGCTCTGGCATGTGGTCCTCACCTGCGTCGCGCATCGCACGCAGAGCGGAAATAGGCGCACTCTCTGATAGGAATGCTTTTGCCGAGTCTTTGAGCAGCTGTTGCTCCTCATTTAGGATCATTACCACGTTGTTTCCCCCTACGCCGGTAAGCCAAGAATGCGTTTAGCAATAATGTTGAGCTGTACTTCTGTGGTGCCGCCTTCAATTGAGTTGGCTTTACTGCGAAGCCAGCTTCTTACCAACGCGCCTTTACTGTCTTTCTCAAAGTTAAGAGCATCGGTTGCGCCAATTGCCATAAACAACTCTTGTCGGAGCTTGTTGAGCTCGGTGCCGTACATCTTAAGAATCGAAGACGACGCCCCTGTTCCCTGGCCCGCCTTCGTTTCATCGGTAATACGCTCGATGGTGAGACCAAACGCCATCTCGTCGATTTCAAAGGCGCTTGCCTCCGCACGAAGCGACGCATCGCGTAAACGACCGTCTTTAGTGCCGCGCTTGGCAGCGGCCATTTGCCCCATGCCTTTCATACCACCACCGGCTAAGCCAAAGCCGCCGATCATGGCGCGCTCGTGGGTCAGCAAATATTTGGCGATTTCCCAACCCTTGTTCAGCGTGCCGACCAATTGTGTCTTGGGTACTTGCACGTTATCGAAGAAGGTTTCGCAGAACGGCGAGGTACCACTGATTAGCTTGATCGGTTTGGTACTAACCCCTTCTGTCGTCATATCAAAGAGCAGGAAACTGATACCTTCGTGCTTAGGGCAGTCAAAATCGGTGCGAACCAAACAGAAAATCCAGTCAGCCTTATCGGCATAGGACGTCCAGACTTTCGAGCCGTTGATCAGGTAGTGATCGCCCATGTCTTCCGCTTTTGTGCGCAGGCTCGCAAGGTCAGAGCCAGCATTGGGCTCACTATAGCCCTGGCACCATCGGATCTTGCCGTTGATGATATCGGGGATGTATTGCTGCTTTTGATCTTCGGTCGCGTAAAGCAACAGCGCAGGGCCCAACATATCCAAACCGAAGCTACTCAGTGGACGGCGTGCGCCGATGCGCGACATCTCCTCGCCCAGTATTTTCGCCTCGGGGCCAGAGAGACCGCCGCCACCGTATTCGGCAGGCCAGCGTGGTGCGGTCCAGCCTTTTGCCGCCATACGCTCAAGCCACAGTTTTTGACCTTCGCTTTTGAATACCCAATTTCTGCCGCCCCAGCATTGATCTTCATCAGATCGCATGGGTTGGCGCATATCTTCTGGACAATTGGCCTCTAGCCACTCGCGTGTTTCGGCTCGAAATTGTTCAAGGTTTTCCATTTTCCTGCCCTCGATGTCGTTTTTCTTTTGCGCAGTGATGCTAACCGAATCCGGTGGCGAGAAACACTGCGGTTTCTATTACGAATGCATGGTCCTCCACGCGTGCTTTGTGAAGGTTGTTATAAGCCAAGTTGTTTTACGATTGCCTCTTGGTCCCAAAAAGCTCGGAGGGATGTGATCAGTCCTGCGTCGTTAACGCGATAGGCGACGACCATCTCGATCGTTATGCTGAGATCTTCGCTCAAGGTATTGGTGGCAGAGGCGATACAGGCGCAATCATGAGGGCCCGAGGCAATTTGCTGACGCGAGACGATCTGGGTGTTGCTTGGACCGATCATCGTGTCCCAAAAAGCCTCGAGTCGTGCCTTCCCGCGGAAACCCTCACCGGTAGGATCGTGCGGTGACGGCCCTACGGGATCATGCAGAATCGCGTCATCCGCAAAGAGTGCAAGCCAGTTTTCTTTCGCGCCGTTTTGGGCACAATTAATCGACCTTAGATGTGCCTTGATCGCCGGGTGTGAATGCGTCATTTCCATCCTCAATGGTAAGTTATTGTTATACGCGTTACTTATTTAAGTCGCCAAGACCGGTCCTTAACTTATCCATGCTGTCGGCGCTTATAGCCCGTCACTAATTTGAATAATCTCATTGCTGTTTGCAGGAAGGCTAAAGGCAACACCGTCATAGCCAATCGTGTAATTTTCAAAGACATGTTGTGCTCCGTTAAGGAACAAGCGCTCCTGTCCCGGCACCAGAAGCGCGGGAACAATATGGTAGTACAGCAGGTGTCCGACACCTGCTTCAGCTGCAGTTTCAGCCGCGTCCATTGGGGTTGCGTGGTAGTCGGGAATATCGTGGGTAATTTTAATCAGATTAGCTTGCTGATTATTTCTCGCACCTTTATTAATCATAGCCACGAGATTATCCGCCAGCGCCTCGTGCACCAAAAGGTCAGCGCCTTTCGCCATATCCACAATGTTCTGGTCTTTAATCGTATCGCCTGTAATGACTGCGGTGCGGCCCTTATACGAAAAACGGTATCCAACAGCCGGGTCAACAGGGGTATGTGTGACAGAGAATGCCTCAATGGTGAGTCCGTCTTTGTCTAGTAGCGTTACACTTTGGCCTGGGGCGGGTTTCTCGAATGGCTGCGAAACACTCCCTGCAGCTGAAAGCGGCGCGACCGAGTCTCCGTGATGCGCCTGTCGATAAATAAAGTCCTGTGCATAAGCCTCGTTAAAGCCGTTCACGACCCGCTCAATGCCTGAGGGTCCGAAGATAGGCAATGGTGAATCGAAACTGCCACCCGCCCAGCGAAGGGTCATGAGCTCACCGAGCCCATCGATGTGATCTGAGTGAAAGTGCGTGATGAAAACGCCTTCAAGTGCTGATGCCGCCCAACCCATGCGCGTTAAGTTTCTGGGGCTGTCCGTGCCTACATCAACAACGTACAGCGCACCGTTTGCTACAACGGCGACGCAGGGCCCTGAGGCTTTAGGCGCAGGCAGCGGTGAGCCCGCACCACACAAGCCAACGTGGAGCCCATCCCCCAGTGCTGCTATGCCGTCGGCTGAGAATTGTCGATCGATACCGGCTTGGAGCAAGCGCGCCACAAGCATGTCTCGCTGGCTGTACCCACCAACCAGAACGGCAAGGATAATTAGAAGTACGATATAGCGCTTTTTCATTGTATAGCTCCTGTTATTGGCATGGCCTATGCCATATCTTAGCGGGGGTTTAGGCGGTGTCTAGCGGCTTTATCGTCTCAGTGACAACGAGATTAAAAGTGCCGTAACCAGGCCGAGTAATAGCCGGAGATCGCCCGGAAAAAACGGTGTTTCGATAGGGTAGGCAATGGTCTTTTCCAGGGCGGCAACCTTGAAGTGATGCCGACCGCGAAAGTCAGGGTGAGTCACAATATCGAGCAAGTCTCTCCGACTTCGATAGCGCACGATTGCACCTCGATCCCACGTCTCCGCATTATCGACATTGACCACTTCGACACTCTTCCCTACGGCCACACCAAAGAAAACGGGATGACTTGCTCTGGCTAACAGTGCGGGAAGCATATGCTCCATATAAAGGTCCATCAGTTGCTGACCGTTAGACCCTTCTGGTGCGCCTTCCACAACTCCCGGTAACTCATTTAAGTCCAGCGCATTGAGCATGTAAAACGAGCGACCTGTGTCCTCTCGGGCAAAGGCCTCAATCTGCGCGCGACCCTCAGCCGAGTCAATGCGCGAGAGATACGCTTCAATCTCTTCATCGCTTAGCGGTGCAGCGCTAGGGGTGTACCAAAACCAAAATGCCCCATAGAGCAGCAGCAACGTGATCGTCGACTTCATTAGGCAGTACCTTTATTGTTGTTTTGAGTCAGCAGCGTTCTTTTTATGCGTCCCTGGTCAAGCGTCCTGACTTGGGTGTCGCGAGAGTGTCAGCGTCAAGCCGTATGGGGAGCCTAGAGCATAGGCGGGTGAACTACCAGTGAGAGAGTTCAGGCAAAAAAAAGGGCGGCCATTGGCCGCCCTCATGCAAATCTTCGAAATTAACTTCCTGTTACAACAACGTTAGTCACCATAACAGGCTGATCACGTTCTACTACGTACAGCAAGAACGAGGAGAAGGTGTTACTGCCTTGAGATGGGATCTCAATGGTGTATTCCTTCGGCTCTGTGCTGTCGA
>CBFHHL010000119.1:0-20129 GCA_965655685.1 Luminiphilus sp.
ACAAGACCATTGGTGCCACTGGCACCAACGAAGTGACTGTGACCGTTTTTTAGATCTCGGCGATCAAGTGTCGGTACTGACACATCCTTCGGAATATCTAAAATGCCTACTTTAGGCAGTATGCTCGCGTCATCAACTTGGTTTTGGCGTTCTTCCAAGTCCCTCGCAAGTTTTCGAATGTTCTCCAGAGCGGGCTCGTCTAGCGAAGCACGCATAGTCGCAAGTCGCGCTGCCTCACGGTCTTTCCGCTCCTGATCCAGATTCGCATCCGGTGCAACTATCAGCGTTACGCGATGTGGATTGTTAAGCAGCAATTCGGTTAACCGGCTCTTCACAAAGTCAGGTGCGCGCATCTTTTCACGCAGTTTCTCAACCGCGGGGCTAAGATCGAGCGCTGCGACCGCATCACCGTTGTGAGTCGCAGCCCCCAGTGCTCTGAGCATGAGATTGAGCCCATAAGGCATGCCATCTCCCGTCACCTCGCGCTGATGGAGCTCAATTTGATGCAGAATTGCCTCAAGCCTCTCCTCATAAACGCCTTCCTCGGCTGTTTTTCGTATGACATCGAGTACGCTGGCTTCGAATTCTTCAGCACGTTCCGCCTCGCTACCTTCGATACCACAACACATCACCATCTCGCGCATTGATTCCTCGAGTCCACACAGCGGAGAGGGCGCGGTACCCAGATCGTTAGTCTCAAGCCATTTCATCAGGGGAGACGCACTGTTTTCCATGAGCACAGAGGACAGCAGTTGGGCTTCAAGCATGGCGTCAAGGTCAGAGCTTTCACCGAGTTTCCAACCCATGATGAGATGCGTTTTTTCAGCTGCGTCAGTGTCGTCTAAGGCGTAGGAGTGAGTGGCGCGTTTCGGCGCATCAAACGATTGCTCGAGGTGTACTTCGATTACCTCGTCCGATTTTTCAAAGCGATGTAGTGCGCGACTCTCGAAGGCCTCATGGTGTTGCGATACCGGTAAATTTCCGAAGGTGAGTAGAATCGCGTTGCTGGGGTGATAGTGCCCTCTGTAGAACGCCATCAATTGCTCATAGCTGAGATCTGGAATCGCCTCAGGGTCGCCACCGCTGTTATGGTGATAGGTGTTGGTTGGGAAAAGCTCGAAGCACAGTCGATCCCACAACACCGATGAAATCGATGACATGGCGCCTTTCATTTCATTAAATACAACGCCTTTGTAAACCAGTGGCGCGTCGGCTTCATCAGACGCCAGCTCCACTCGGTGACCCTCCTGTGCAAAATCCAATGGGTCTAACCGTGAAAAGAACACCGCATCGAGATAAACCGAAAGTAGATTATCGAAATCTTTAGGGTTCTGTGTGGCAAAAGGGTAGGCCGTCCAGTCTGAGCTGGTAAAGGCATTCATGAAGGTATTGAGTGACCGGCGCAGCATCATAAAGAACGGATCACGCACAGGGTACTTTTCACTTCCACAGAGCACGGTGTGTTCAAGGATATGAGCCACCCCCGTCGAGTCCTCGGGGACTGTTTTTAACGCCACCATGAAAACATTCTCTTCGGTATCGGTGGCCATGTGCAGATGGCGTGCACCCGTTGCCCGGTGCACATACTCATGAACATCGAGCCCCAATGATTCGATGGGAACGGTCCGGATTAACTCGAAGGCGGGGTGAGTCGATGGATTTACAAGAGCGTTCATGAGATTCCTTTTACTTTAAAGTTGCGCGTAGACGTTGGTGCAGCTGCATGCACTCATCTATGCGATTTTACTCTGTTTTCCCTCGGTCAGTCCTAAAACTTGGAACTGATCTCGGCAGTATCTTTTAAGGAAGGGGTCGGTCAGTGACTTTCGCTCTATGAGGTTTGGACGCTCCTAGGCGGCGTCCCAGTAACATCCAAGTAAAGACGCCGAACTTCGTGTTACCTCATTTTTCCCACGCTTGGCCTATTCCTTTAATGTCTCGTCGATCAACACAGTCTTCCCCAGGTAGCTAGATGTGGCTAGTTCTTTTTGGAGTTCTTTGTCGCGCTAGTGTTTATCGGAGTGACGCTTTACTAACTCGATACGGTACATGCTCGGCCAGCGCTTACCGGTGACCCATATACCTCCAGTTTCAGGGTCCTGAGCGATGCCGTTCAATACGTCGGTATCGCGCGCGCGTAAGCTCCTTGGGAGCAGGTTTGTTAAATCAATAATACGGGTGACTCTCCCCGATGTGGGCTCAATCGTTACGATTTGGTCAGTCAACCAAACATTTGCCCAGATCTCGCCATTAATCCACTCCAGTTCATTGAGCCGTGGCATAGGTTTATCCCGCAGTGTCACCAAAAGCGTCTGTCTAAACGTCCCGTTACGCCACTCGCGGATTCGCGATGTGCCGTCGGATAACCAGAGGCTTTCGCCATTGCTTGTGAGGCCCCACCCCTCGCCCGGAAGCGAGTGACTGTCTGTAATTTCGAGTCGCTTCGGGTCAATGACCAACATTGTTTGCGACTTCCAGGTGAGCAAGAACAAATCATTCTTGTGCATCGCCAGACCTTCGGCGAACACCTTGTCGGGGAGTTCGAGCCGCGCTCTATTCTCGCCGCTTGGCCAGTCTCGGCGCTCGATAAAAGACTGACCGTAAAGTCCTGAGCTTACCCACAATTTCTTTGACTCGATCACAAACCCCTGAGTAAAGATGCCTCGGTCGTAGGGACGACTCTCAACGACTTTAATGTCATAAATCGTGACAGTGTTGGAGACAGGTTCAGCGCCGGAGGCCTGCACAGATACGATACCCAGCGCAATTAGTATAAGCAGACGAGTCAGTGGGAACAGCGCTAAAAGAATGCGGAGCCGTCCTCGCACTAGGAGCCCCCTTTGACAAGGTTGCGTCTCAGGAAACGTGCAGGAGACACTGCTTGCAGTAAATAACGAGGAAGCGGAGGTGGTCGCTGGAACATCATAGAAACCAAGGCTTCTGACAACAGTGGCGCAGAGGTGAGCCCGCGTGAACCAAGGCCAGTTAGCACCCAGAGCCCCTCGATGTTGGGTTGCTGCGCCGCAATTTTCCGCTTTCGGTCATGTCGTAATCCGTCATAGGTTCGATTGAACGCGTCCTGGTCTGGCACTGACCCAACGATCGGTAAGTAGTCATTCGTGGCACACCTTACCGCAGCAATGCCTTTGGGGGCGTAATTGTTAGCTGTTTTAGGGGGTAACGAATCAGAGAGCGATGGCAGATTTGCAGCGAGTTGGGCCATATTTCGCTCGTGATCCTCCTCCCGCTCTTCTGTTGATGTTTCGTTAAGTCCGTAGGTTGCGCCGATACAATGCTGCCCGTGGCGCGCGGGTGGTGTGTATCCGTCGTGACAGACAGTGCATTGCATATTGGAGAGCGCACCTGTTGAATCAAGTTGAGTTGTTTGACCCCGAATAGGTTGCAGGGGCAAAAAATTTAACTCTGGGCTTTCCGTGGCCTGCCACGCTGTTGTTATTACCACGGAGTCGCCAATGGCGATTGTCTGCCCCTGCGCGTTTTCGGCGGACCAAGTACCCGTGCTTATTTGACGGGTTTTAACGACACCAACGCCTTCAATCAGTCTGATTTTCTCGTGCTCGATTAATCCCCGGCAAACACCTGCGGGATTCAACCAACCGGAGTCTGGGAAGTAAAGTCCTCCTCGCTCAAGCGGTATCCCAGCAATGGTGCTTGCTTCCTCAGCGGTGACAATTTTAACCGGGCTCTCCTCGTCGTCGAAGGGAGTGACTAGGCGGTCGAGTTTCGCTCTGTCGCTTAGTTGGATATATCCCGTCATTTCGCCATCTAAGCCTTCGATTAGTCGCTTCTTTGCAAACAATTGCTTGTGGTGATCAGTGGAAAAACAATAGGCAGCAAGCGAAAAATCCGAGAGCTTTCCGTGCTTGTGCGAGGGGCGTGTGTAGATCACGCCTTGAGGCTGACTCGAACCGCCAGCCGCGAGCTGTCTGCTTTCTAAAAGTGTAACGTGACAACCCTCGTCCGCTAATTTCCGTGCAACATGGGCGCCTGCGAGGCCAGCTCCTATGACGAGACAGTTTTTGGGTTTAGGGCACTTTTCTGGTTGATCCCACGCCGTGAGAGCGGGGTACTCGGCTCGCCGCGCATCGGTGGTCAGTCGGGCTTTCATGCATTCCCGCTTTCTGCCAAATCCAGGGCGTTTAGTGACCGCAAACCCCGCGTTCTCCAGGGCCCGCCGCACACGACTTGCCGCAGTGAAAGTGGCAACTTCCGCACCAAAATTACTGAGAGGCTGCATGTGTAGGATAACAGCATCGCTCCACATTGACGCATTACGGGCCGGTGTAAAGCCGTCTAAAAACCAGACGTCTACCCAGGCTGTTTGATGGCTAGCTAGGTCGCTCAGGACCTCACCTGCGTCTCCCCACCAAAAGTCTGCGGTGAAGTCCTTAATCATCTCCTCTCGGCGATGGCAACCGTGTAAGGGGGCAGGCCAGCGAGATGCGATGACTTCGTTTATGTCAGCCAAGGTTTCCCATCGCGCATTGAGCTCGGTCAGTTGCGAGCGACTCAATGGGTGTTTTTCTATTCCAAGGTAGTGAAAGCGTGCGCCGAAGGGTGCGTGGAGTGACCAGGCGTTCATCAGTAGCGCGAGATTGAGGGCTGTACCTATGCCAAGCTCCAGTATGGTCAGTGTCTCGCCATATCGCAGAGCCTTGATACGCTCAATAACGTTACCACCCTCCAGGTAAACATATTGGCTCTCGGCTAGCCCATCAGTTGGCGAGTAGTAGTCATCTTGGAATTCGTGAGATCTTGGCGCTCCACCAGAAAAATCCAGTACTGGACGAGACATAAGTCTCCAATCTTGGTTGCCACGGTCAATCATACTGATAAGCTCTCGCTCTTGCACTGGGCCGCTTGGCTCGTGACGTTGTCGAGACAACGTTGACGTGTGGTTGCGGTGATTCTGGGATATTAGTTACTAGCACAGTTTTTTGGGGAGCAATCATGGCCTTGGGCAATTCTACGATGACATACGACCAGTTGGGCAGTTTGGCCGCCAACTTGTTGCACAAGGCGTTTATTGAAACGACCCGAACAGTTTCCAAAGGGCTGTACCGCCGCCTTGAAGAAGGTGAAACTGTGGGTGTGACGCGACTCGAGTTTGAAGGTGACGAGACTGTTCAACTTAATATGAGCCTTGATACCTCGCAGTATCACGGTGATCTGAATTACTCCCGGTTCCGAGACAGTATTGTTGCCATCCTTCAGAATCTTGTTGAGATCCTCAAAGAGGAGGGCGCCCTCAGAACCTTTCAGGAGAAGGGCCCAGATCAGCAGGCCACAAACAAGTTGTTAATTGGTGCTCGTGGACCGACGGTACACGGCAACGATATCAACGTGATCATGTGCACTATGACGCCGTCACTCAATGAGCCGCTGATTCTCATGGAGCTTATGTATATGAACGCGGATCAGTTTATTGCGCCATCTAAGCGGGGAGAATCGTGATCCAGCAATTCTACGGCGGGTGGTGGAACTACCTTTAGCGTTTGTTTTTCTGTCGGTGCGATAACCCTCGACTCACCTCGAGAAACTTCTTTGCCGTCCTGATTAGTGACTTTGAGCGCCATCGTTACCCATGGCTTTCGCGCATGCTTTTCTGTCACTGTGAGGGTAAGCGTGAGCGTATCGCCGAGAAATATCGGTGACCGGAACTCCAAGTTTTGACCCAAATAGACGGTGCCCGGTCCCATGAACTCCATGCCGATCATGGCACTCACAAATGCACCGATTAGCATGCCGTGACCAATGCATTCTCCAAACTGAGTCGTAGCGCCGTATTCAGGATCTAGGTGCAGTGGATTGTGGTCGCCGGATACCACAGCGAAGAGTTCGACATCGCGCGCTGTGACTAGGCGACTAACTTCGATACCATCCCCAATCGCGAGTTCATCAAAGGTGATATTGTTGATTTCCATGGGGGAGTCCTCGCGTCAGGGTTACGAATGTATTCCTAAAAATACCATAACCAAAAGAAATGGAGTCAACCGAATGCAAGCAGATGTCAGCGCCGCTATTGCCGCTCGTTATGAAGATCTAAACATCGAGTGGGATGTAGATGTAACTGCCTATCCGTCAATTGTCGCCTTGTTTGAGGATGCGATGCAGCGCTTCCCCGATCTTCCTGCCTGCTCAAGCGTCGGTCATACAATTTCGTACCACGAACTCGACAATTTATCCGCTAACTTTGCGAGCTGGCTGCAGAGCGATTCAGGGCTGTCGAAGGGGGACCGTGTCGCCATTCAGATGCCCAATTTGATGCAGTACCTCGTTGCCTGTCTGGGTACCTTGCGCGCGGGTATGGTGGTGGTGAACACCAATCCGCTCTACACGGAGCGTGAGTTAGAGCATCAGCTCAACGACGCCGGTGCGCGTCTTCTTGTGGTGCAGGCAAACGTTGCGGAAACCGCTTCTCGCGTCCTGGCTAAAACAGGGATTGAGAGAGTTGTGCTTACCGAAATCGCTGACTTGCACCCGGCGCCCAAGCGATGGCTGGTTAATGCGGTGGTTAAGCACGTCAAAAAGATGGTGCCAAAGGTCACCTTGCCCAACGTTATCAAATTTAATGATGTGCTAAGAAAAGGCGCAAAACAGGCGTTCACACCCGTCGATGTGAGTCTCTCTGACCTAGCGATGTTGCAGTACACAGGTGGGACCACGGGAGTCGCCAAGGGCGCCATGCTGTCACACGGCAACATCGTCGCGAATGTCATGCAGCTGGATGGATTCTTTGAGACCTTTGGTATCAAGGCTGAGGGCGCGGTCTTTATGCAACCGCTCCCGGTTTATCACATCTATGCGTTTACCGTTTCGATGTATTCGCTGAGAAAAGGTGCGCACACGCTGTTCGTCCCTAACCCAAGAGATTTACCTTCGGTGGTTGATGCCTTCGAACAGTATCAGCCGACTGTCTTTTGTGGTCTCAATACGCTGTTTGTTGCGCTTTGTAATGACGCGCGGTTTCAAAATATTACTTGCAAGAATCTGCAGCTCACGATGTCCGGCGGTATGGCATTGACGCAGGCGGCGGCTGAGCGATGGGCTGAAGTCACGGGGTGCAATGTTTACGAGGGTTATGGCCTAACTGAAACATCGCCCACAGCGACGAGCAATCCTGGAAACGGGCGCCAGTTGGGAACAATAGGTATTCCTGTACCAAAGACATACGTAAAGACGGTGAATGAGTCGGGCGAGGCACTGGGTTTTGACGAGGCTGGCGAGCTATGCATTAAGGGTCCGCAGGTTATGCAGGGGTACTGGCAGCGTCCTGAGGCCACGGCGGAGGTGCTTGATGACGACGGTTGGTTTGCCACGGGTGATGTTGCAGTCATACAGCCAGACGGCTACGTAAAGATCGTCGATCGTATCAAAGACATGATTATCGTCTCCGGTTTCAACGTTTATCCCAACGAGTTAGAAGACGTCTGCGCAAAGCATCCCGGTGTTCTTGAGTGCGCAGCTGTTGGGTTTGCCTCAGAGGCGACGGGTGAGGGAATTCGCATGTACGTTGTGAAGTCTGATCCTGAGCTGACGGAAGAGGCGGTTATCACCTACATGCGCGAGCAAGTGACTGCCTACAAAGTGCCAAAATCCATTGTCTTCAAAGATGATCTACCGAAAACCAATGTGGGTAAAATCCTCAGGCGCGAGCTTCGCGATGAGGCAGCTCGCGGCTAGGTTGCTAAAAGCGTTGCATGTGAGTTGAAGAGCGAGTGAGTAAAAGCCATGAGGGTCGTGTCGAGCGGCTAGTTCCTCAACACATTTCCTATCCCGAGCAACTGCCGGTGGTTGCGCGCAAAGAGGAAATCATGCGTGCGATTGCTGCGCATCAGGTCGTTGTGATCGCTGGCGAGACAGGATCCGGTAAGACCACTCAGCTTCCCAAGATGTGTCTAGAGCTCGGTCGAGGTCGAGAAAAGCGTATTGGACACACCCAGCCACGGCGGATCGCTGCACGCGCTGTTTCGAGCCGCATTGCGGAAGAATTGCGAACCGATGTTGGCGGGCTCGTTGGCTACCAGGTGCGTTTCAACGATCAGGTTTCGGAGCAAACCGCCGTCAAGGTGATGACCGACGGTATTTTGCTTACGGAACTGACGAGAGATCGACAGCTCAAGGCTTACGACACCTTAATTATCGATGAGGCCCACGAGCGAAGCCTCAATATTGATTTTATTCTGGGGTACCTGAAGCGCTTATTACCTAAGCGGCCTGATCTAAAAGTCATTATCACCTCGGCCACGATCGATGTTGAGCGCTTCAGCAAGCACTTTAATGATGCGCCCATTATCGAGGTCTCCGGGCGAACCTATCCTGTTGAGGTTCATTACCTCGATGCGGTTGAAGATCGAGATCGGGGCGTCCAAAGGCAGGTATCAGAGCTGGTCGACGACATCGAAGCCCAGAAATACGGTCCGCGGGGGGATGTGCTTGTTTTCTGCCCTGGCGAACGTCAAATCCGTGATCTGGCAAAAGCGCTTCGTGGTCGCGACAGGATTCAGGTACTGCCGCTCTATGCGCGCCTCAGCAACGCCGAGCAAAACCGTGTTTTCAATCGGTCTGGCTCGGGTATGCGAGTTGTGCTCGCCACCAACGTTGCTGAAACATCCTTAACGGTCCCTGGGATACGCTACGTGATTGATCCCGGTGATGCGCGAATCAGCCGCTATAGCCATCGTTCGGGTCTTCAGCGGTTGCCGATAGAGCCTATTTCCCAAGCCAGTGCTAATCAGAGAAAAGGTCGTTGTGGTCGTGTTGCTGAGGGCGTGTGTTTTCGGCTTTACTCGGAACAAGACTTTCTATCACGTCCTGAGTTTACGGACGCGGAAATCCTCCGAACGAATCTCGCCTCAGTCATCTTACGGATGCTTGAGCTGGGCTTGGGGGACGTTAGACAATTCCCGTTTGTCGATCCGCCTGAAGCCAAAATGGTTCGTGATGGCTTTCGACTGCTTGCTGAATTGGGTGCTGTCGACAGTAATGGAAAGATGACAAACCTTGGCAGGGCAATGTCTAAGCTGCCGGTCGACCCAAAGCTCAGCCGAATTCTGCTCGATGCAGAGAGCCGCGACTGTCTTAATGAGGCGCTTGTCATCGTGAGCGCGCTGTCGGTGCAAGATCCGCGTGAACGACCACAGGAAAAACGCGCACAAGCCGATCAGCAGCATGCGAGGTTTAACAACCCAAAGTCAGACTTCGTGGCCTGGGTTAATCTCTGGCAGTACGCTGAGGCGCAGCGTCAAGCACTCAGTCAGAATAAGTTCCGAAAGCTCTGTGAGCGCGAGTATTTGTCTTATCTCCGTATTCGTGAATGGCGTGAGGTTCATCACCAACTGGTTCTGTCATGCCGGCAAATGAAGTTTCGCGTCACGCCTGTGGAAGCTACCGACGATAAGTACGAGGTAGTTCATCGCGCGTTGTTGACAGGGTTATTGGGCAACATCGCGCAGCAAGACGAGGGGCGAAAATTTAACGCAGCGCGAAACCGAAAAGCACAGGTTTTCCCGGCGTCGGGTCAGTATAAAAAACCACCCAAGTGGTTGGTTGCCGCAGAATTGGTGGAGACCTCACAGGTTTTTCTGCGGCAATGCGCGACGATCGAGCCAAGCTGGTTACTCGAAACGAACCCAGAACTTCTAAAGCGTCATCATTACGAACCAGCTTGGAATGCACGCTCTGGGCGCGTGATGGCCAAGGAGCGTGTCTCCCTTTTTGGGTTGACTGTTAGCGACGGCCAGCGGGTTCACTTTGCCGGAATTGATCAAAAAACTTCGCGCGAAATCATGATTCGTGATGGCCTGGTTTCAGGTAATTTCCGTCAGCCCCCAGAGTTTTTGAAGCACAACCTTAAACTTGTTAATGATGTGATGGAACTTGAGTCGCGTACGCGGCGTCGAGATCTGCTGGTTGATGAGGAGTCGATGTTTCGATTTTACGATGAGCGCCTGCCACACGATTGCGCGAGCGGTGTGGCCCTCGACAAATGGCTACGTCGCGATGAAGGTGCACAACAAAGCCTAAAAATGCGCCGCGAGCAGGTGCTCACGCGTGACCCAGGAAGCGAAGTTGAGGATCAATTTCCGAAGGCCCTTAAGATTGGAGAGGTCAGCTTTGAACTCAGCTACCAATTCGAGCCCGGTGGCAACCGAGACGGGGTGACCGTGACAATCCCCAGAGCCCTGATGAACCGTGTGCCAAGATATCGCTTTGAGTGGCTCGTACCTGGTCTCTTGCGAGAGAAACTGATCGCTATGATCAAAGGCTTACCCAAGAGCCTGCGAAAACAGTTGGTTCCCGCGCCTGACGTAGTCGACGCATTGTTAGAGCGATTAAGCGCTAGTGATGAGCCTTTGGCTCAGGCGCTGTCACGCGAGTTAAAGCGCCTAAGAGGTGTGTCTGTCTCTTCGGGTGATTGGGCGCAGGTGGTGATCGAGCCTTATTACCAAATGAACATTCGCGTGGTCGACGATCGGCGCAAATTACTGGCTGAGGGTAGGCAACTTGCAGAACTTGTGGCTGAATTTCGTAGTGAGTGGCCGGTTGAGGTTGTCACCACCAAAAATAACTTGGAGCGGGTGAACGTTACGCGCTGGGATTTTCAAGCGCTACCAGAGGAATGGCGGGGCAAGTCTGCGGGGACTGAGGTCATGGCGTATCCCGCTGTCATCAAAGAAGGCTCGGGTCAGTTGTCGGTACGATTGCTTGATTATGCTTCTGAGGCACATCGTCAGCACCGACTTGGGATCGCGGGGCTCTTGCTTCAAGGCGATCTTAAAACCGCGAAATACCTTAAGAAGCAGTTATTTGTCGATAACGCGGCAAAACTTGCGCTCGCAGGCGCAAAACTAGAAAGAGACTCTCTGGTCGATGCGTTGATCGAAGCTGGACTTTGGCAGTTGCTCGATGGCCGAGAGCTGCCACGATCACCTGAGGCATTCAAAAAAATTCAGCGTGAGGTGACAATCAACTGGGTGCCTCACGTCTTGGAGGTCGGTAATCATTTGACGCTCGCCGTAAAAGTGGCTGCCGAGGTTAGATCTGTGCTGGCGAGGTACCAGCCACAGGAGTATGCCGCGTCACGTGGCGACATGGAAAAGCAGATAACGTCTCTCTTTGACGTCAAGGCGCTGGTGGAAACGCCAACGGAATGGATCTCCTACTATCCGCGTTACTTAAAAGCCCTCTTGCATCGCGCCGAGCGGCTGTCAGCGCAAGGCGGTAAAGATGAAAAATCCATGGCGATGCTGCAGCCGCAACTCGATCGACTCGCCAAAGGTATGAAGGACTATCCGGGGGTTGAGGTCTTGTCACCCGAGGCTGTGAGATTCAGGTGGATGCTCGAGGAATTCAGAGTATCACTCTTTGCGCAGCAGCTTGGTACCAAGCTGCCGGTTTCCGCTAAAAGACTTGATCAGCAGTGGCAATCCGTCGAGCAGTGGATGACGAATAATCCACGTTAAACTGATTTTTTTTTTGATAAAGTTAGGCAACCAAAACGGAAGCTTTAGATCGTGCGCAACGGACTTTTTACACACTCAAAGCAGGCGGCGTTTTTGCTGCTGCTACTTCTACCCGCGTTGGCTAGCGCCAATGACGACCCCTTCGAATCATTAAACCGAGAGATACTCGAGTTCAATGACGCGGCCGATGCAGCGATTTTGCGTCCTATTGCTGTTGCCTATGACGACACAGTCCCCATGCCCATTCGCCGCGCGTTGATGAATGTATACGACAACTTGAGCGACGTTAATGGCGCTCTGAATGCGATGCTGCAAGGGCGTCCTGGAAGGGCGGCGAAAAATACTGGACGCGTTTTGGTGAATACGACGCTAGGTTTATTAGGCACCTTCGATGTGGCTTCAGGTATGGGTATTGAGCGCTATAAGACTGACTTTGGGCATACGCTCGCGCGTTGGGGTGTGCCAGAGGGTCCTTATGTCATGATGCCGTTTTTAGGTCCCTACACCATCCGCTCAGGTATCGGTGACGTTACCGATAGCTTTATGTCTGCTAATGACTACTTTGTCGATGATGATCTCATCACCTGGGGATCTCGGGGTTGGCGGGCGCTCGAATACCGGGCAGATCTACTCGATGCTGAGGAGCTGATTACCGGCGATCGGTATGTCTTCATTCGTGACGCTTATCTCCAGAGCAGAGAAGCGCAGGTGAACGACGGCGTTATTGTCGATACATTCTCTGACTTTGAAGAGGAGGAGTGGGACGAGGAGTTCTAGGCCTGCCGACGCTCTATGAGCGCTTCCGTTAGTGCTATTGCTTCTTCGAAAAGCGCTATTCCGGCACCTTCTTCGTGCATGCCTTCACTCAAAATACGTCTGAATTGTTTTCCACCCGGCTGCCTCTGATAGAGCCCTAGCACGTGTCGCAGCACGTGGTTAAGTCTACCGCCGTCTGCTAGAACTTTTTCTAGATAGGGGATTAATGCTTCAGCTGTAGTGCGTCGAGAGATAAGGGATGAGCTGTTGGCTGCGTTAATCGACTTTAGATCCTTGGGAACATCTTCAAAGAGGATTCTATCGACCTCGCTGAGAAACCATGGGTTCTGATAGGGCTCGCGACCGAGCATGACACCGTCGACGTGATCTAAATGCATACGGCATTCTTCGAGTGAAGTAATCCCACCATTAATAACGATGGTGAGCTCCGAAAAGTCACGTTTTAGTTGATAAACCCACTCGTATTTCAAGGGTGGTACTTCGCGGTTTTCTTTGGGAGAGAGGCCCTTTAGCCACGCGTTTCGCGCGTGTGCAATAAATACCGTGCTCCCACCTTCAGCAACTGTCCCAACAAAATCGCGAACAATGTCGTAGCTGTTATCCTCGTCGATACCAAGCCGGTGTTTAACCGTGACGGGTACATCAACGGCATCGTTCATTGCGCTGACGCAGTCCCGGACCAATTCAGCCTCGCGCATCAGACAAGCACCAAAAGCACCGTTTTGAACACGGTCTGAGGGGCAGCCGCAGTTTAAGTTAATCTCATCATAGCCATACTCCGCACCCATTCTGGCGGAAATAGCGAGGTCCTCCGGTAAGCTGCCGCCCAACTGGAGCGCCACCGGATGCTCTTCCTCGTTGTAACGCAAGTGTCGGTGCGCATCACCGTGGATAAGCGCTCCCGTCGTTACCATCTCGGTGTACACCCGCGTATGACGACTCATCAACCGCCAAAAATACCTGCAGTGACGATCGGTCCAGTCCATACAGGGAGCCGTGCTAAATCGCCATGGGGAGACGACGCTTGACATGGTTTCATCACTCATCGCGCCATTGTCGCATAATGGCCTGGTTGACCTCCAAATTCCGGTACGGTTTCCGATGTAAAAAACGACCGTTTTCACAACATTGTCACGAACTTTGAGGATAGTAACGTCGCTGTCGGTGCAGCCAAGAGTACGCGCAACATGACAAGAGTAAGCGCCGCTCGAAAGCTTACGCTTTAGATCGGCTCAAGCTCGTGGCGTTAGTCGCTCCTTGGCATCAGGCGGCGAAAATGGCGTTGGTATCCATCGGACCCCAGAATATGTGCAGCTCCTTTGTTTGAACCAGGGTTGACGAGAACTTGGTGTCAAAAGAAGTTGAGGTGAGACGACCCGACTTTTACTAGATCTTGGCTTGAAGAGGCCGAGGGGCAAATAACCGGATTTGAAACAGAAAAGGTAAGCGAGCTTATGAACATTAACCGTCGACGTGTTTTACAAGGAATGACTGCAGGGGCCGGTATTGGGGCCATGAGCGCCAGTCGAATAAGCCTTGCTTCACAAAAATCGCATGGGTTTACGCACGGCATCGCCTCGGGGGATCCACTGTCCGACCGCGTCATCCTGTGGGCACGTTATTTGCCAAAGGACGCAGCGACGTCTGTCGGGCAGATTATTTGGCAGGTCGCTGCTGATAAATCGTTCAAACAAATTGCAGCGAGCGGTATAACGACTACCCATGCAGATCGTGACTATACGGTGAAAATCGATGCGACAGGGTTAAAAGCGGGGCAGCGCTATTTCTACCGGTTTTTGGTGAACGGAGACTATTCACCCATAGGGCGCACGCAAACTCTACCGAAAGGCTATGTGTCTCGGTTTCGTATGGCGGTAGCGTCCTGCTCGAATTATCCGCAGGGCTATTTTCATGCTTACGACGACATAGCGAAAAGTGATGTTGATGTCGTACTGCACCTGGGCGACTACATTTACGAATATGCACGTGGTGTCTACGTGAACCCCATTGCGGAAGAGACGCTAGGTAGGGCCGTCGAGCCCGAGACCGAGATTCTAACAACCGATGATTATAGAGCCAGATATGCGCTCTATCGCTCGGATAAAGACCTGCAGGCAGCCCACGCAGCGCACCCGTGGATTTGTGTATGGGACGATCACGAGCTCGTAAACAATACGTGGAAGAGTGGCGCTGAAAATCACAATGAAGGCGAGGGCGACTTCGACGAGCGTATCGCGATGGCGAGAAAGGTGTATCACGAGTGGATGCCTATTCGAACCGCGGCGCAAACCGATCAAGCACCTATTTATCGGAAGTTTGAGATTGGGAATTTAGCCGATCTCATTATGCTCGATACGCGCCTTCAGGGTCGCGATGAGCAGCTGATTTACCAGCGTGACATTCCAAAGGCCGGTGGTGCAGAGGCTTTTGTGAAGAATATGCTGATGGATCCCAATCGAACTATTCTTGGGGCGGAGCAGGAAAATTGGTTAGCTACCCAGCTCGAGGCGGGTGATGATCGAGGAGCTACCTGGCAGATTATTGGTCAGCAGGTACTAATGGGGAAAGTGATCACGCCGCTGTTATCCGAAGAGGCCATTGATGCGATGGTACTCCCTGAACGTTATCGAAAGCGGTTAGAGGGCCTGCAACAAATCGCGGCCGCAGGTCTACCGCTTAATTTAGACGCGTGGGACGGTTATCCCGTTAGCAGAGAACGTATTCACGCAGTCTTCAAGCAGTATGCAAGCAACCCAGTGGTGCTTGCCGGCGATACGCATAATGGGTGGGCGTTCAATATGCGTGACGGTAATGGAGATGCAATCGGGGTTGAGATAGGTACGCCGGGTGTTACCAGTCCAGGTATGGAAGCGTATTTGCCAGCGCCGGCTGAGATGTTAGCCGCGGCGCTGAAGGCGAGTAGTAGTGAGTTGTACGATGTGGATACATCGCGCCGAGGTTGGACTCATATTGAGTTCACTCCTGCAGCAACGACATCAAAATGGCGATTTGTATCTACGATTCTGGAGAGCAATTATTCAATTTTAGAGAGCACACCCATCGTCTGCAAAGCAGGTGATAAGGCGTTTAGCTAACCCGCGATACTTTACTTCGCATAAAGGATCTTGCTTGGCGTACCTAAGATCCGGGTGCGATCGGCTGTAGCTTGAGGCGAGAGGTATGATGCGCTGCCGTTACTTCAATCTGCAGAGCTCCCGCGTTGCGGGAGTGGCTGATTAACTTATGCGGCGGTCTTACCAGGAATCGCAGCCAGTAAACGCTTGGTGTAATCGCTAGTTGGGCTGTTGAAGACCGATGCGGTGTCGCCCACCTCCTCGAGTTTTCCGTGATAAAGCACGACGACTCGATCTGCGATTTGACGAACAACGGCTAAGTCATGGGACACGAACAACATGGTCAGTCCGTATTCGTCTTTCAAGTCCTTCAAGAGATCTAAAATTTGTGCCTGAATGGTCACATCGAGTGCAGATACCGGCTCGTCGGCGACAATGAACTCTGGCTTGGTCGCCAAGGCTCGTCCGATCGCAATTCGCTGTCGTTGACCACCCGAGAATTCATGCGGGTATTTCTTAGCGAAAGCGCGTGATAAACCAACGCTGTCCATGAGTGACCTTATGGCGCTGTCCAAGCCCGAGCGATCGACAATCTTGTGCAGCAACAGAGGCTCCGCCAGTGTGTCATAAACCGTCATTCGAGGATTAAGCGACGCATAAGGGTCCTGGAAAATCATTTGCATCCGCCGACGCAACGTTTTTAAGTTTCTTTTGCTGAGTTCTCCGACGTTCAGGCCGTCGAATTCAACGTTACCGTCGGTGATGGGCGTGAGGCGAAGCAGAGAGCGACCAAACGTGGATTTTCCACTGCCGGACTCGCCAACAAGGCCGAGAACCTCGCCGCGATTGATGGTCAGCGAGACATCATCCACGGCTTTAACGGGCTCATTATTGTTTTCACTGGTAAAATAGGTCTTCAGGTTAGAGGTGGTGATGAGTGGTGCGCGTGAAACATCGGCCGCTGGTGCCTCGCCACTGGGAATCGCCGCGAGCAGCTTCTGCGTGTAAGGATGTTGCGCGTTTGAAAAGATATCCGTGAGAGAGCCTTGCTCAACCACATGACCTTTCTCCATCACCACGATCTGATCAGCAATGTCAGAAACAACCGCAAGATCATGGCTAATAAATAACACACCAATATCGCGTTTATTCTGTAGCGACTTAATGAGCTGAAGAATCTGCGCTTGGATCGTGACATCGAGCGCTGTCGTGGGCTCATCTGCAATGAGTAGCTTGGGCTCGGTAATCAGCGCCATGGCGATCATCACCCGCTGGCGCATACCCCCAGAAAATTCAAAGGGGTAGGCGTTCATGGCAGACTCGGGATTGCGAATGCCAACCTCGTCGAGCAACGCGGTTGCGCGTGCCGTAGCGGTCGCCTTATCCGCAACGCCGTGCACCAATAGGGGCTCGATAATCTGCTCGCCGATGCGCATGTATGGGTTTAGGCAGGTCATTGGATCTTGGAAGATCATGGCAATGTCTGACCCGCGTATGCCACGCAATTCGCGCTCAGAGAGTTGCAAAAGATCGCGTCCCTCGAACACAGCACTTCCCGAGTCGATGTGTCCAGGCGGTTGTGGAATCAGCCCGAGTAACGCGTAGCAGGATACCGATTTACCGGACCCACTCTCACCGATAATCGCGGTAATGGAATTTGGCTCGACCGTGAAACTGACGCTTTGAACAGCGTTGGTAGTTCCGTTTCGGGTGACAAAGCTGATGCTCAAGTTGTTGACGTTTAATAAAGTCATGCGATCAATCCTTAGAGCCGCGGACGTCGAGCGCATCACGTAAGCCGTCGCCCAAGAAGTTCAGTGAAAACAGTGTGATCGTCAGGGCGAGTCCCGGGAATATGAGTAGCCATGGATACTCTTCCATAGTCTCCGCCCCATAGCTGATCAATAGCCCCCAGCTGGTTTGAGGAGGCTGAATGCCTAACCCCAAAAAGCTCAAAAACGCTTCGAGCAACATAACGCTCGGTATGGTGAGAGTGGTGTAAACAATGATCGGTCCGATCGCGTTAGGAACGATGTGCTTGAAGACAATGGCACTTGGCGATAGACCTAGCGAGATGGCCGCTTCCACAAACTCTTGCTGTCGAAGGGCCTGTACTTGCGTGCGCATAATCCGCGCCATAGTTAGCCACTCGACTGCACCGATTGCGAGGAATAAAAGAAGGATGTTCCTACCAAATACGACCATCAACAGAATGATGAAAATCATGAAGGGTAGTGCGTAGAGAATGTCGACAAAGCGCATCATTGCGGCATCAATGCGCCCCCCCACATAGCCAGCTACAGCCCCCCACGTCACACCAATCACAAGTGCGACAGCGGTGGCGATGAAGCCCACAGCGAGTGATACGCGTCCACCATACAAAATCTGAGTAAGCAGATCTCTACCGAAAATATCAGTTCCCAACCAGTGTGCTGCTGACGGAGCTGATGCGCCTAGATCAAGGTTCTGCGTCTCATAGCTGTAAGGTGCGATCAGCGGCGTGAGCAGTGCGAGAAGTACCATGACGATAAGGACCACCCCACCCGCTACCGCAGCTCTGTTTTTCTTGAGTCTCAGCCATGCATCTTGCCAGAGCGACGATCCGTCCTCGGCGTTAGAGAGATCTACTCCTGAAAGCACGTTCATCTCTTTGGTGTTCATCAAGCGGCTCCTTTGAACTGTGCGCGGAGACGCGGATTTAGCCATGCTGCTATGACGTCACTGATCAAGTTGAAGAACACAATGAGTGTTGAGAGGAAAACGGTTGTGCCTAAAATCATTGTGTAGTCGCGGTTAAAGGCTGCCTGTACGTAGAAGCGCCCTAAGCCCGGAATTTGAAAGATGGTCTCGACCACAAAAGATCCCGCGAGCAAGCCTGCAAAGGCTGGACCGAGGAAGGCAATGACAGGAATCAGTCCACCACGCAGCGCATGCTGGGTAACAACCCGCCACTCGGGTAGGCCCTTGGCGCGCGCGGTGCGGATATAGTCTTGCGAGAGGATTTCAAGCATGCCCGCTCGGCTTAATCGCGCGATATAAGCCGCGTAAGCTGAACCTAAAGTGATCGAGGGAAGAATCTTGTCGCCCGGCAAATCACCCCATCCAGCAATGGGCAGCCAATCGAGATAGATACCGAATATCAATACTAATAGCGGGCCCAGCAGGAAAGAGGGCATACATATTCCTATCATCGCAAGCCCCATTGGAATGTAGTCCTGCCGCGTATTGGGCTTTAGTGCCGCAAATACACCGGCAAAAACGCCAACGAGCAGAGCGAAACTGAGTGCATACAAGCCGAGTTCCGCGGTAACCGGCAGGCCACTTCCTAAAATTTCGTTGACGCTACGCCCCGGATATTTGAAGGAAGGGCCGAGGTCACCATTACTCAAGTCGCTGAGATAGGCGAAGTACTGTTCATGTAGTGGCAAGTCCAGTTTGTACTGAGCTTCCAAGGCACGTTTTACCTCTGGCAGAACGGCTTTTTCGCTATCAAACGGACCACCGGGTGCCGAGCGAACTAAGAAAAAGGTCGCAGTAATAACCACGAAAATTACCGGGATGGCTTGGATCAAACGCCAGAAAATAAACCGCAGCATCTTAGTCAGCCTCCTCATTTAGGCGACGCTCCGGATGAAGCCTCACATATTTTAGGTTTAATGAGTCCATTAGGTTGGGGTAGATGCCCTCAACACTTGGATGTATCAGGTGTTTGCTGGTGTAAGTGTAGATGGGAATGATCGGCATCTCTTGCATCAACATCGTTTCTGCTTCGTAGAATAAGCCGTATCGCTCTTCTCGGGTTTTGGCCTTGGGTGCTCGATTGAGAATGATGTCGTCATAGACCTCGTTAGCATACCCTGTGTTGTTGTTGCCTCCCTCGGTAATGAAGAGGTCGAGGAAATTGTTCGCATCAACATAATCCCCAATCCAGCCGCGGCGCGCGACTTGAAAGTTCCGCTGTGAAACCGAGTCGAGATAGACCTTCCACTCTTGGTTCGCGATGGTAACGTCAATATTCAGCTCACTCTTCCACATCTGCTGCACAGCAACAGCGATTTTTCGATGCGCTTCTTGCGTGTTGTAGATGATTTCCAGTCCCGGCCAACCCTCTCCGTTTGGGTAGCCCGCCTCAGCTAGCAACTGACGTGCTTTTTCGGGATCATGATCAAAGAGCTTTGGGGGGTTATAACCAAGCGTGTCGGGTGGTGTGATACTGAATGCCGGGATGGCAGTGTCCTGAAGCACCGTCCGCGTAAGTTGGCCTCGATCCAAAGCTAAGGATAGCGCGCGACGAACTAGGACATTATCAACCGGCGGTCGATCGGTATTGACCAAGTAATAGTAAGTCCCTAAGTAGGGGGCCTGTACGTAACTGGGGTCCGCGCTTTCGCGATAACCGGGAATCTTGTCGAGTGGCACCACCTGGGTGTAGTGCAATTGCTCAGCGCGGAACATACGCTCCTCACTCACTACGTTTTCGGTCGGATAGAACACGACACCGTTCAGCGCCACATTATCCCGATCCCAGTAGTGCTCGCTCTTTTTCATGACGATGCGCCGATTAAGCGACCACTCTTCGAGGGTGAACGCCCCATTGCTTACGATGTTTCCAACACGCGTCCAGGGCGTAAAGCGATCTGTCATTTTCCCATGTTTCATCAGCGTCTCAGGATGAACCGCGAAACTGCTGTAGTGATCCATAAGCTGCAGGAAATACGGCGTGGGGGCATTCAATGTGACTTCTAATGTCAGGTCATCGAGGGCTTTGACACCTACCTCGTTGAAATCGGTA
>CBFHHL010000120.1:0-4084 GCA_965655685.1 Luminiphilus sp.
CTGACCTAAAACCGCCTTAGCTATTCGACGTACAGGACAATGCCTGTAGCTCCTTTGAGCCACAGGCGCTCCCACATTGCCTTGCCGAGTTTGAGATAGCCGCGAGTGGGATCAGCTAAGGAGGCCTCGCCGCGCTCAAACGATTGAACAACCGTGAAGTGGCCATTGGTACCAAAGTCAATCCAGGCCAAGAGCGGAAATGAAAGCGACGGCAACTCTGCAACTCCGACACGTGTGGCGCGAATGGACAATCCATAGACCCTGGCCAGAGACTGGAGCTCTCCTACCTAGTAGCCCTCGTCTTTCCACTTTTGTAAACTTGCGTTGAGTAATGTCGTCGCTGTGTTCTCTAATGACGCCAGCGATACTGGTGTCTCTAAGTGGTAAGACAGCAGCATTGCGAGCGATGCCAGCCCGCAGTTTGAGGTATTCGATTGTAGAACCAGCGGTACTGCAGCTTTTGGATTTAACCCAGCCTTCGTTGATCTATCTGCCATCTGACGCCACGGTTTTGGGGCTGGAGCTAGCTCACCCGCTTGCTTGTCAACTAGCTGCCTATCCGCAGGGACGAGATCAGCCGACTGGACAATGTCACCGAGAGACTGTTATTGATTAGCGCGTCAGGGGGTGCGGCCACCGCAGTGACTGACATGCCCATTGATAGTGCGAGTACCGCCAAAGTTTTAATTTGTTTCATTACGACCCTCCTTGGTCATCTATTCACCGACCCCATTTAGGGGTTCATAGAATCTCAGTAGGATGCGAATCGTGAGAAGGCACTTTGAGCGCAAAATCCATCGATCGGGTAAACAGTCAAACCCTTTTGAATCACTGATGACGCATCCTAAGGCTAACGTCATCGGATTGAGCTCACCCTAGACAAGGGAACGGGACTCGAATGCAATCGTGACGCTGAACCTCGCACTATAAACGCCGCGAATGCGCCTTATAAATCTTCTGAGATCAGCAACTTAGCAGGCGCTTATTGGATGAGTGATAAGGCTAATCAGCCACCGCAAGTTTGATTACCTGCCCATAGCCTGTGACCTCAGGGACTTCATCGAGGAGACCTTTGGACTTCAATATTGCTCGTAGCTTGGGTAGGTTATAGCAAGGAACACCCGCCATGAAATGGTGCTCCATATGAAAATTCACGTTGTTAGGTGCCAGCAGAAAGCGCTGCCAGAACGGAGCATCTACAGTTCGAGTATTCATGCGCACGTCGGAATCGTAGAGGTCAGGTACCACGGCGTGCTCACCCACCTGCCTGAGCCTAACAACCCACATATAAGACGTCATGAAAGCCCCCATCCATACGAACCAAGTCCAACCGATACCCAGACCGGTCAGTATCGATACAAACACGAGGTGCACCAAAATCTGTTTCGCTAGCAAGTTCGTCGATCCAACGGTCTCTTTACTCATTTGACTACCAGCACCCGTTGCTAACGCCGCCAACAACTTAAACCCCGTTTGTCCCGTCAAATCACGAGTCCATTTACGATAAAGACTTGTTTTATTGATGGGATACGCACGATAGTTCGGAAGGTCTGGGTCTTCATCCGTGCCTGCCAGGCGGTGATGCGCGGTGTGCCCGCGTGCATAAGAGGTGAGATCTCCAAGGGTAGGAAGTGCGCACAGCCATTGTCCAACCCATAGATTAAAAGCCTTTGTCTTAAATAGGCTGCCATGACCTGCTTCATGCATTAGCACGGCAAGACTTAACTGCCTGCCCGGAAGCACAATCCATGCAAAGAAAAAAGTGATCACGCTTGGGAAATAACCCACGAGTAGAAGGGTGCCGAAGATCAGTGCCCAAGTGCGGAGCACGAGCACCGATGCCCTGAGGTCGCTACGCTGGAGGAGTTGCTCACGCTCTTGCGCGGATAACACATTACTTGGCTTCATATTTCCTCACTACAACTTGGGCAGATCATCGCGCTGCCAACAACATTCACCCCTGCGTAAAATATACCGCATATAGCATCGCTAAAACGCCAATCGTATAAGTGAAGGTAATAGGATAGCCAAAGCGCAGGTAGTCACCGCGAGTATAGCCCGCAAGGTTCTGTACGATCAGATTGGTAGCGTAGCCGTATGGCGTTAAAAATGAGCCGCTTGCAGCGAAAGCCACGGCAAGCACAAAGGGCATTGCATCGACACCCGAGGTCTGGGCTACTGCATACCCTACCGGAAACATTAAGGCAGCGGCGGCGTTATTGGTAATCAATTCAGTGAGTGTGAGCGTCATTAAAAAAATGAGGATCACCCCCAAAAAAGGGCTGCTCTCAGACAAAAAAGGCTCAACCGCCCCCACCGCAGTACCGATGAGCTTGCTCCCAATCATGGCATCGGCCAAGACCAAAGCAGACGACACCAGTATCCAGATATCAAAGGGAAAACGGCGGCGCAAATCGTCAACACTCACCACGTCGCAAGCCCAGAGCCCCGCCAGCAAGAGCAAGAGACCGAGTGACAGCGGAATTGCGCCCAATGCGGCCAATACAATAGCGGTTAGTAAAGCGGTCGTGGCCAGAAACCCTGTAGTCGGATTCATAAGGCGCACATCCAAACTGTCCGACAAGACAATGAAGTTACGGCTTAGGTTTTTACGCTCGACGAAGTCCTCGCCTGTGGCAAGCACCAGTAAGTCACCTGTGCGAAGTGGCAACTCACCCACCCGGCCTTCAACGTGCTTACCGTCACGCTGGACAGCGACGATTGCCGCATTAAATCGTGCCCTAAATCCAAGTGATTTCGCAGTTCTACCATCAAGAATTGAGCCCGGAGCAATCAACACCTCGGTGAGCTCGCTCTGCATTAGTCCATGTCGTCTAGCAAACGTACTCAGACCCGATATCTGATCGAGGCGTGCAACATCTGAAACATCGCCGGTAAAAATCAAACGGTCACCAGGCAACAAGACCTCTGCCGGTGAGACGGGCTTGATGCGTCGACCATCGCGCAAAATTTCCGCAAGATACAGCGTCTCTAAGGCTCTCAGCCCAGCCATCTCCACTGTCTTCCCAACCAATTGACCGTCGACTTCCACTTCAGCATCCAGCGTGTATTGAGTCTCAACGGCTCCTAAATTTTCGCGAACGGGTAATCTTCTTGCTAGTACCACCAGTACAGCGCAAACCACGAAAACGACAGGCGCGGAAATGACAAAGAAGTCCCCAAAACCTAATCCCTCGCCTCGCTGATCCTCGAGGAAACTGCTAACAATAAGATTTGTTGAAGTTCCGATGAGCGTAAGCGTTCCGCCGAGTATGGCTGCGTAAGATAATGGAAGGAGTAGTCTCGAGGGGGCGTGATACTTGCTGCGGCGCAATACGTTCGCCAAGCTCGCCACGACGGCCGTGTTGTTTAGCACTGCAGACATCGGTGCTGCAATGGCAACAATTTTTGCAACAGACAGCGACAAATGAGGCGAATCAATCACGCGCGACAACATACCCAGCCACGGCAAGCGCTCTAGCGCAACCGCACACAGTATGAGCAGTACCAAAGTCACAAGGCCCTGATTGGTCGTTTTTGCCCAAAACGTTTCGATACTTACTAAACCGGTAACGAGACAAAACAGTGCTGCAATCAGAAAAAGGACGGTCGCGCTTACTCGTGAAAAAACGAGCCCGCCGATCAAGCTAACCAATGTGAGGCCGGCAAGCCATAAGTCCATGTCGAGGACACCCCCAAACTAAAATGCTCATCGCTCAAGCATCGCAAATTAAGCTGTTACTGAGCACTCGTGCGCAGTTCAGACTCGCGCTAAAGTAACACATCAACCACCCACTAAAAAAAGGAAACAAACATGCTTGGCTATGTCACCCTTGGTACATCAGATTTAGCAGCTGCTACGGAATTCTACTCCGCTCTAACAGCGGAGATGGGTTGGAAGCAGCTGATGGGAACCGACCGCATTGTCTTCTTTGGTTCATCCCTAGAGCAGGCCGCGCTTGCCATCTGCACGCCGTATGACGAGCAGGCGCCCACCGCCGGCAACGGTACGATGGTCGCCTTCCATGGCGGCAGCCCTGCAGGTGTCGACGCACTTTACGCAAAAGCAATCGAACTAGGTGCC
>CBFHHL010000121.1:0-20056 GCA_965655685.1 Luminiphilus sp.
TTTCTATGGACTCGACCGCGCCTATCTCGACAGCCTCGCTGCCAATATTGGACCGAGCACTGATATATTCGCAGCGTAATTAAAAACGAAAACAAAGGATCTAACTCACATGGAACTCATTGCTGTATGTGATTCGAAAGTAAACACCGCACCTGACTTTCCTATTGGTTGGTGGTCGGTGGCGCGGAGCCACGAACTTAAACCCGGCGACGTCAAAGCAGTCAGTGCTTTAGATCGAGAACTGGTCGTTTATCGAACGGAGTCTGGTGAGGCGCGTGTACACGATGCCTTTTGCCCTCATCTTGGCGCACACCTCGGCGTCAACGGAAAAGTCGTAGGAGAGTCCATTCAGTGTCCCTTCCATGGCTGGCAATTCGGAGGGGACGGAAAGTGCAACCACATCCCTTACTGCGACACGATTCCTACTCGCGCCAAGGTGCAGAACTGGCCGACTAGCGAGGTAAATGGCGAAGTTTATATGTGGTTCCACCCCACTGGGGCTGAACCTGATCGTGAAGTTCCCGTTATCGAGCAAATTGGTGATGAAAACTGGACCGAACCTCGCCAAGTTGAGTTCAACATTCCTGTGCACATTCAAGATATTGCCGAGAACTCATGTGACCCAGAACACTTCCAGTACGTGCACAAGCAAAATCAAACCCCGCCCTCTTCCGTTGCGGTAGAGGATGATGGTGCTGTTCACCTTCGCTCCGAGATCGAAGCTCAGGGAATGAAAGGCGATTTGCACGCGACCATGTTCCAACCCGGTCTCGCGCGTGTCATGACAAGCTATGGGCCAGGCGCAGAGATGTTGGTGTACAACTCGGCTCAGCCCATTTCCCGCGACGAAACGCTGCTGCGTTGGACGCTTATCGTTCGCAATGAAATCGCCGAATTTGTGGGTGACCAGGTAATGGATGGCATCATCGAAGGTCTCTCAGACGACTACCCCATCTGGGAAAACAAGGTTCACCGAAAGCAGCCAATCTTCTGTAAAGGCGACGAGACCCTGGTGCTATTCAGAAAGTGGGTTCGTCAGTTCTATTTACCAGAGAGCCCGAGAGGTCAGCAATGAGCGATTACTATCAAGGTAAAACTGCGGTCATCACAGGCGGCGCGAGTGGTGTTGGTCGCTCGATTGCATTCGGTCTTGGCCGCGCTGGTGGCAATGTCGTTATCGGCGATGTCGACGCAAGCGCAATGGAGGCAATTGCCGCAGACCTTGCCGCAGAGAACATCCCGCATCGCATTGAACGCTGTGATGTGACGTCAAAAGAGAGCTTGCAGAATCTCTTAGATGTGTCACTTGAGACCTTTTCGCAGGTGGATTTGGTGTTTGCGAACGCCGGTATCGGTGCCGGCGAAGCGGGTCCTATCTGGGGCTTTTCTGAAAAGGACTGGCAGTGGTGCTTTAACGTGAATCTTTGGGGAGCAGTGAACAGTATCAACGTGTTCATGCCCTACCTCATCACGCGGACCGACCGAACGCACATGATTATTACTGGCTCTGGCAACGGCGCTTACACTGTGTTGCCAGACGTTCCGATTTATACGGCGACAAAGGCAGCGGTTCACACCATTACCGAAAACCTGCACTACCAGGTTCAGATGGGTGGCTTACCTGTCGTAGTCAGCGCACTGTTCCCGGGCCCTCACGTTGTGGAGACCGGTCTCTTCAATTCTGGTCGCGTGCGTCCGGAGGAGTTCGACAAAGGTGTGACTGGTAACGAGACGGGCATTAACTCGGTCGAGGACATGAAGCGTATGGCCGAGGAATACGGCTTCGACCTTAAGACAACGCATCCAGATGAGGTGGCAGAAATGGCACTTGCCGGTATTCCAGACGGTAACTTCTGGCTATTAGCGCATACCGAAGAGAGCATGGCCAAGGTTCAGCGTCGTGCCGATATGATTATCAACAAGACGACACCGGTACCGGAGTCAGTGGGTTAAGCGACATGGCTGAAAAGACGCGACCTAACAGAGAGAAACACTGTAGCCGCGCTTAGCTCCAACCAACAAACAAACACCAACACAAAAGAACGATAAAAAGGAACAACATCATGAGTGACGCACAAGCCCCAATGGGAGCACCCGGCGATATCATCAATTGGCCGATGCTGAAGGTTCACTATCGCACTGACCCTGAGGCCATCGCAGCACTGTTACCACCGGGTATCACTGTCGGCAAAGAGCCCAACGTCAACCTGACGGTCTACAACTTCCCAGTTCCCGACGTGCCCGAATACGGTGTCGTAACAACCGTAAACGCAGATTTCGATGGGATCGAGGGCGAATACACCTTGGGCTACGGCATAGATCAGGAATCAGCGATCTTTATCTCTCAGGAAATGAACGGACAGCCCAAATATCCGTGTGAGATTGACTACCACCGTTTAGGCCCAATGGTTCGCGCGAAGTGTACCCACCAGGGCTATACCTTCCTCGAATTTGAAGGTATGAGTGAAGGCTCTAGCGATCCGGGTGATGAGTTTGTCCAGAACGAATGGTGGATCAAGGTATCGCGCGCGGTCAGCATCGGCGGCCCCGCAACGGGCTATGACTTCCCACCACATGTTGTACACGTGGCAAGCAAGTACGGCACCGCATGGAAAGAAAACGTGCAAGGCCAATTAGTCCTGCGTGACAGCCCATGGGATCCATTGGCGAGCAAACTCCCCATGCGTGAACAGCTATCCGCCTACCTGTGGTGGCCAATCTTCTTGGATCGTTCCGTCACACTCTCTAAGCCCCTTGATCCTGAGGCATTTTTGCCCTTCGCTGACACGATTTCGGGTTCACGATGGCCCGGTGTTAACGGCGCGCCCGGCAAGTAACCATGGAAGCAAGTGCTCCCGCATCGACTGATCTCGCTTCGAGGGTTCAAGCCCTCGAAGATATCGAGGCCATCAAACGCCTTAAGGCGCGCTGGTGGTTTGCCTGTGATACGCGTGACATTGCTGGCATGCGTAACTGCTATGACGAAGACAATTTCCTAATCGACTTTGGTTTCATTGGTGAGTTTACCGATATGGATGCCTTTATAAGCGTCTTTGAGTCGCTCGCCTGTCATCCCACGCATGTCGATATGCATCACGGAACAGCCCCCGAAATTGAGATGACGGGTTCTGATACAGCGAAAGGCCGTTGGCGCATGCGCTTTCAATTACTAGAAACTGAGCATAGACAAGTGCAGCTCATGAGCGGTTATTATGAAGACGAATATGCTCGCGTTAATGGCGATTGGAAAATGCGCGTATCCAAATACACGCTGATGTCCAACCTCTTCCTCTCATCGGCCGAGGGTGTTGTCGCGATCGAACAGATCGGCAACGCACCCGGCCTGGTTACTGAACAGTAAGGATAATCGCATGGCCGCTAACGATATGGCTGCCAAATGGGATGCATTCTGCGACACGTTGAAAGCCGCTGGACAAGAACTGACGAGGGATCACGTTCCTCAGGACGAGCAAAGCCAAGCTGAAGGCCTGCGCTATTTGTCTAGAATGGCGCGTGCGGCACTCGAGTGGTACGTCGAGTTCAACGACGCGGCTTTTCCTGTGCTTTATCAGCCCGCACACGAGACGATCAAGCTAGGTGCTGACAACCCCGATAACATCTACCAAAAAGCTGTTATCGACGGGCGCTTTGAGTACCGATTAACGGGAAAACGCGGGTCGATCGACTACATCAGCTTTGCTACGAGCAAGGGCAGCTACGCGGAAAATTTTAAGCAAGTTGAAACGGGTTTCCTCGACAGTAATACGCTGGCAATCGATGCAGAGGGCAATTTCGAGATCATTCTGAGCGCCAATGAGCAGCCTGGCAACTGGTTGCCCATGGATAAAGCGTCGGAATCGCTGCTGATCCGTCAAACCTTTCTCGACCGAGCGTTTGAAATACCAGCTGACATACAGATTCGACGCCTCGATCGCTCAGCAACACCCGAGCCGTTAAGTGCAGGGAAGATCACCGCTGACTTCGACAAGGCAATGGCGTTTTATCGAAATACCATTGGTTTATTCTCTCAGTGGAGTAAAGAAATCCGGGAAAATCCCAACAGCCTCCCTCTTTGGGATCAGGCTTTTTGCCAGGCCGTTGGGGGTGACCCAAATATCATCTATTACCACGGTCATTTCCGCCTCGGAAGTGATGAGGCGATGGTGATAACCCTTCCATCGATTCCCGAGTGTCAAACATGGAACCTACAAGTGGATAACTATTGGATGGAATCGCTCGATTACCGTTATCACAAGATCGCCATTAACCGGCACACGGCAGGCATCAACGCTGACGGCTCGGTGGATATCCATATCGCAGTGAAGGACACGGGACATGCAAACTGGCTGAGCACTGGCGGTCACATCGAGGGCACGCTGTGCTTCAGGTGGGTGGGCTGCAAAGCCCCCGTTAACCCGAGCTGTAAGGTAGTGCTGCACTCAAGTATCAACTGCTAGTAGGGAGGAAATAACCATCACTTCTCGAGAGGAACACGGCAAATCAAACACGCTCGTTGCTTCCCTGAGAGGTGGTCAGGCCCATGCCGGATTAAGACCCAAATCGGAGGGGTTCATGCGAACGGGACAATTGCTTGCCTTGCTCGGCGTAAGTCTCATCCTCGCATCTGCGAGTTACACGCTAGGCAAGTTCAACGCACGCGACACCATCAGTCGCCCTGAGGTAAGTTGGGCGCTGGGGTCGAGTTCTGCGATAAAAATGAGCGACCTATCTATTAGCCTTGAGCATGCCGCGAATGCGATTCGCGAACGCAATCCAGAGGCCTCTGAAAACGAGCTGGGAAAAGCCTATGACTACCTCAGCGAGCTCCTAGCGGCCTCTGTAGAAATGCACATCGCGAAAGGCAACACCACGGCACCTGAATTTACCGATTGGATGAGTGGCTATCGAAAATTTTTGGGAGATAGCCCCGATGCCATCTACTCAACTGCACCGGTCGATGCGTCGCTAGAATACGAGATCGAGATTATGGCTGGCACCGCGGACTACTTCGGTCTGGTGGTTTATGAGCGCAACCCCATAACCGGCTGGAATCGTGTTGCCGACAGCATAAGCATCATCCCCGAAACCAAACACGCCTTACTCCGAATTCCCGTTAGCTCGAAATCCAGATCAGGCAACGATGCTGCTCCAATTAACAGTACGGACGTCCGGTCAGATATAAGTGCTGTTGATATCAATGCGAGTACAACGCGCCTGAATCTCGCGAGTCGTCCAAATCAAGATCTATCACTGACACTCAGTGATCGCAGCCACATGATTATGGTTCGAGAGTATTTTTTTGACTCTGAGACTCGCCAGCCTTCGAAGCTGGCAATCAGACCTCTGGCGATTAAAGCTCACCGCGACAATACCGAAGTCGACGCAATCCCTTTCGAGGCACGCGCTGAAAACGCCGTGAACTTCTTCAATGAGACTTGGCAGGGCAGTCTCGCACTTGCCGATGCCCTCAAAGAAACGGCAAACAGTTTTGATCGCCCTTCCACTGTCTCGCCTGACTTCGTGGGTATTTTTTATCCGACGCCCGATAATGACTATCACGGCGGCGCATTCTCACTTCAACCCGGCGAAGCCTTAATTATCGAAGGCGAGGTGCCTACCGCAGCCTTTTGGAGTATCACACTGCAGAATCATTGGATGCAGTCTATACAGAACCGCGGTAAGTCTGCCTCACTAACCGGCCGTCAAATCACAAATCGACAGGGAACTTATCGTGTCTGGATTAGCGATACTGCGCCTCCGGCTGGCGAGGACTGGCTCGATACCGGAGGCGAGCCCGAGGGATTGGTGGCCATACGGTATTTACTGGCTGACAACGCTTCGGCGCCCAGGGCAAAGCTGCATAGGTAAGTCAACCGTCCGAGATAATTCATCCACAAATGACAACTTTGGGAGAATCACAGCGTGCTGCACACTGATGAACTAATAACTGATGCACTTCAGGCAACAGAATGTCAGCAATTCAGTGATATAGGCTTTCTATCGCACCTCGAAGCCCTAGTCACCGGACTCAACAAAGAGGCTGCACTCAACGACCTTGGCGTGCAATTTCATGCCTCTCGATTGAAAGACCTCCTTGCAAATCGGTTGCGACTAGAGCTCTGGGTTGAGCGGCATCCCAGCATCCTTGAAGAAGAAATTCTCAGGCCGATTGTGGTTATCGGGCTACCAAGGACGGGAACCACGATGCTGCACCGAAGCATTGCCGCAGACGATCACCTGCTGGCGCCCCTGTGGTACGAGGTTCGGCAACCTAGCCCATTGAATGAATACTTCCGGCAGGAGGACGCCCGAATTCCGATTGCCCAGGCAGAAGTGGCTGCCATGTTGGAGGCTTCACCCGAACTTGCAGCTATCCACCCGATGGATCCGGTTGCCGCAGACGAAGAGATCATGCTGCTCGAGCATGCGTTTATGAGTACCGTGCCGGAATGTTATGGATTCATGCCAGAGTACGGAGAAACTCTGTACGAAAAAGATCAATCTGACGCCTACGATTACCTCTACTTACAACTTCAGTTTTTGCAATGGCAGAAACGCCAAAAAGGGCTTAGTGGCGAGCGATGGCTGCTAAAGACGCCACATCATCTGCATTACCCCGAGCACCTCTTCAAACGTTTCCCCGATGCAGTGGTCATTCAAACCCATCGTCACCCGCTCGAGGTCATCCCCTCCTACGGCAGTATGATGGCCGCGCTCGCATCGCCCTTTACTGACGCACTTGACCCTGTGGCTATGGCCCAGCACTGGGCGAAGAAGTGGCGATTAGGACTCGCGAAGACACGTGCGTTTCGGGACAGTGGCTACGACGACCGCTACCTAGACCTGTGGTTCAAAGACTCGGTCAGTGAGCCTGAAGAGACGATCCGACGCATCTACGAGTTTACCGGTCAAACGCTCACAAAGACTGCACTGGAAGAGATGAACCGATGGAGAGAAATGAATGCTCGAGAAAATCGCCCCGAGCACCACTACCAGTTAGCTGACTATGGATTTACGGCCGCGGGTATCGAAGATCAATTCGGCGATTACATTTCACGTCACGTTCGAGCGTGATCACCCATGTAGCAAGTCATTTTCTCTCCACATAGGCCTTGAGTGCGTTTGCCGTGTCATCGAACGCACGCTTCACCCAAGGGCCAGCAAAACGCATCACATGTATCCCGTGTGGGCCAAGGAAGGCATCCGTCGAATAGTACTCACAGCTGTCACGCCCCGTTGAGATGACAAACTGGTCTCGTCGCGCAGGATAGGGCCATTCGTCGACCCATGGGGCAGACCACGAGACAAGGCGGGGTTCATCAATTTCCGTAATGAACTCAACGTTATCAAAGTACTGCCCCTCCTCGGTATAGCTTTTGAGCTTCATTGTCAGCGGCTCACCCACTGCAAGTACACCCGAGGCCTCAACGCAAAAGGGGTTCCACTCAGAGTAACGGTCAAAATCGACAAGTACATCCCACACGGCCTGAGCCGGTGCATCGATCTGCACGGTTATCGACCGGACAATCGCGTTCGGGTCTACGGCGAGTTTTTCGTCTTCCGTCATGCCTCTCTCCCGTGAAGTTTCCTTAACTCAATGACTTAGGGCGCCATATACTCACCACCGTTCACATCGACCGAGGTGCCCGTGATAACGGCAGAATAATCCGACAAGAAGGCCAGAACTGCCTTAGCGCAATCTTCTTCAGGTGGGATGATGCCCAATGGAATGCGATCGGTGATGCCGCGGACGACCGTCTCCCGATCAGCACCCGCCTGTACTTGTTGATCAATAAATCCGTAGACAGGCGCTCCGCCTATCCAGCCCATGCGCAAGGCGTTTACTCGGATTGCATGCTTGCCAAAGTCGTTTGCCATGTGGCGAGTCAAGGCATTCAGCGCGCCCTTCCCCGCGGCATACATTGTCTCTCCCGAGAAAGGTTTTACTGTAGACATCGTCGAGACATTAACAATAGATCCGCCACCTGCGGCTTGCATGTGTGGTGCACAGGCCTGCGCCATACGCAAAGCCCCCTGACAAATCACGTTTATGACATCACCCATTTTATCAGGATCAGACATATCAGCAGGCGCCCAGTCTCCGTGCGCATAGGCGCTATTAACCAGGCCATCAATGCGTCCAAAAGCCTCGACACCCGCGCTCACCAAAGCCCTGCATTGCTCAGTGGAGGTCACATCGGTGCTCTCGGCTACCGCTTCGCCACCCGCAGCGCGGACCGACTCGGCCACTTCATCGAGAAACGCCTGATTTCGAGCACCCAGAACCACCTTGGCGCCCTCGGCAGCCGCTAACTTAGCAAGCGTCTGACCCAAGCCCGGGCCTACCCCACTGATTACAACCACTTTGTCGTTTAAAAGCATAGTCCCACTCTCCCACCACTCATTTTCAACCACTCAAAAATCCAGTTCTTCAAAAGCACTCACTATTCACGGCCATCGGCGAACAGCCCGTGGCGCTAACATCGGTTGATCTAGACCCGATGCGACAAAGCGCTTACCGCATATCGGTTAACTCGAACTTTGTTTTTACTTCTATTGTTTTCTAGCATCCAAGAAAGCACCAATACCAGCATGGTCCGTTTGAACATCAATCGGCCTTTTCCGCTATTGCACTCTACCTTGCATGATTGGCAATCTAGATGCCTTGAACGTCAACATATCAGCAGAGACAGGGGACAACCGGTGTCGAATACAAATCAACGTGTTGCAGTTATAACAGGCGCTGCAGGTGGTGTCGGTCAATCGACGGTGAAGAAATTTGCAGAGCAAGGCTACACCGTGATTGGCACCGACATTAGAGTGCCTGACGGTTTGTTTGAGCATTCGAGCGTCACGTATCGAGCTTGTGATGTCACCAGCGAGTTAGATTGGCAAGCACTCTCCGAATCCATCATCGCCGAACACGGAAAGCTTGATGTGCTAGTGAACAACGCAGCTATCTTGATGACCTACACGATTGAGACGTCTTCGGTTGACGATTACAAACGCATGATGGAAGTCAACTCGACCTCAGTCTTCTTGGGTATGAAGTTCATGCTGGACGCGCTCAAGAAAAGCGAGGCAGCCTCGATCGTCAACATCTCGTCATCCTCAGCTTTGGCGGGGTACCCTCACTTTATCGCTTATGGCGCGGCCAAGGCTGCAGTGAGAAGCCTAACCATGAGTGTCGCGGTGCACTGCCAAACCAACCAGCTTCCAATCCGCTGTAACAGTGTTCATCCTGATGGCATCCTCACAGACATGACGACCAATATGGAGGGGACATTTCCTGAGATGGAACCGCAGCAAGCAATGAAAGCCTTCAGCTTTGCGTGCGAGCCAGAAGCGGTCACAGATGTTATTTACTTCCTCGCAAGCCATGAATCGCGTCACATCAACGGTGCCGAGATCAGAGTAGATAACAGCTCTACGATACAGATGCCTTATTTCTGATTGCGTTCCGTTGCGACTGCGCAATCCGAGAAAGACAGACGAAGGTTGCTCTTCTGCCACCGCCTAAAGCCCTACCTTTGCCACACCGTGAGGGCGATTCAATGGATGTTAGAGGGTCATCATAATTTTGACGACGTCGTCCTCTCTCGCATCAAAAATCCGATATGCCTCAGTCCCCTCTGAGAGCGGCATGTAATGAGAGAACAGCCCTTCAGCCTTAAGACGACCATGCTGCAAGAGTGGAATTAGGTGGGGCCACTGATCGATCACTGATGCAACCCCCGCTCGGATCGTAATGTCTTTATAAAGCACCTTCAGCATTGGTAGCTGGACGTCCGGTTGCGGCAACCCTATAAATGAGGCTGTGCTACCTCTGCCGGCAATCTTAATCGCAAGTTCTACAGCTGACTTGGCGCCCGACGCCTCGAAAACACGCGGCACGCCTGCCCCATGCGTTGCATCCATGATGATCGGTAGTGCTTGAGATGGTTCGACCGAAACGGCTCCAAGGCCCGCTGCGTGGGCTCTCCGATTTTCGACGGGGTCAATGGCATAAACCTTGGCGGCACCGAGCGCAAACGCCAATTCAACGCCAATCAATCCAATGGGGCCAAGGCCTACAACCGCGACCGTATCGCCGGGCTGCATATTGGTTCGCGTGAGTCCAAAGTACGCAGTGCACAGCGCATCGGTAAGCAGAATACTGTGCTCATCGCTCACGCCCTCAGGAATAGGCTGTAATGTCAGATCTGCCATCGGAACGTTAACAAACTCTGCTTGACCACCATTTAACTGGGTGCTCAATCCAAAGGCTGTCCAGTGTTCACATAGCTGCGCGTGGCCAGAGAGACAATGCTCGCAACGTCCACAGGGCGCTCCACCTGAAGCGAGCACCTTCTGCCCTACTTTGTGCCGGTAAACCGCCTTTCCTACCTCTACAATCTCGCCCGCAAACTCATGCCCGACACAAAAAGGCGCCACACCCTCGCTATAGTTGGCTGAGCCAACATTGTCGCCGTGATACATGTGCAAATCCGATCCACAAATACTGCAACGCTCCACTTTCACGATTACGCTGTTGTCAGTAGCAAGCTCGGGGTCAGGATAAGTTTCGAATCGGACATCTCGTGGACCGTTGAAGACTAACGCTTTCATCTATCCCCTTCCTCTTATTGATAGTCTGTTAATGGGTTTTGACTGGCTGGGCTTATAGTAAACAGCCACTCGATGGCGGCCAAAAACTAGCTTAGGAGTGCTCTTTATTTTCACCCTCACTTTACGGTAAAAATTGACGCTTCGGGTAGGCATCGAAACGCCACCCCCATAGGCAGGAAGATGAGCAGGTGAAGAGTTCAGTAAGTGTGCAGTGGGAGGGCAACACACTTAGCACAGTTAGTGGGCACCTCTAACAGTAGACATGGCTAAATCTCGTCTGAACACTGTGCAGCTGTGGTAACGATGCTTTTTAAGTCTGGCTACCTAGCTCTTATTGGGGAAGACCAGTTAGCCCGTGCGTAACACAACCCTCTCAGGTAAACGTCATGAACCTTCGTGCCCGCGAATATCTGTTTCGAATATCTGTTTAATGGGGCGCTCTAGCAGACTGTGGCCGAGCTTTACAGGTGTGATACCCGCTCTTCCTCGCGGTAAAAAACTGTAACCGCCCGCGTAGTAACGAACCCAACACCCTCTTTTGAGCGAAAAGACGTCCAAATCGAGGTAGTCCGTTTGTTCTAAAACTGACGAGGTCAAAGCATTCCCTAGCATCGCAGGCTGAGAGAAACTACTTGCACAGAATCCGAACAAGGTAGGTTTTGTCGGAACTGAACGACATTCGCGGGCTCGCGTTCAAATCGACCAAATTGGTTGACTAAAACGGGTTGTCTGGCAATGTAGACGGCGACAGGTGGTCCTTGTCCGCCCAATAACTCTAAAAACGAGGTTAAATGTATGAAGCCATGTAGTCCCAAAACGCTACTCGCAACAGCAGTTCTTGCCGCGCTAACGGCTGAAACTGCGTTCGCACAATTAGAAGAAGTCATCGTAACCGCTGAGCGTCGTGAAGCGAGTTTGCAAGACACGCCTATCTCCATTGAGGCGCTTACTGAAAAAGACATTCAAGAGCGCGGCATTAATAACAACTTGGATATGATCAATGAGGTAGTTGGCGTCAACGGTTATGGATCGCCACAGGGTGGCTCGTCTACAGCCTTTATCATTCGTGGCATCGGCGATGGCGCACCTCAGATATCGCTCGATCCCGCAGCCGCCCGCTATGTTGATGGCGTTTACATCGGCAAAAACCAAGGCAGCTCACCCGATATCGTTGACCTCGCGCGAATCGAGGTCTTGAAAGGCCCTCAGGGTACACTGTCGGGTCGTAACGCAACATCAGGCGCCATCAACTATATCAGTAAGGCGCCCTCAGACGAATTTGGGGTGACCCTTCGAGGCACTGTGGGCAACTACAGTACCCAGGAATACTCTGTGCGCGCAGATATGCCGTTTTCTGATTCGTTCCGTACGGCCATCTCCTTCAACAATCGAGAGAGAGATCCCTTTTATGACAACACCAATCCCGACGTCGAAGGTTTTAACAGCATTGACCGGGATGGTTTCCGACTCGCGGTAGCTTGGGACGCAACAGAGCGCTTGAGTGTCGACTATGCCTATTCAAAGAGCAATGTGAATGGCGAGCTAGATAACTGGAACCAGCCAAGCGGTTTCAATCCCACCTATGGCGCTCTAAGCGGTTACCTTGCAGCAGGCGGAGACCCCGCAAACGTTCCCATCGACAGTACATCTCAGATCGCCACAGTCCAGGCAATCGCCGGTGGAGTCGCGCAATCGGTTCAGTTCGGATTATTACCTAACCTTCCACAGATCCAGCAATTCCTAGGCTGGTCAAACGACTATGTAGCTTGGGCCACCGGCGTTTTAGACAACCGCGATTCGCACTTTAGTGCGGGCTCATCCGATATAACTAGTTTTGCCGAAGTAGAGAACGAATCCCATACACTCACGTTAAATTATGAGCTGAGCGACGCTGTTAGCATCAAATACATTTATGGAGATCGAACGATGAATGATCGCTCGGTCAGCGATCTCGACGGCATTGACAACTCTGTTTCATCCGGCGTCCGCAGCGGGTTAACCCTCCAAACAATCGGTGGTGCTCTGTTTGGTCAAGTTGTACCGGACCTAGGTTTCAACGACGCCGCTGGAGCGAACTTTCAACTCGCACTTGACATGGTCGATGCGATCAACGCTAACGGTAACGACGGCATATTTTGGACCGATTTAGTAAACCGTTACGAGCAAGAAAGTCACGAGCTACAAATCTTAGGCTCAGCAGATTCCGTAAATTGGGTAGTAGGTCTGTATGATTGGGAAGACTACGGTGAAAGTCGTAACGTCCAAAACGCTACCTATACGCTTTCAGCCTCCGCCAGCCGTGGATTTGATGTGGGCGGCGACGCTCAATCATTGTTTGGCGAAGTGACATGGCAGGCATCTGACAGCTGGACCTTCACCGCAGGACTTCGTTACAACGATGAAACGAAGTACATGACCTACCGTTGGCGTGATTTCCCGTCAGGAGGCCTCGGAACGTACATCGGTGCTACCTTTGTAGGCGCTGCGGACCCTAGCATGCTGGGAGCGGGTTATGTTGGATATGTAGAGAACATCGAGAGTATTCCAGAAACGCCTGGCGTTTACGGCAACTACAACGAACAGGAGTTCAGCAATACATCAGGCAGGCTAGTTGCTAAATACAGTCTGGATGACAACACTAATCTCTATGCAAGCTATACGACTGGCTACCGCGCCGGTGGCTTCAATGGTGGCGCTTTCGATACGAACGCTGGCACAGGTGATGAGTACACTGAGGAAACCATCACGAGCTTCGAGGTCGGTGTTAAGTCAACGCTGGCTGACGGTCGACTCCGCATAAACGGTGCGTACTTCAGCTACGACTACGATGATGTACAAGTCAGTGTTGTTAAAACCGATGCGGGAGCCATTTCAACGGACGTGGTGAACGCCGCGAGCTTTAGCACCGATGGCTTGGAGCTCGACGTAGCATGGCTCGCTACGGAGAACCTCCAGTTCCGTGCGCAGTATGCCTACACCAATCGAGACTTCAACGATTACCCCCCTTATCTGGGTCTAAATATTGAACCTACCCAAGGATTGACACCCGATAACGAGTACAACTTGATCATGGATTGGCAAATGTGGAATTCGGGCGGCAGTACACTTGATCTACAGATCTCTGCCTCGCACTCGGACGAGACCGTCAGCATCAATACCGTACCTGGCAATTACACGGCAGCAGGACAACCATCTATCCCTGTAAACCTTAACCAGCCTATTAACCAAGAACGGGATCTCGTTAATGCCCGTCTGACGTTTAATACGGAGTTAGACAATGGCCGCAACGTCAACGTGGCCCTTTGGGGACGTAACATCACCGATGAAGAGTACCGAACCTTTGGCTACAACTACGGTCCAGCACTCGGCTACTCAGTACACCAGTGGGGTAACCCAGCAACTTACGGCGTCGATATCCGACTCGATCTATAAGTTAACTGTCTGACCAAAACCCGCCTTTTGGCGGGTTTTTTTTGCCTGTAATCCGTGGCTGTTTGTTACAAACAAGACGTTATATGCTCGAGGAAATGCGGGAAGGAGTGAAAAACGATGCACGATTTTTACCCAAATGGATTTGCCTTGGTTATTGGCGGTAGCGGCGGCGTGGGCACAGCGATTTGCAGAGAGTTGGTGGCGAACAACATACCGGTGCTACTGACCTACAACAGCAATCGAAATCGCGCTGAGCAGCTTGTGAGTGAGCTAGGTGGAAGCCAGTCTTGTGTGTCCTGTGAACGGGTCACCTTGCAAGATCTTGCGACCCTGCGCTCCGCGGTTGATCGTGGCCTTACCCGGCATGGGAGATTACATTCGGTTTTCATTGCCACTGGCTACGACATACCCCAGTCACCCATTTCAGAGGTCACTCCGGAGCTCTGGCAGCGGGTTATGCGGTCAGACGCCGAGGGCGCTTTCAACGCGATACATGCAACGCTACCTCACTTACGTGAGGGTGGTGGCGGGAGCTATGTACATGTTAGTTCTGCTGGGCTCCTGAAGTACCCGCCCCTCGATATCCTGAGTGTTGCACCTAAAGCGGCTGTGGAGGAGCTAATAAAAGGAGTCGCAAAGGAAGAAGGCAAACACAATATCCGCGCAAATAGCATCGCGATAGGCGTTATTGAAACCGGTATCTTCTTGCGATTAAAAGAGCAGGGCGTGTTTGACGAAGCTTGGATAGAAGGCGTTAAAAGCGCCCTCCCCCTGAATCGATTCGGGCAGCCTGAAGAGGTGGCGAAAATGGCGGTGTTTCTAGCGTCGAATAACGCTGCCTACACTACCGGGCAACTCATCCCTGTTGACGGTGGCTTTGGGGTCTAGACCTGTGCACACTCAGCCCGCGCAGCTACCCAATACAGCTCTAACCAACCTCATACCGGAATAGCACCCAAGCCCTTAATTGCAATCGAAGAGGCGCGTCAACATCCAAAGGATTACTCACAAACTGACGTTCAAAGGGAGCCTCAGTAAACGGCCTATAAGTACTGGCTAGGATAAATGCGCCTGTATGAACGCCGCTTGAATTGTACGCTTATCAAATTTCTCAGTGGCCCCTCTTGCTAAGGGCTCGTGAGTGAGCTCAATAAACTTGGGGACCTTGTAAGCGGCAATACGCGCCTTGAGACCAGCCCGTAAAGCCTCCTCAGAGAGTGAAGCGTTTGCCACCCTTACCACCATGGCCAATTCCTCACCCATAACGTCGTCAGGCACGCCGAAAACAACGCACTCTTGTACGCCCGCTATTTGATAACAGGCCTGTTCCGTATCACCCGGATAGATATTTTCACCACCGCGAATGACGATATCCTTGATACGCCCTGTGATATGGACGTAGCCGTCATCAGCGACATAGCCCACATCACCTGTTTTCATCCAGCCATCGCTGGTGAAAACGACCGCGTTAGCCTCTGGCTTATTCCAATACCCCAGCGTGCAGGCAACACCGCGCATCTCGATCTCACCCGAATCGCCCTGCGGGAGAACCGAGCCGTCGGGCCCTGTGCAACGAATATCCATTATAGGAGATTGCACGCCAGCTGCATCGGGCTTTGCATCAAACACGGCACCGGCGGCTTGACTCCCAACGGCTAGTGTTTCTGTCAGTCCATAGCCGCCGGAGGCGTAGGCTTTATCAATTTTTGCCTCGATAATGGACGGTAAATCCGATGGCATTGCCGCCCCCCCTGACGACACACGATGCAATGAGGAGATATCAAAATCTGCCAGATTGGGCTGCGTTAATAAGTCCTTAACTAGGGCGGGAACGCTGCTGAAAAGCGTTACGCGCTCAGCTTCGATCAATCGAAGCGCCTCTTGTGCGTCCCACTTGGAGATCATGACAATGCCTTGTGCCGTGACCAGAGGCAGCACAAAAGAGCCAAGCAAACCCGTCGCATGGAAAAGAGGCACATTTAAGAGTGCTTTCTCCTGCGTCGCCCCCCCTCTCAGTTCGCGCAAACCACCCTCTACTGTCATGGTCAGCACGCCTGTAAACATCATATTGAAAACCGCTTGTGACAGCGCTTGCTGGCAGTGCACCACGCCTTTGGGCGTTCCCGTACTACCCGAGGTGTAAAGGATCAGGCAAACCTCATCGGGAGAGGGAATAGCAACATCAAGCGGTGCTCGGCTGCTAAGGGCATCAGCAAAGTTGATACCCCGCTCCGACCCTGGCGTCGCGCGATCGTAAACAATCAGGCGCTTATCGGTTTCAATCTCCGCAGATAGCATCGCAGCCCGTTGATCATCACACAGTAGCCACGACGCACCGCAGTCGCGAACGGCAAAGGCGAGCTCTTCTGCCTGCCCCCAGCTATTGATGGGAACCACCGTAGCACCTGCTAAAAAAGCCGCAGTGAAGCCTATCAGCCACTCGGCATTGTTGCGCATGGCAATGGCAAAGCGGTCACCCCTGTTAAGGCCATTTTGCTCTAGGTAGGCTCGGAGGGTATCCGCGCGATCGAAGAACTCCGCAAAGGTCAGTCGCGTGTCACCAGCAACGAGAAAGCCTTGATCGCAATGCCCCCGCGCGTTCTGAATTATTTCGGTTAGGGTCTTAGGCGCATGCTTGAAACCGCGCATTTCTCCGCGCTCAGTTGTTAATGGCTCAACTTCAAAAAACGCTGCCTCGGCCGTCAGTTCCCTAATCGTTGCTTTTATAGACACTTTCTTTCCCTCTTTCGTCCGGGGTTCTGCGCGTTCGCCTGAGCTTCTACACGTTACGTTTTATTGCTCGGTTTGTCGTTCAGCTTCTGCTCCTCTGCCACCGAGTTTACTGAGAAACCTATCCATAAATCGATTAGCTCGTTCGAAGGCGTCTAATCCATTTGTACCTATGAGGCTTTTGGGTGAGCGCCGCTCAGCCGGTATACTGTCTTCTTTCTGAGTGCAGGCGATAAATACCCATGATGATTGCTACCGACACCCCTAGATGCCCACTCCCGATGCCCATGGGCTGGTTTCAGGTTTTGTATTCACACGAACTTGATGTTGGTGACGCCATACCAGTTGAGTATTTCGGACAAGAATTGGTGGTGTTTCGCACCGAGTCGGGTGAGGCAAAAGTGGTTGATGCGTTTTGCCCACATATGGGCGCACACCTGGGTTACGGTATCCGCGAGCAGACCGGCAAGGGACCGCGCATCGTTGGCGATAGCATCGAGTGCCCTTTCCATGGTTGGCGCTGGAACGGTGATGGTCAATGCACCCATATACCCTATGCGAAGAACTTGCCGCCACGGGTTGCGAAGGGTGAGTCAATTCTCGGCTCATGGGATGTGCGCGAAGTGAACCAACAAATTCTCGTTTGGTATCACCCAAACAAAGAGGCCCCGACCTGGGAGCCCGAGGTGATTCCGGAGGCAGCGGCAGACCACCCCGACTGGGGCGAGATGGTTATCCACACGTGGGAAATCAATACGCATATGCAGGAAATGGGTGAGAACGCTGTGGACGCGGCACACTTCCACTACGTGCACGGTACGGACGACGTGCCTGAGGCTGCATTCCAGAACTTCGATGGCCATATTCGCGAAGGGAAGTTCATCACTCGACAGCCAACACCACGGGGCATTGTCGACGGCGCCATTGAAACTCGAAGTCAAGGTGCAGGCCTGTCGGTCGTTCGTTTTACAGGCATTTACGATACGCTCCTGCTAGCAAACGTCACCCCCGTAGGACCAGAGAAGACCTACGCCTCATATGCATTCATCCAACCACGAGCAACGCAGGAAACACTGGGTAAAACTGTCGGACAAGCCATTATCGGTAACATCTGCCAGCAGATGGCTGAGGACCAAATTATTTGGGACCGAAAACAGTACTTTGAACGTCCTCTCCTGTGTGACGGGGACGGGCCTTTCGCCAAATTCCGGCGCTGGTTTAGCCAATTTTTGGTAGAGCCTGCGGCCTGATAAGGTCGCATTGACCCAGCGCCAAGACAGTGAGGACGCGGCAAAGTAGAACAAGGTGGCTAGACAAAGTGGCAATACCTGTGCCCTTTGGGGTACTCGCCGCTGTATTACTTTTGCCTCTTAATCAAAATGCTCGTGCCGATATTTCGGTTATTCCCGCCAACCACCGAGAGTTATCGGCGATTACCGAACTCTGGGAGCCGGTGCCACGCGAAGTCAAACCTGGTCTTGGTGAATCTCCACCCTCAGATGCGATTGTTTTGTTCGACGGGACAGATCTCTCGCAATGGGAGCCTGTGCGTCAGAACAGTTCTGGATGGCAGCTGCAGGACGACGCCTTCGTTGTAGTATCGGGTAGTGGCAACCTCCGCACACGAGAATCCTTTAGTGATGTGCAACTGCACATCGAATGGCGAACACCGGCAAAGGTTGCTGGTGACAGTCAAAATCGTGGGAATAGCGGTATTTTTCTGATGGCGCGCTACGAGGTTCAGGTCCTCGATTCGTTTAATAACCCCACCTACCCTAACGGCCAGGCAGCAAGTGTCTATAAGCAGCACGTGCCCTTGGTCAACGCCTCGCGCGGACCGGGCGAATGGCAAAGCTATGACATCGTATTCATGGCGCCACAATTTGGCCGAGACGGCCGCGTGAGCCGACCTGCTACAGCAACCGTCTTTCACAACAATGTTCTAGTGCAGAACAACGTCGTTCTGCACGGACCCACCGAATATATTGGGGAGCCCCGCTACGAGGCGCACGGCCCCGCACCTCTAGAGCTTCAAGATCACGGTGCAAAAGTGGCTTATCGTAATATTTGGATTCGCCCTCTATAGTACGGAGGCGTTAACTAGAAGCCGTTAGCGCGCGCGAAACGATCGCGGTGATAGGTCGATGACCCAAAGAGCTGATTGCAGACACGTGAGCGCTTCAGAAAGAGACCAATATCCATCTCCTCCGTCACGCCCATGCCGCCGTGCAGTTGAACTGCCTCGGACGAAATTAAGGTAAAACAGTCATTGGCTAGTGCCTTTGCCGAACTCGCTAGGGCACTCACGTCAGCCGCATTATTATCGATACCTGTCAGTGCAGCACTTACCGTACTCTCCGCTAGCTCGAGCTCGCAGTACATCTGTGCGCAGCGATGTTGAAGCGCCTGAAAAGTGCCTAGCTTCACGTCAAACTGCTCTCGTTCACCAAGATAATCAACCGTTCGCTCCAAAAGCTCGCGCGCGCTGCCCATCATTTCTGCAGCCAGTACGATCGTCGTCTGATCAATCGTCTTGGTTAATCCAACTTCCAACGTGTCACCATCCAACCACTCCACATCTGCGTCGGAAAGGCCGTCCAGTATGACGCGCGCATGACCATGAAGATCGATCGAGCGCTTCGCCTGAATGTTTACGTTCACGTGTGAGCTGGAAATAAGTGCCACACCCAGGCGACCAGAGGCCCGCTTCGCAACGCAAAACAACATATCGCTCGCTTGACCGTTGAGCACCCGCGTCTTCACACCCCTGAGTCCACTATTGGGCTCGCCAATACTAATGGTTTCCGGACTAAAAAAGCGGCCTTCATCGAGCGCAACAGACGCTGTTTTTTCACCCGACAAAAGCGAAGGTAAGTGCGCTTCAATTTGGCTACGAGAGCCGCAATTGATGAGCACGTTTTGCGCGAATACGACACTCGACAGAAAAGGACTCGCCACCAGACGCCGACCTGCCTCTTGGGCGATAGCGCCAACGGCCATCCAGCCAAAGTTCAGGCCCTCGAACTCCTCAGGAACCGTAATGCCGGTAAGACCGAGCGCGACCATCTCGGACCATAGCGTTTGATCGTAAGGCACACTAGGAGACCCTTCTCCGAGCTTTCTGAGATGATCAATGGGTGCTCGCTCTGCAAAAAACTGCGCCACTGTCTCTTTAAGCATTAGCTGCTCTTCATTCAAAATCATGACTTTGCCTCAGCGGATGGCATACCGAGTGCTCGTTTCGCAATGATATTGAGCTGCACTTCGCTGGTACCACCTGCAATGG
>CBFHHL010000122.1:0-6373 GCA_965655685.1 Luminiphilus sp.
CCCAGTGAATAACGCCCTTGGTGAGGATCCCGATGATGGTATCAAGGCCAAGGGCGTTATTCACTGGGTAGACACGGTAACTGGTGGTAGCGCCGAGATCAGAAGTTATGATCGCTTATTCACTGTCGAAGACCCGACGAAAGCAAGAAATATGGACGACGTGATCAATCCCGTATCACTGGTGGTCAGCCAGGCATTCGTTGAACAATCTTTGTTGTCTGTGGAACCAGAGTCACGCTTCCAGTTTGAGCGAGAAGGCTATTTTGTCGCGGATCGCGAGGACCACACTCCCGATACGCCTGTATTCAACAAAATTATCGGCTTACGCGATACGTGGGCCAGCAATGACTGAATTACGCTTAACGAATAGCGCCGGGGGCGAGAAGGCGGTTTTTAAGCCTGTCGATCCCGAGCACATTCGGATGTACGTTTGCGGACCGACAGTTTATAACCTCGTTCACATTGGTAATGCGCGGCCCGTGGTGGTGTTCGATACGTTGTATCGGGTGTTGCAAGCGATCTATCCCAGGGTGACCTATGCCCGCAACATCACAGATATAGACGACAAGATTATTCATGCGGCGAGAGCGCGCGGTATTGATATCACGCTGCTAACCGAGGAGTTTACGGAGAAATTCCGAGCGGATATGGCGGCGCTTAATAATTTGGCGCCCTCTATAGAGCCACAAGCCACGGAGCACGTGGACGCGATGCTAGACCTTGCACATCGATTAATTGAAAGGGGGCATGCGTACGAATCCGATGGACACGTACTGTTTGATGTGACCTCCATGGACGACTACGGTCATCTGAGTGGTCGTCAGCTTGACGATATGCTCGCGGGTGCTCGCGTCGAAGTGGCTTCGTATAAACGTAATCCCGGCGATTTTGTTCTATGGAAACCCTCTAGCGATGACGAGCCTGGCTGGGATAGCGATTATGGACGTGGCCGCCCAGGGTGGCACCTAGAGTGTTCTGCAATGATCCATCAGCATCTCGGCGATAGTATCGACATACACGGGGGCGGTAGGGACTTGATCTTTCCACATCATGAGAACGAGCGGGCTCAGAGTTGTTGCGGTTACGGGGGTAGCTTCGTTGGGACCTGGATGCACAATGCCTACGTGGATATGGATGGTGAAAAGATGTCCAAATCGTTGGGTAACGTTCGCACAGTCCGTGAACTACTCGAGCAGTATTCGGGCGAAACGCTTCGGTTTGCACTGCTGTCAGCTCACTATCGCTCGCCACTGAACTTTTCAAAAGAGTTATTGGACAGTGCTCAGTCGACGTTAGACAGTTTCTATTTGGCCCTGCGTAACGCCGGTGATGTTGTCTTGCCGGCGGATGGTGACGAAGACTGCACCACTTCGCCGGTTTTTAACGCATTGCTAGATGATCTGAACACGCCATCGGCCATTGCTGAGCTGCACCAGCTGGCAAAGGCTCTAAACAAGGCGCCAGAGGACCAAAAGTCTGCAGCCAAAGCCGCATTATTGGCAGGCGGTGCCGTGCTTGGCGTTCTGACAGAAAACCCGGCTGACTGGTTGTCAAAAGGTGACGATGAAGGGCTTTCTGCAGAGGCCATTGACGCATTGCTCGCAGACCGTGCTGAGGCCAGGGCTAATCGTGATTTTGCGCGAGCGGATGAGATCCGAGATGAGCTAAGCGCAGCAGGCATTATCATCGAAGACGGCTCGGCCGGTGCGACATGGCGTCGAGCGTAAGGCTATGCTCAGTTTGTAAGACCCAACTGTTCTATCCTGGGTTGCCCTTTAATAAGTGCGTGGTGCAATAGCTGGGCTGGGGCGATATGGCACTGGCGCAATAACCGTCTCACGTTTTCTTCAGTTGGGGTGCACTTGTTCGAGGAAGGCGAGCAATATTTCGTTAACCTCGCAGGGTGCTTCTTCCGCTGTCCAATGTCCAACGTTGGGTAGTTCTCGACTGATCAGCAAGTTCTCGTAGTTCTTCCGCACATGCTCCACGAAAGGACGACTCAGTGGAACAAATTTGCTAACAGGGTCAAGCTCTCCAGTAATAAAAAAGGCGGGCTGTTGAATCTTCGCGCCATCAAGGTGCGCGAGTTCATACCAATCAAGGTTTTGTGCTCGGTAACGATTGTAGGGACCCCGTTTGCCACTGAGTTGGAACTGGCTTACGAGGTAGTCAAGGTCAGCTTGTGAAAACCACTCGGGAAAGGTGTCGAAAAGCGTCATGCCGTCAAGCAGTTTTGCGTCTGCAGACTTTGATCCCGTGAAGCCACCTTGCGTGCTTTGTCGTTGATGGCGCATCCCGCGAGCATCGATAGCCGTATAGGTGAGAAAAAGCGACTTTTGCAGATCTGCCTCAAACTCTTCCTCAGCGACACCCTCGTTAAGGAAGTACAACTGGTAGAAAAATTGGTCTTTGTAGATTTCTCGCCATAGGTCGAGTGTAGGAAGCGGCGGTCGCGTTAGGTGAGGAACGGATAGCGAGCCCGTCGCGTAAACACGCTCTGGATAGAGCAGGGCAGTGGTTAATGCTATGGGACCACCCCAGTCATGACCAACAGTAATGAACTTGTCGTAGCCGAGAGCGTCAGCGATGCCAACCACATCTGCCGCAAGCTCTTTTAGGGTGTAGGCTTCTACTGGATAGGGTTTATCTGATTCACCGTAACCCCGAACGTCGTAAGCCACAGCCGCATATCCCGCATTTGCAATGGCGGGAATTTGATGGCGCCAGCTGTACCAACTCTCGGGCCAGCCGTGACAAAGAATCACGAGCGGTCCCTCGCCTTGACTCGCAAGACGGTGAATCAGGCGATTCGCCGTGATGACTTTGAATTCGATGTCCGGTGACACAGCCATAGGGACGCCAGCTTGGCTTGTCTTTCGACTTAACCGAGCGCCTTTTCGCCGGACTCAACGGTTTGCATTATGAGCGTATTGATCGTCATGGGACCAACCCCGCCGGGGACAGGCGTATACGCTGACGCTCGGTTTACGAGAGGCCCGAGTTCGATATCCCCAACGCCGCCAGGGTGATAGCCGGCATCGACAACAACGGCCCCATCTTTGATCCAATCTGCACGGATAAACTCGGGGCGTCCTACCGCGCCAACGACCACGTCAGCCTGTCGAATATGCGATTCGAGGTCTCGGGTGCGCGAGTGACAGATAGTTACCGTGGCATTCGCCTGCAACATCATCATAGCCATAGGCTTGCCCAGGATAGGACTTCTTCCTACGACAACGGCGTGCTTTCCTGATAGCTCTATTTCGTAGTGTGCCAGCAAACGCATGATTCCCTGTGGCGTTGCACAACCGTAGGCGGGCTCGCCCATACTCATGCGGCCGAAGCCTAAGCAGGTAACGCCATCGACATCCTTTTCAAGCGCAATCATGTCAAACGCCGCGCGCTCGTCGATATGCGAGGGAACGGGATGTTGCAGCAGAATGCCATGGACATCAGGATTTGCGTTTAACTGCTCGATTTCTCGAAGTAGGTCGTTGGTCTTCGTGGAAGCGGGCAGCTCAATGGCCAGCGACTTCATGCCGATACGCTGACAAGCATTTGCTTTCATTCTCACGTATGTTGCTGACGCGGGGTCGTCGCCAACCAAAATCGTTGCGAGAACAGGCGTTCGGTTGCCCGTTTTGGCTTTGAGTGCTGCAACCCGATCTGTAAGGTCGGTCTCGGTTAACTGAGCTACGTATTTCCCGTCCAGAAGCGTGGCTGGCATAAAAATTCCCCTAAATTGTCTGGCGCAATTCTTTCAGAATTCAAATGTCAGCGAAAGTCGATTACTGCAATTGACCCAGCGGCGGGAAACCCTGTAGACTCGCCGCCCGCGAGGTGTTGATCACTTCACGTTTTTCGGGGTGTAGCGCAGTCTGGTAGCGCGCCTGCTTTGGGAGCAGGATGTCGGGGGTTCGAATCCCTCCTCCCCGACCACTTTTTTCGACCATATCGCCACGGTCGAAGGTTTGGGTTACTGCCCATTCAGTGGTGGCTGTAGCTCACCAGGTAGAGCACCGGATTGTGGCTCCGGAGGTAGTGGGTTCGAGACCCATCAGCCACCCCATCCTCTTCAAAGCCTTATAAATACTGGCTAGCATTCAGAACTCTGTGTAACGCGTCTGTGTAATTCGCAAACACGGGGCTGTACACAATGAACTTAACATGTCTGAAGTCAGGAATTTGGCAGGCTGAATTACGGGTTCCCGAGGACGTGAGAGATGTTCTCGGCAAAACCAGATTCGCTAAATCAATGCGAACTCGGAATAAACGCGAAGCTGTTGTGAAGGCTACGCCGATATTGGAACAATGGCAGTCTGAAATAGATCTCGCCAAGACAGATCCACAGGCATTTGTAGCCAAGCAAATACTCAATAACGCACGGCATGATTTCTCAGATAAAGCGTCGGACTCTGGAGTCACCAGCGGTCACTTAGCATGGCTTTATGATTTACCACCATCAAAGGCATTAGCCTACGAAACGATAGAGTGGGACAGTGATATTCCACTCCCTGCTTACATGGATGCTTTCGTAAAGAGTCACTACACAAAGCCCGGCACCCAATCAGAAGCGTGTAGGTATATTCTGGAGGCGACTTTATTTATACCCACAATGGCTGCGCTGACACGGTTGAACGCACAGAAATGGTTAACAGACGAAGAAAACAAAGATCCCTCGGCTAGACGCGCCTTGAAGACGATGCAAAAAGCGACAGGATATTTATCCGAGTACGTCTCGTGGCTTCAGTATCGCAACCTTGTTTGTCATAGCCTTATCAACCCTTTCAGAGGGCTGCACTATCCAAAGAAACTATCGAGAACAAAGCAATATGAACCACTATCTTTTGAGGAAATCTGCCTGTTGCGGGCGGCAGCTGTCGGTAAAGGGGATGAGCTTATGGTCGCCTACATTGATATAGCATGGTTCACGGGCATGAGGTTGTCAGAAATAGGCGCTTTGAACTCAGGCAGTATTGAGTTGATTGGAGGCATTGCCTGCTTCCGAGTTAAAAGTGATGCGAAGACGTCAGCATCTTCCAATCGTTTAATACCTATCTCCAACATACTTCAGAGCTTGATCGATTTGGAATGCTTGGACATGAAAGACGTTGGGACAGCGGTCGGGAAGCGATTCGGTCGGCTAAAGAGGAACGTCTTGCCGGATGGTGAAGATCGCTCAAAGTGTTTTCACTCCATACGGAAATTCGTTGTTACAACGCTGGAGCAGGGCGGTATAGCGGAGGGCGTTGCTGCTGACCTAGTAGGCCATGAAAAACCCAACATCACTTATAACGTGTACTCCGGTGGTTCAAGTATTGAGCAACTTAGTCGCGCTGTAGGGGTGCTGGAGCGACGTCAGCAGGACATCTAGGTGCTATTTATTTTGCATCTCCAATAATAAAAATCGCCAACGCTTTCAGGTGTTTCTACTCCTAATACCTAGATCAATATTGGTTATTTTTTAACCAAAAAGTGTGGGTGGCAACGTAGGTCCCTAAATGACTCTCTGTCTCAAAATTTGAGGCAAGAAATTGCCGGTCTCTCTTAATCCTAATAGCACTTTGAAATACTAAGTTCGTTAAGAACTTAATAAATGAGCGAGTATTGGGATGCTGGCGCAGATCTTGCTCGGGTAACTGGCCTTAACATGTATTAGGAGCCATGACACTCACCGTAAATTTCGACCGAACTAATCTAGTTGTCGCGTCAGCATCTCAGAAGGCAAGAGCAGATAGCTCCTCGGCCATTGAAAAGTTGGCAACTGGGGAGAAAATAAACAATGCGGCGGATGACGCTGCAGGGAGTGCTATTGCCAGTCGTTTTCAAAGCCAAATTCTAGGATTGGCTCAGGGAATAAAAAACGGCATGGATGGCGTCTCGCTGGTCAGTACGGCAGACCAAGCACTTGGTACTCTGGTTACGCTGCTGCAGAGATCTAGAGAATTAGAAGTTCAGAAGCTTAACGGCACGCTAAGTGCAGCGGACATCAGTGCTATACAAAACGAACAGAACGGAATTAGAAAATCACTTACGTCGATTGCATTCGAGACAGAATTCAATTCAAAACCATTATTCAGAAAAACGCAGGAGTTCTCTTTTACGGTAGGTGCAGATACATCATCAAACATAACCACCACATTACCTGCCTTAGTACGAAGTACATTTTCCTACGAAAACGGTAGCTTCGAGACGGATGCAGCGGGATCAACTGAAATCACTGGTTGGTCGCCAATTACTGCACCCGTAAAGTTTGGCACATCTCAAATAGGTGGTTTTACTACGCCAACTGATATGCCTGCTGCCGGTACAGACCAAAATACTCCGTCAAATGCCGGGACGATGACCGTGACAGTGACTGAAAGAAGCTAGC
>CBFHHL010000123.1:0-3503 GCA_965655685.1 Luminiphilus sp.
GAAACGACTCTTTGTGGAAATATCACCCTCTGTACGCGTCAATAGGGCATCCCAGGATTGTCGACCACCTGCGTAATTAGCGCTGAGTCGAACCGATGCTGGGTTTTCGCCAGCGACTCCAGTATTTGCATAGCTGGGGTGTAAATAAGCTAATTGAGAGTCAGCGAGTGGCAGTCTGACTTCCAAGCGATCTGTCGCATAGACGGTGGCGACGTGAGTGCCTTTTTGAAGAAATTGTCCAACATCAGCACTCTCAGTTCGCACTCGCCCACTGAACGGAGCTTTGATAACTGTTCTTTCCAGGTCTACGTTTGCACGCTCTAGCGATGCTTGCGCGTCCATGAAACCCGCGTTGGCAATTGCGAGTAAACGCTCCACCTGCTGCACTTCTGTCACACTTGCCAGCTCCTTGGCGTAGAGCGACTGAATGCGTGCGGCTTCGTTCTCTGCAAAGTCTAGTTCGGCTTTTGAGCGCTCGAGATTGGCCTGTGCGCGATTAATGACTATCTCATAGTCTCGTGGATCAATCCTTAACAGCTCATCGCCCTCAGTAAAGGCTGCCCCCGATAAAAGATTTGCTCCTATCGTCGTTACCTCGCCGGCGACTTGGGCCACGAGCTTCGTCTCGGCACGCGGTTGAACGTTTCCTTCCGAGCTAACCATTAAATCCATGGTTGAGGGAGCGATTGTTAGCGCCTTTACGGCGACCGGCACGGGGTCCTTGGCGGTGGTGTTGAGAGACGGCGTCGTCTTTACCAGTGCAATGTAGATTGCAACGGCAATTAACAGCACGACAACAGGCGCTATTAGCTTTCGAGGCTTGAAAGAGCGAGGAGAAGGACTCTGGTTCATCGTTATCTCATGTTTATACAGCTATGGGCGAAATCGCCTTCATGGACCGATTGTACGTGGTTTTGTGACGTACAAGCCGCTTCGTAAATCAATGATGACTATAAGTGAGCCACGTGACTGGAGCGACATAAACCGACGTTCATGCACAAACCCTAGCCATTTTCTCTTCGCTACTTATTCAGGATTTGTTCACCTCTGCAGAGAAGCTCAGTACGTGGCATTGGAAAGCAACTAAATGGGCAGCCCATCGTCTATTGCGTGGTCTCTTTCTGCTGGAGTTTGCACGCCCGGAACGTGGTAAACGCCATTCACTGCCTCCTGAGCGGCCTTCACATCCGCCCTATTGGAGTAGAATTGGCTATACCACTTTCTACCCTTCAAAAACGGACCCTCTGTTTTCATTGCCATCGGTTTCAATGCGGGACGTTTGTTCTGCCAAATCTCGAAGTCTTTCGAGAACGCTTCAAGGGCTCCGGCCTGAATAGCCTGTGCCATTTCCTTATCTTCTGGTGTGACCGTACCACTCGCAGATTTTACCAAGCACCCATGCCAGGCCTTGATGCGACCATCACCCACTGGCGTGTTAGCAATCATTTCAAACTGTGTCGCATCGCCCCAAACCTGTTTGGAGAGCAATACGCCCGGGCCTGTATACCATGTGGTGGTGTATAGCATCGCGCCCCCATAGAGCGTCATGGCACCCCCTTGGCGTTGAATGAGCACGTGGTCGCGCATCTCATTCTCAAAATACTCACAGGGAGCACCGTGTGTTGGGCCGAGGTGTCGGTTATCACACATGTTATCGAGTACTTCTTGTGGATGAATATCTAATTCCGGTAAGTGATCGAGATCCCAATGAACCCAGCCTCCCTCATCCCATTGCGCAAGGTAGGGAGGTGGGTAGTCGGGATCAGCGCCATCTTCGTCGAACCACATCATAATGCAGCCCATATTGTCGACCACTGGGTAGGAGCGAATCGACGCAGATTTGGGGCAGGGACCATCATGATAGGGGATATCATCGACGTGACCCTCGGCGTTGTAGCGCCAGCCATGATAAGGGCAGCGAATGGAGTCCCCCTCAATATGCTTTCCTCCCACCTCAGCGATAATGAGCATTGAGCTCGTATTTTTCGCGAGGTGAGTGCCCATGTGAGCGCAGTAAGCGTCGAGCATTACGGGGTTGCCACTCTCTCCACGATACAAGGCAAAGTCACGGCCGAAGAAGGTCACACCAATGGGGCCGTCATCGATTTCTCGACTTTCTGCCACGATAAACCACCCTCGTGGGTAGGTGTTTGGTCCAAGCCCATACTCTGCTGCTGTTGCCACAGTGACTCTCCTATGTGCACGCTTCTGCGCTTTGATTTCCGTTGATGGCAATAAAGTAGGGGAAATGCGTACGTCGGTCAAAACAACCTAACTATACTGCGTAAACAAAAAGGACGATGACATCAATGCGCTTGCCACCGAGCATGGGCGCCCATCAGGAAAACCAGCGAAAGCCTCGAGGAGTTCCGTTTGAGTAACGAAGAACTAAACCAGTTCAGAGCCGAGACCACGGCGTGGCTGACTGCAAATTGCCCGCCGTCGCAGCGGCGGCCTATTGTCCGTGAAGAGCAGATCTGGGGTGGACGCAGACGAGTGTTTCCGAGCAAAGATGCTCAGCAGTGGTTTGAGGCGTGTCGTGATAAGGGCTATACAGCCCCCGAGTGGCCAAGTGAATACGGCGGTGGCGGTCTATCGCCTGCGCAGGCGAAAGTTCTGCAGCAGGAAATGACAAAGATGGGTTGTCGCCCTCCGCTCTACTGCCAAGGGCTATGGATGTTGGGACCCGCTTTGCTAGTTTATGGTAACGAGGCGCAAAAACGTGAGCATCTCACCGCAATCTGTCGGGGTGAGATTCGCTGGGCCCAAGGTTACTCAGAGCCTTCAGCAGGCTCCGATTTGGCCAACTTAAAGACCAAGGCAGAGGATTGCGGCGACCACTTTCTTGTCAACGGTACCAAGATCTGGACGACTAAAGCGGACGAGGCGGACTGGATTTTTTGCCTAGTACGTACGAGCGATTCGACGCCCAAGCAAGCAGGTATCAGTTTTCTTCTTATCGATATGGCGACAGAGGGTGTTTCTACATCCCCCATCCCACTGATTAGTGGTGAATCCGAGTTCTGCCAGACCTTCTTCGATAATGTGAAAGTGCCAAAGTCTAATTTAGTCGGCGAGTTGAACGGTGGTTGGGCGGTTGCAAAAGAGCTGCTGAAGCATGAACGAAAAATGATGGCCGCTTTCGACGGCATGCTTGAAAAGCCAGCCATGGAATTACTAGAGCTCGCACACTATGCCGTTGGTGTGGACGACTCGGGTGCCTTAGCAGATGGCGAGTTGCGGGCCGACATGGCGCGCCACCTTATGCGCGAAAAAGCGATGGGTCAGCTGGGCGAACGAATTTACTGGCAGGCCAAAACAAAGCAGACCGACCCTAGACTACCACTGTTAATGAAACACTTGGGCACGTCTGAGGCACAAACAAAAGACGAGCTGATCCTTCGCGCATTGGGCGATGAGGGTTTGTCGATGGACGATCCTTCTGTTTCGGAGGGCTTGAGAAAAATGGTGAAGCAGTGGGCATTTAATAAAGCCTTGACCAT
>CBFHHL010000124.1:0-2215 GCA_965655685.1 Luminiphilus sp.
TGGGGGTATGCGTCAACGTCGCAAGTCCCAAATCATGAAATGCGTTGATCAGTAAGCCTGTAGCGATACCAACGGACTCGGGGACGTAATAATTCTTTTGCTTCTCTCCAGACTCATCAAAACCATAGCGCTCTGCGAAAATAGCAATAAGCCAGGGTGCTGTTTCCAAGAAGGGCTTCTGCGCGTCAGTCCCTAGACCCTGTAAATCGTCAAGCCACTGCTCGCCCGCCTTACCCCCGTAGAAAGCGCTTTCTTCCGCTTCAGCCGCTATACGAATTTCACGCTTAATGTCAGGATCGCTCACACACACAAAATGCCAAGGTTGATGATTGGCACCTGAGGGCGCTGAACCTGCAGTGCGAATACACGCCTCAATCACTGGTTTTGGTATTGGCGCATCTGAAAAATCGCGAACGGTGCGACGTGTAGACAGTCGAACGTATTGATCAACTGCCCGCGAGCAAAGTTCTTCGTTGCCCAAAGGCTCTGGATAGTTAAGCGGTACGGGATCATAGTCGTACTTCATAAGCTTGCTCTAACTTACAATCGTCTAGCGCTACTTTATCATTCCCGTGACGCTTCAATCACCGAGTACCTCAGCGCAATCTCGCCAACGATTCGCCACCCGCTATGTGTCAGCACTACATCGAAACCACTCGCTCAACTGAAGTTTTGCAATCGCAGGCCACATAAACTGCTGACCCCTCCCAAGGCCCCTCGTCAACGGCTGCATACGTTGTGCGCGTCATATATGGTTTTGTCCGACCAATTCGCAATTGCCTGTTGCTTAGCCGCCTTTCTCTGGCCTTTTCTCTTCTCTGGCCTGCCTCGCTCACCCTCCTCTCTCACACCCATGTCCTGATGCCGCCTCCCAACCTGTAATGCTTGTGATACGGGTGACAAGGCAAGCTTCAAACGTGCTCGCCTTCCCTATGATCCTGGAACCGCACTTGCCATTTCATCGCTTCAGACACATGATCTCTAAGCTAAAGAATCATTGGGGGTGACTATGTCTACTGATAATGAGTGGCGAATCGGCACAGTCTTGTCTACTGCTTTTCAAAAACAAGTGGGATTCAAAGGTACCTATTTGGTAGCGCTGGTTATTTACGTAGCAATTTCGATTGTCGCAGGCTTCGTCAGTGAAACGCTGTTTAATTCGTCAGATGAATTCACTTGGGCGGGCTTCTGGGGTGAGTTAGTCATTACTCTCGCAATGCTGCCTCTTGGCGTTGGCTTAGGACTGATGGGGATAAGGCGGGCGGCGCAACGCGACGTTCCATTAGCCACCTTAGTTGAGCCTTACAACAAGTCGCTTCAATTGATGGCTATGTTACTGATCATGATGCTGCTGATTATTGCCGGCTATGTGCTTTTCATTTTACCCGGTATCTATTTATCGATTGCTTACGCCTTCGCGCCTTACTTGATAACAGAGAAGGACATGGGTATCTGGGAGTCTTTGGAGACCTCTCGAAAAGCTATCACAAAATTTTGGTGGCGCTACTTCGGGCTGATGCTGGTGGGTCTACTGATGATCGTTATCGGCTCAATACCCTTGTTCATCGGCCTACTTTGGGCGCTACCCATTTTGGCAATTGCTACGGGTGAAGTATTTGCAGACACCTTTAACAAGGATACGCCGCTTGAAGAGCTGCCGATTCAGGATGGAGAGAACAAAGCCTGATCTATAACAGCCAACGAGCGCCGATATGCGGTTCAACACATCGCTACCCATGCATGGCTACCGATGAGGGTGGGTTTGGTTGAGCGAAGACGCCGAGTCAGAAAACGAGCAACAGGCACGACAGCGCCCTAAAATCCAAGCTACCAATCACAACGACTTCGATTGGTAGCCGAGCGCTATCTTTTCAACAGCAATGAGATAAGCCGCTAAGCGGAGATCCCTAACTCGCTCGTCTTCGTGCCACCTAGTGCGCATCGCCTGAAGCGCGTCTCGCATCGTGTCATCAAGGCCCGATCGCACCAACTGTAGTTCGTCGGCGCCCCGCACATAACTGAGTTTAAATTGCTCGGTGGGAGACCATGTATCCTCGCCGACTAACTTACTGAGTCGTTCAAGCTCGGCAAGCATGAGAGCATTTGTCGCCTCCTGAGCGCGCCGCTCCATACGTCCAAAGCGAATGTGACTTAGATTCTTGACCCATTCAAAGTAAGAGACGGTGACACCTCCCGCGTTAGCATAGAGGTCGGG
>CBFHHL010000125.1:0-6610 GCA_965655685.1 Luminiphilus sp.
AACGTAGGCTTCGCCATTGGTGGCTTCATAAAGCGCTGTTATCGTGTCCTGCGGCATGATGAAGTCCGACTCACCGTAACGACGTCCGTGCCACAGACCGTGTGCCTCGCGCCAGCTTTCAATCTGCGTCCACCATTCACCTAGCGCTTCTGCGTCGGGCATAACGCGCTCTGAGGCCGCCAGTTGCTGATCAATCTGGGTTTCCAAATCCTTAAGAACAGTGGTGACGGGGCCGACGATTGGGATATCTACCGGCACGATTTTCGCAATGGATGCGGGATCAACATCGATATGAATAATCTTTGCGCCGGGGCAAAACTTACTAACCGTATTCGTGACTCGGTCATCAAAGCGCGCACCCACGGCGAGAATAACGTCGCTGTGATGCATCGCCATGTTGGCCTCGTAGAAGCCATGCATACCAAGCATGCCGAGGAATTGCCGATCAGTCGCGGGATAGGCGCCCAAACCCATCAGCGTATTTGTTACTGGGTAATTGAGCTTTCGTGCTAATTGCGTGAGCAACTCGCTGCCCTCGCCCTGAATCACACCACCACCGGCGTAAATCACAGGACGCTTCGCGTTTAACAAAAGTCTTGCCGCCTTCCGAACTTGGCCTGAATGACCTTTCTCCGAGGGCTGGTACGAGCGCATAGAGACCGTCTCTGGGTACTCGTAATCAAATTTATGCTCGGGGTGCGTCAGATCCTTTGGCACATCAACAACAACGGGGCCGGGACGGCCAGTGGTCGCGATATAAAACGCTTTCTTGATGATGCTTGGAATATCCTCGGTGCGCTGAACCATAAAAGAGTGCTTTACGATAGGACGTGAAATACCAACCATGTCGGTTTCTTGGAAAGCGTCCTCGCCGATCAGATGGCTCTGAACCTGGCCCGAGATAACCACCATCGGGATCGAATCCATGTAGGCAGTGGCAATGCCTGTAATAGCATTAGTCGCGCCGGGACCTGAAGTCACGAGGACAACACCGGGCTTGCCGGTTGCGCGCGCATAGCCATCTGCCGCGTGCGTCGCAGCCTGCTCGTGTCGCACGAGAATATGGGGTACTGAATTCGCTTTAAAAATAGCGTCGTAAATGTGCAGCGCTGCACCGCCCGGATAACCAAATATATATTCAACGCCCTCGTCTTCGAGTGCGCGAACGATCATTTCTCCGCCTGAAAGTTGTTCCACTGTGTCGCTCCCTCCGTGTTTATGCCTTACGGTGAGAACGCGGAATGAGTTTGCTCCTTGCGTGCGCACCGAGGTCTGTCGCACGAACCACTGGCCGGATCGATCCGGAAACCATCCAGAACATCGATCACGAAACCCGTGTTCGGCCGTCCTGCGAGGTAGCGCAGTGTCGAGCCCGAGCGTGAAACGCATATACCTGCGCATCACTGACGGAACCCGCAAACAGCCTAGATAACTATCCCGTTATAAAGGTGGGTCAGAGGATGAGGGTACTCACCAATAACCGTTGCCGTTCGCGTGACGCTGCGTAGTTTCGGTATCGACCCTACCTAAGTCAAGTGATGGCGTGAAAACGTGATTATTGACGCTCTTACAAGCCTAGTTTGGCGAAAGTCCGGGGGTCGCTTCTGTAAAACTAGACCCACGGCATGACCTGCTCGTTACTTGAACGTGACCTAAGGATTAAGAAAACGTCTCAGACAGTGCTTTTTAGCACTATAAAAAAGGCCTACGGAGACAGGCCTTCATCGACGTTAACAGCGCGGTCAATGCAAACTTTTCGTTGCCGGTGCCTCAGGGGCTCTGTCGAGTAGCGCTTCGCTAGCAAATTTCAACGTCGAGCCATCCAGGGCTGCGTACACCTGATCACCTGGACTAAATTGCCCTTCGAGAATCGCCTGCGCCAGAGGGTTTTCCACCAACTGCTGAATCGCGCGTTTTAGCGGCCGTGCACCAAACACCGGATCAAAACCAACACGCGACAATTGCTCCAATACCGCGTCTGAGATTACGAGCGTTAACTCGCGATCCTGCAGTCGCTCCGCGAGTCCTTTTAACTGAATCTCTGCAATCGCACGAATGTGGTCTGCGCCGAGCGGATGGAAAACAACCGACTCATCGATACGATTGATAAACTCTGGCCGGAAGTTCTCGGCAACAGCGCCCATGACCTCGCGTTTCATATCGTCATAGTCATCATTTGCCATATCCTGAATGATGTCAGAACCCAAGTTAGAGGTCATGACAATCACGGTATTACGGAAATCAACCGTGCGTCCCTGACCGTCAGTAAGCCGTCCATCATCCAGCACTTGCAACAGGATGTTGAAGACATCCGGATGCGCCTTTTCGATCTCGTCAAGAAGTAGAACCGAGTACGGTCGTCGTCTGACAGCCTCGGTGAGATAGCCACCCTCCTCGTAACCAACGTAGCCCGGAGGCGCACCAATTAACCGAGCAACCGAGTGCTTTTCCATAAATTCAGACATGTCGATACGGACCATCGATTGATCAGAGTCAAACAAAAACTCCGCTAGCGATTTACACAACTCTGTCTTACCAACGCCTGTGGGTCCCAAGAACAAGAACGAACCGTTGGGGCGTTTGGGATCTGAGAGACCCGCACGCGATCGACGGATAGCGTTTGCCACGACGGTAACAGCCTCATCCTGTCCGACCACTCGCTCTTTGAGCGATGCCTCCATGCGAAGCAAACGACTTCGATCGCCCTCAAGCATTTTCGACACGGGAATACCCGTCCATCGCGCTACCACCTCAGCAACTTCATCCTCGGTCACACGTGATCGCAGCAATGTCGGCTCAGGCTGATCTGCGCCCTCAGCAGCTTCTAACCGCTTCTCGAGCTCGGGGATCACCCCGTACTGAATCTCGGACATGCGCGCCAAATCACCGGCGCGATGCGCCGCCTCAAGATCCTGCTTAGCCTGTTCAATATCACTTTTTATTTGAGCCGACCCTTGCACCACGGCTTTCTCGGCAGTCCAGACCTCTTCGAGGTCAGCAAACTCGCGCTGAACAAGGGCAATCTGCTCGTCAAGCAATTCAACCTGCTTAACAGCCGCTTCTGTGGTGTCCTTCTTAACGGCTTCCCGCTCAGTTTTGAGCTGAATGAGTCGCCGCTCTAGCTTGTCCATCGACTCGGGCTTTGAGTCGATTTCCATTCGAATACGACTCGCCGCCTCGTCGATAAGGTCGATTGCCTTGTCCGGCAGCTGCCGATCGGTGATGTAACGCTGACTGAGCCGTGCCGCGGCGATGATGGCACTATCGGTGATAGCCACCGAATGGTGAACCTCGTATCGCTCCTTGAGGCCTCTAAGAATGGCTATAGTGTCTTCTTCGTTGGGCTCATCCACCAAAACCCGTTGGAATCGACGTTCGAGCGCCGCGTCTTTTTCGACGTACTGCCGGTATTCATTGAGCGTGGTCGCACCGACACAGTGCAGCTCACCACGTGCCAAGGCGGGCTTGAGCATGTTACCGGCATCCATAGAGCCCTCGGTCTTACCTGCCCCTACCATGGTATGAAGCTCGTCGATGAATAAAATAACGCGCCCGCCCTCTTTACCGAGCTCGTTGAGCACCGCCTTTAAGCGCTCCTCGAAGTCTCCCCTAAACTTAGCGCCTGCAAGTAGCGAGCCAAGATCTAGGGCTAAAATACGCTTGCCTTTGAGGCCCTCTGGAACCTCGCCGTTGACAACCCGCTGCGCCAGCCCCTCGATAATGGCCGTCTTACCGACACCCGGCTCACCGATCAAGACAGGGTTGTTCTTAGTTCGGCGCTGTAGCACCTGAATCGTGCGACGTATCTCGTCATCACGTCCAATCACGGGGTCGAGCTCACCGGCTTCAGCACGAGCAGTGAGATCGACCGTGTACTTCTCCAATGCTTGGCGCTGCTCTTCAGCATCCGGAGATTGAACACCCTCACCGCCACGGACGTCATCGATCGCTTTTTTTAGCGACACCTCAGACAGTCCAGCATCCTTAATCAGCGCTGACAGTGGCGAGCTCTTCTCCGCCATGGCGAGCAGTACAACGTCGCTTGATATGTAGGCATCGCCGCGCTCCTGGGACAGTTTGTCGGCACGATTGAGCAAACGACCCAAGGCTTGTGAGCCCTGAACATCACCGGTGCTATCGGCGAGTCTTGCCACTTTAGCCAGGGCTTGCTCGACACCTGATTTGAGTGTGGCCATGTTCGCACCGGCCTTTTGCAGCAAGGGTGCAATTGCGCTGCCCGATTGATTGATAAAAGCACTCATCACGTGCACAGGTTCGATCATCGAATGATCACGACCCACTGCGAGTGACTGGGCATCACCCAGCGCCTGCTGCAGCGGATTCGTCAATTTATCCATTCGCATATCCATCTCCTAACCAGCTCTCTTGGAGCTCTTATTGAGCGTGAAACCGGCGCATCAACCGTGTGCTCGCCGCTCAGATCCTCAGTTAGCAATAGACATGGGATTTGTAAGGTTATTTTTCAAGGCTTCTTTTCACCGCGTAGTCTTTGCGCGAAACAGCCGCTGACGACTCAAAGTCAACGTCTACTCAAAATAGATAGCGGTTGCCATTCGCCCGGTGACACCATCACGTCGATGGGAGTAAAAGTGGTCGGGGTTTGAGAATGTGCAAACCTCTCCGCCCAAGACATTCTCTGCACGCAGTCCAAGGGATAGAAGCTGGCGGCTAGCAATCAAATTGAGATCGAGAAGGTATTTGCCCTCAGCCCCCTGAACCGCATGCACGGCCGCATCATTCTCAGCGAGATAAAACGCGGCCAAGACGTCGACACCCACCTCAAACGCCGTTGGACCAATTGCGGGACCGAACCACGCAACAAGATCCGCGGCTGTGACAGGCAGGGCCTCAACCGTCTCCCGTAAAATATTGCTCGCCAAACCACGCCAGCCTCCATGCACGGCCGCAATGCAGCGCCCACGAATATCCGCAAGCACAATCGGCAGGCAATCTGCCGTCATAACGGTACAAGCAAACGCCTTGTCGTCGGTCCATATCGCATCAGCTTCAACCCCTTGCGCATATTCGGACTTTGCGTTTAGCACCTGCGTTCCGTGCACCTGTTTCAGCCAGGTAATCGTGCGTTGAGGCGGGAGAAACGTCTGAAGATTGGCCCGATTCTGTTCGACATGTTTAGCATCGTCACCCACGTGGTCGCCGACATTAAGCCCGGCATAACGCCCTAGACTCGAGCCACCCTCTCGTGTCGTACATACAACGCGAACGCCAGGCACACGCAAATCGGGCTGGAGCCAGGTGGATGCAGGTAAATCAGCTGCCAAAGCGATCCTCGCTGTCGAGAACTTCGAGCAGATTCACCAGATCATCCGGCAGATCGGTCTCAAATTCCATCCAGTCACCACTCGCCGGGTGCTCAAATTCCAGAGCCTGTGCGTGAAGCGCCTGGCGAGGGAAGTTGCGCAAGGTCGAAATTAAGAGCTCCGAAGCACCCGCCGGTATCCGCTGGCGTCCTCCGTAAATCGGGTCGCCAATCAATGGCCATTTGCGGTGCGCCATATGCACGCGTATTTGGTGGGTCCGACCCGTTTCCAAGTTCACCTGGAGTTGGGTGTAGTGCTTGAAGCGATAGGCAATGCGATAGTGCGTAACCGCGGGCTTCCCATCTGCCACGACTGCCATCTTTGTGCGAGCTGTCGGATGACGATCAATCGGCGCGTCAATCTTCCCACCACCGGTCAATGCGCCGGTGCAAACCGCGCAATATGTCCGAGACACCGTGCGCTCCGATAACTGCGCCACCAGGGATTTGTGTGCAAGCGATGACCGAGCGACGAACATGATGCCGGAGGTCTCTTTATCGAGACGGTGCACAATACCGCCCCGTGGTAAGGCGTCCAGTTCCGGTGCGTAAGCCAGTAATGCGTTTACCAGCGTACCGTCAGCGTGTCCGGCCGCCGGATGAACAACAACGCCTGCAGGCTTGTTAATGACAAGGATATGTTCGTCCTCGTACAAAACATCGAGCGGCATCTCCTGTGGCTGCCAGTCGATAACAGGCTCATCGTCCACCTCCAGCTGGAGTACAGCACCTGCTACCACCTTTTCCCTTGGCTTCACCGCGTTGCCATCCAGCGTTAGCCGCCCTGCTTTTATCCAGGTGGCCAGACGATTTCTGGAGTAATCAGGGAACAACTCGGCAGCGACTTGGTCCAAGCGCATACCGTGCTGCTGGATAGGGACTTGGGCGGTGAAGATCTTGTCGCTGGGATTAATCGTCGACATCTTCACCACCAAATGAAATGAGAGCTGTGATCAAAGTGGAACCGCGGGTTAGAATGTGAAGGTGTGATGCTATCAGATGGAAGCAACAGCAGTGACTAAGCCTGTAATTTTTGGGGGCAAATGGCTCATCACCCTGCTCATAATGAGCGCTGGGTTATCGGGTTGTGCGTTATTTGAAGGTGATGATGCGCTGGAGGTTGACCTCAACTCCGGTGAGCAGCAGATGTATCGACGAGCTCAGCGGTTCTTGGATACCTCGAACTTTGATCTCGCAATCAGTGCGTTGCAGCAGCTTGAGAGTCGCTACCCGTTTGGGAAATATGCGGAGCAAGCGCAACTCGAACTT
>CBFHHL010000126.1:0-20722 GCA_965655685.1 Luminiphilus sp.
CATACACACTTATTGGTCAAAAAATAACCAATATTGATCTAGGTATTATGAGTAGAAACACCTGACGACACTGATTATTTTCATTTTGTTATATCCAAATAAATAGCGCCTAAATGTCCTGCTGACGTTGCTCTAATACCGCCACGGCGTTGCTGAGTTGCTCAATACTGGAACCACCTGAGTACACGTTATAAGTGATGTTGGGTTTTTCATGGCCTACTAGGTCAGCAGCAACACCCTCCGCTATACCGGCTCTTTCCAGTTCAGTTACAACAAATTTTCGTAGCGAATGAAAACACTTCTGACGTGTTGAGCCATCTTTGAGTACCCGACGTTTAAGGCGTCCAAATCGCTTGCCAACCGCGTTACTGGTTCCACGCAGATCAAGACTTTCTACATCAACACATGTGGTAAGCGAAGAGGCAATAGGGAGTAGCCTGTTACTTGATGCTTCCGTTTTTGCATCGGGTCTAACTCGAAAGCACTTAACTCCACTCTCGACAACAATAGACTCTGTAGAAAGCTCTCCAATTTCAGACAATCTCATTCCAGTAAAACGACCGATGTCGATATAGGTAACCATCAATAAGTCATTGGCGTCTTGAGCAGCTTGTCGCAATAACCATACTTCCTCGAATGACATTGGTAGGTATTGTCTTGGTCTTGCCAGCTGCTTGGAAAAGTGCAGATCCTTAAACGGGTTTTGAATATTTTGAGATACAAAGCCTCTGTATCGGAGCCACTCAAAGTATTCGGAAAGAAAACCAACCGCTTTCTGCATAGTCTTTACCGCCCTTCTCGCGTTAACAGGTTTCAGTTCCTCGGCTGTTAGCCACCTTTGGGTGTTTACACGAGAAAGGTCGTCAAGCGTGTGGATGAATAGTGTTGCTTCGAGGATGTATCGTTTCGCTTCCAGCTTAGTTCTATGTCGCCTGTAGTGCGCTTCAGTGAACTGTGACATATGAGTTGGCAAAGATACGCCTCCACCCCATTCAATAGCAGCATACAGCTTCGCTTGTGACGGCTTTAAATCGTCGAGCCATGTGTGTCAATGGTAGCTACCAAGTAGTACCTGAGACGCACCTGAGACGCCCTTAGTTCGCTCAGGTTTTGACCTTATTAAATCGGGGTTTTGCCTAGCAACTGAGATTAATTGTTGCCACTCAGCTAGGATCGGCAATGCCCTACTAGCAGCCTGACGCTTATCTCTGGTGAATGTTGATTTAGCAAACCTAGTTCTACCTAGGACAACACGAACATCGGAAGGGATACGTAATTCAACTTGCCATATGCCTGACTTAAGACACGTTAGATTCATCTGAAAAGTCTCCGTGAACCGTTGAAGTACACAGACCTTTTACACAGAGTCAGAGACAAACTACGTAGGTGCGCTGTCTAGAAGTAATGGCGGAGCGGACGGGACTCGAACCCGCGACCCCCGGCGTGACAGGCCGGTATTCTAACCAACTGAACTACCGCTCCAGGTAGCCGACACCTTGAGTGTCGATGATCCAAATTCCAAAGAAATTTGGTGGGTGGTGACGGGATCGAACCGCCGACCCTCTGCTTGTAAGGCAGATGCTCTCCCAGCTGAGCTAACCACCCCGGCAAGGAAGACGCGATTATAGAGACGCCTGTTGGTCTGTCAATTACCTTTCCCCAATTTATCGTGATTTTTACTTTTTCCGCCACTTGCAGTATCCAACTTGTGTACACTCGCGCGTCCATTGAAACGGGGCGGTGCAGGTAACAACGTGGAATTGTACGCAGACTTTCGATTTGAAGCGGCACATCGGCTTCCAATGGTCCCCGAGGGACACAAGTGCGCGCGCCTGCATGGGCACTCTTATTTTGTCCGTCTCGGCATCGTTGGCGAAGTGAACGAGGAAACGGGATGGGTTTTCGATTTTGAAGACATACAAAAAGCCTTCACTCCGCTCTACGACCAGCTAGATCACTACTACTTAAATGAGATTGAAGGTTTAGAGAACCCAACCAGTGAGAACTTGGCGCGCTGGATCTGGTGTCGACTTAAACCTCAAATGCCTGAATTGGACTTCGTAGAAATTCGTGAAACCTGTGACTTTGGATGCATCTACCGAGGCTAGTGAGAGATTTCTGCTAACAGTAATTTTCCCGCTAATCTAGCTTTCTATCTCATTTTTTTTTGTTTTTTTCTGCTCTTTTTTTAAAAAAGCCTATTGACTCACAAAAATTTTATTCACATCGGCGTCACACGAGCCAACTTTATCCTACTTACTCTACAATACCAAAACATTACTTAAATAAATCTCTTTAAATTATTGTTTTTATTGAATTTTAATACATTGGTTAAAATTTAACCAATATGTTTATGACGACTAAGTTACGACGTTTCGGGACCGAACAAACAAATTACCCACCAAATTATCCACAGGATATGTGGACAGAAATGATGTGAAATGCAATCAACCTGGTGTGTCAAAAAAGTGTCGGACTGCTTTGTGAACAAACGCCGCCTCTTCCTGGTGCAACCAATGTCCAGCACCCATTACAGTGACCACGTCGACATGTGAAAAAAACGATAAAAACGCGTCTTGACTGTTATTAGTCACGTAATCCGACAGTTCGCCACGCAAGACCAGCACTGATCCCGGGAACATTCCGCCGGTGTCGCGCGTTGGCGCAATTGCCGCTAAGATATTTTTATAACCCGCTTGCAAGCCTTCTAAATTGAACCTCCACTCGATGGTTCCGTCATTACTTAGCTGAGCGCTCGTTAGCAGAAAGTCTGCGAATCGGGGCTCGTCTAGTAAGGGTTCCATAACCGACTTCGCCTCTCCACGCGATGTGACTCCCGCTGCAAGTACAGCTCTGAGCGCACTGAAAACATTGTCGTGACGACTAGGGTAAGAGAGAGGTGATATATCCAGAATGACTAGACGTTCCACTAACAAGGGATAATCCAGCGCCAACTGCATAGCAACCTTTCCACCGAGCGAGTGTCCGATCACCTTACTCTGCTCAATACCGTTATCAATGAGCCACGTTGCCACTACTTCCGCATAAGCCTCAACAGATGGCGCAGCAAGCCATGATGACCTTCCATGATCCGGCAAATCCACACTGAGGACTCGATATTCGCCTTTGAATGCGCGCGCTAGCTGACCCAAATTATTCGCTGAACCGAATAGTCCATGAAGTAGCACGAGATGCGAGAAACCTTCTCCCGAAACCTTTACATTTAAATTCTCTGCCACTTCTAAGCCTCCTTTGTTAGCATCGCGCAGGGTTAATCAATCGACAGTGACGGGGAGAAGCATGACAAAAAGAAGATCAGTGACGAAGGCCCTGCGAGGGGCAACACTAGCGATTTGTGTTGTACTACTCAACGCCTGTGCCTCTGGTGGCAGTATTAGTGGCAGCGGCTACAACCCCACGACGCCTCAGAATGCTATCGATACTGATGCCATTCAGGCCGCGAATGTTAAACGAGTTGTAATCGCCCACGTGAACTTGAGTTCACCCTCCCGTAAATATCTACAAAAGCGAGAAGGTGAGGTTGACGCCATCATTGCCGAAGTCCTCGAACGTAACGGCTGGGAAGTTGTCTCCCCTCGTGAGTTTATCCAGCGATGGAGAAACGCCGTGTCGATGCACGGGGACCCTGTGGACCCATCGACGGGTCGTGTAAACAATCGAACTTTTTCGCGGATCGTTAATACGATTAGAGATCAAATGATGGAGTCATCTCGCATTGATGCTCTCATTTTCACAGACCTGCTCGAGAAGGATGTTTACTTCGCCCAGGGTGTAAATCGAGTAGCGCGCTGGGACGGCGTAACGCGCAAACCACCAACGCAAGGTGGCGGAACAGGTGTTTCGGTCAATTTCAACTGGAGCGTCCCAGTGGCGGCAACTACGATTCGAATTTCTATCTTCAATAGCGATCTAGAGCGCATGTTTGTTGGCGAGGGCGGTATTGCATTGAACGAGGCGGTCGACACACGAAGCGGTTCAGGTTTTGTTCGACGGCGTGAAATTTTAGGTAATGAGACTCACATCCGAGAAGGTGTCGCATTAGCCCTACATCCGCTCTTTCCCATGACAAACTGGCCCGGCGAACCTGACTGATCGCCTTCCCTGCAGGCGTCAGCCCAGCAACGCGCCAGTCCTTTCGAGCACCCAGAAGGTAGAAACGGCCCCAAGTACATAGACAGGGGCCGCTTTTAACCACGTCGCAGAAGTTATTCGTGACACTAATGCGCCAAGCAACGTAAGAAGCGCCACAAAAACAAGTTGTCCGACTTCGATACCCACATTAAAAAACAACAAAGCTGTCGGCAAGTGGACCTGAGGTAAACCCGTCTCCGCAAGCGCACCCGCGAACCCCATACCGTGAAGTAACCCAAATGCGCCGGCTATATACCAGGGTCGTCTCCATAAACGACTTTGTTGATCAGGTTTAGAAAGCTCGTAGGCCAGAGCCCAAATTGAGACTGCAATCAACCACTCGATCAACGCCTCAGGGTTAGTAATGATCCCCAGTGAAACGAGCGCGAGCGTAATACTGTGGCCCACCGTAAATGCAGTGATCGTATAAACCAAACGCCTTCCCCAGTTCACTAGCAGCAGCAACCCCGCCACAAAGAACAAGTGATCAATGCCAATCGCTATATGTTCAGCTCCCAACCAAAGGTAATGCGAGGCCGTCTCCAACAGCGAGCGTTGTGCTGGGACGACAAATACAGGCTCTGAGACAGTCAAAACCTCCTGAAAAAACACCCCAGGTTGAGGCCTAACTGATACCACTGCTGACGACTGATTTTCAGCGAGCCCAGACACACTGAGCGCCAAACCCTCCAGCGAATCGGTCTCACAATGCCATTGCTGACGCAGCACTTTACCCGTGCCCTCAGGAAACCAGGGGGTCTCCGAAACAACAGAGCATCCAGCGGGCAATACGGGCAACATTGGGATATTTGACGTGGCTTGAGCTGGTGTTTTCCACACGACAGAGATTTCGCCGTTGGATAGTGCCCTGACGTCAAGAGCTGAGGGTGCAAACCGATGCGCTTGCGCGGCTAGCGGCATCAAAACCACGAGAAACAATGTGATTAGACGGATCATAAACTCACCTCGTACTTAGCAAGCCGAGCATCAACCCAATCCTCAACAGCCGCATCCTCCGCGACTTTTCTCAAATCACGTACAAGATCAGCATAGACCTCTTCAAATCCTTTCACTCTAGCGGGTGACCGATCTTCTACCCAAACCCAATGCTGCCCAAAAACAGAGCTAATCGGTCCCAACCACTTTCCCAGTAGTTCACTCTCACTATGGAGACTAGACGCAAGCTCAATCGCAAACTGATCGCCAAACTGCCTTGATATATCGAGTAGGCTTACATTCCTGAAACGATAGCCGGCAAGGAAAACATCACTGTTCTGGCGCGCCTCATCAGGCTTGAGTCCTCCTTTTACAGCGTTAATCAGCCTTTCATAGCGTTCATTCCCAGTTTTGGGACGTAAATACACATGCGCGAAATTGAAGCGCTCAGGCTCCTCAAATTCGGAGAGCCGATTACTGTACTCAGCAAGAAGTTCCGCCTCTGATGGATTAAACGAAGGTTGCGTAGCAACGATTAAAGACTCCATAACCTGAACGGTTCGTCGGCGCACCACCTCATCTGCAAGATGCAGCCGCAGCTCCCAAGCTTCCGCAAGCAGCGTCTCGTCAGATGAATCGCGCTCGGGGCTCATAAACCGCATGTTTCGAATTAGGCGTCGCTGAACTACGAGGTCCTGATCAATCACACCTCGCTCAACCGCTTCCACAAACAAAAGCTCATCACGAAGTTCGCGTTCCTTAATACGTTCTATTTGTTGATCAGAGAGCTCCGCCTGCTGGAGCTGTTGTAACGCTTCCGCCTGCAGCGCTACGCGCGCTGGATTTAACGGCCCCAACTGAGGCTTGGGTGCCGGAAACAACCAAAGATCAAGAATGAATAAAAGAACACCCGCAAACACGAACTGGTTTGTCATGGATTGATAAAACCGCATCGAACACTCCCCCGAGGAGCGCTAAAAGTGCGTCAGGAAATCGCTCGGGTCAAGCTCGGGAAGGTTTTTCGATGGTCCTTTTCGGGTACCTAAGTAGAGAAACCCTATAACCTCGTCTTGCCCACTCCCCCCCAGCGCCTCGACGACATGAGGATCAGTCGCGTACTGTCCTGTTCGCCACATGGTACCATAGCCGAGCGCATTAGCCGCGAGAGACATTGCGTATGTGGCTGCAGCAGCTGAGCCCACTTGCTCAGTGCGATCGACTTTGGGATGAGCTTTGTAGTCCAACATCACCGCCACTATCAGAGGCGCCCGTAATGGTGCCTTGAGCGACTTCGCCAACTGCGCCTCGTCGGTCACACCACGCAAACGCAGACTCTCGTGAAGGACGACACCGAGATCTCCGCGCCGCTCGCCTTCGATGACCACGAAACGCCACGGCCTTAGCAGCGCATGGTCCGGGGCCCTGAGTGCGGCGCGGGTGATCAACTCAACCTCTTCAGAACTGGGACCAGGAGCCTCAAGACTTCCGTGCGAGACACGGTGTGTCAGTGTTTTCAAAACATCGTGATTAACCATCATCATAGTGTAGCAATCGCAGCATGTTCTGGTTAGAAAAAGGTTGCCGATCCAATATTTTTCAAACAAGGGCCACAGTATGAAAAGCTATAGTGATAGGACGCAACCAAGTTCGGGGTCGTAAGACTGTGTGCGCTTTTGCTCCAGTTACATCGGGAGCGCTCGCACGGGCATTACTGATACGGATAATTCAACTAGATATCGATGGGAAACGCCTACCGCCACCGATGCCGCGTTTTACCGACTCAACCTTCAAGGTTCCAATCGTTCGGTACGACGCGCTCTCTTGTGTCGATTACTAGATCGCCAAGCATCAAATGTCCGGATTCTATGCGGACATCAGCACCAGAGAGCACACCGTCGTTAAATCGATAAAGGGGTTGCCAATCACCACTCAGGCGCAAGCTTTCGATATCTCTGCGGCTTTGCTCCACCGTTTCATTCGCTGTGTGCCACTTAGATATCGCATCCACAGAGTGACGCTTCTCAAGTAATGACATCGAGACTTCTGGACTTAGCACAGTTGCCGTCGCGTTATTCCCGCCAAACCCTTTGCTGTTAACGAGAGCGTAGGAGCAGTCTTCCGTTTCCATGTCCCTCAGTGCAAAACTCAAGCGGTCGGTTACAACATCATCGGCTAACTTATCGATCGAACCAATGCCAGGTATCCAACCTGAGTCCCAGATACCCAAAAGAGCAGACATCTGATCGCCTGCGGCAGCACCCAAGGAGTGTCCCGTGTGGCTCTTTATTGCTGAGACACGCCAGTCCTCAACCGATAGTGCGTTTGCAACGGTACTAAAGATTGCAGACTCCGAGGTTCGGTTTTGAGGCGTACCCGTGCCATGTGCCATGACCACGCCCTCCCGTTTGAAGGAGGCTTCATCGAGGATGTCACGTGCAGCCTGAGCGGCACGTACCATGGTCAAGTAATTGCCTGCGCCAGGTCCGGGAATAGATTTTTTCGCGCCATCCGCATGCACTGATACAAACGGTATCGCACCAAGAATAGGGGCTCCGCACTCTAAGGCTAGAGCGTCATCCATGAGAATCATGACTTGCGCCGACTCCCCCATCACGAATCCACAGTTGTCGCCAAACGGTCGACACGCTGATCGATAATGTATGAGCCCCTCCTCTCCGATGCCTTGTAATTGCCTGAGCTCTTTATCGGTAGCCAACGCACCCATCGCCACATAGCCATCCATGAGCTCGGGAATAATTGGCGCCTCCGAGGCGCCAACAACGGCAATCCTAGCGCGACCCGACTTGATGTCGTCAACGCCACGCTGCAGATTATAGAGAAACGTTGCGCAGGCACCTAAGGCGGGACCCGTGTGGCCCAGCGACTTGAGAACGTAAGCATTGATGAAGTCACCTGGCATTTCAGCAAACCCCAAAGGACAGTTCTTGGCACTTACGCGCTCGCCACGGTGTCCCGCCGTCATCATTCCGCCTGTCGCTGCCTCATCGAGCTGCCCCATCGAGCTGGAGACGTAGACACTCACTGCATCAGGGGGAAGAGTGCTTGCAAGCTGATCCCAATCCAGTCCTAGATCTGCGAGTGCGTCCGACATCGCGTAGATGGACATTTGGAGGCCTCGGGGATGGTTTCGTGACGTGTAAAGCGCACTCGGATCAAACCCCATAGGCAATTGACCAGCAACGCTAACATCGAACTCTCGCTGCGTAGGCACTAAAACCGTATCGCCCGACGACAATCCGCGGAGTGCATTCTGCGCTCGCGACGTCGTAAAACCATCGGGAGATAAAGTGACGACTCCATGCACGTCGTCAATCCGGTAACGATGGTTGATAGCTACCGCAGATGGATCAAAATGCTGGTGCTCGATTCTGCGAACGAGCGTTCGTGCCAAGATCTCGTCTTCGATAGCCGAATCCATCATAACGCCAAGTGCATTGATGGTTCGATTTCTCGCCTCAACATCAATCGAATTGATAACTAGGCGGTTGTGAGCATGACGATGCGATGAACGTCCCGCAGTGTTGATCCCCCCGGATGCAACGATGACAGGTAAATTGGTCATAAATCTTTTGTAATTCGGTTACCGCTGAAGTCTTTGATTGTAGAAACAGCACCCTTTATACTTTTGTATTTTTAAGTCATTCATCATGAAAAAACCGACGGGAAAATTTCGCATCCCACGCATTGCAGCGCTCATCCATAGCGATGCCCTTGCAAGCTCAGTGACCTTGCCAATGGAACTCTCTATGGCAGCAGGACAAACTTCCGGGGCACTACTGGGAACTGAAAACAACGTTTCACTGGTCTCTCCAGACGGCGGGCTGGTCACGACATGGGGCGGTCTCAAAGTAGAAACACAAACTATTGATGCAATCGGAAGGCTCGATCTGTTGGTTGTGTCTGCAATCTGGCGGGACCCACGGCGAGTCCTTAAGCGACATCCTTCATTAGTCCCCTTTATACGACAGGTCGCTAAGTCAGGCGCAGCGATAGCAGCGGTGGGTACAGGGAGCTTTCTACTCGCTGAGACAGGTCTGCTAGAACGAAAGGCTGCGACAACACACTGGTTTTGGTTCGATGAATTCGCAAAGCGCTACCCTGATGTGGATCTGCGCCGTGATCAGCTCATCGTTCAATCTGGAAATTTGTACTGCGCGGGAAGCGTAAACTCAATCAGCGATCTTTTGGTTTATCTCATGGGTGGCTTTTACAACCCAGAAGTAGCGCGGCGTATCGAAAACCAGTTTTCACCTGAGATACGCCAGCAGTTTCGCGCAACCCAATTAGGTTCGCATACGCTTCAAGAACACTACGATGAGGTTGTCGCGGACCTACAGCTCTACATGCGCGAAAAACTCCGAGCACCCGTCTCAATAGAAGACTTTGCACGCCGCTATGAACTATCCGAGCGCACCCTATCAAGGCGCTTCCAGCGCGCAACCGGCACTACGCCATGGCAATACCTTATGAGTCTTAGGATGAGCGAGGCGGCATCGCTCCTAAGAAGCACCAATCTTTCCGTAACGCAGGTAGCTGCCGAGGTTGGTATAACTGACTCTTCACATTTTGCGCGCCAGTTTAAGCGAGCTAATCAATTGACGCCGTCTCAATATCGTAAAGCAGTTCGAGGAAAATTTTTCTCGGCCAATTGAGTCATGTCTTTTCATTGAGACCCCGGTGCCACTGTGGCTTAATCGCTGACCTTGTTATATCGCACTGGAGTCTTTTCTCATGTCCGAAGAAATCTACATCGTGAGTGGTGCCAGAACCCCAATGGGCGGCCTTATGGGCGATCTCGCTGCGGTAACAGCACCTCAACTGGGTAGCACGGCAATCAAGGCCGCTGTGGATCGATCTGGCCTTGATGGTAGCGACATTGATGAGGTATTCATGGGATGTGTGCTTCCAGCCGGTCTCAAGCAATGCCCAGCCCGACAGGCAAGTCGCTACGCAGGTCTACCTGATCACGTAGGAGCAGTTACCGTCAACAAAGCCTGCGGTAGCGGCATGCAAGCAACTATTTTTGGTATCGATAGCATTCGCGCTGGCACCAATAAAATAGCGATTGCCGGTGGTCTCGAGAGCATGTCCAACGCGCCGCATTTAATGCCGAGTGGGCGAGCGGGCCAACGATTAGGCCATACACAGATTTACGATCACATGTTCATGGATGGCTTGGAAGACGCATACACAGGTGGTGCTATGGGTAGCTTTGCGCAAGCCACAGCTGATGAGCATGGCATTACACGTGAGGCGATGGACGAATTTGCAATTCAAAGTCTTACTCGAGCAAAAAGCGCCATTGAACAAGGCCTGCTTCAGACTGAAATCGCAGCTGTCGAGGTAAAGACTCGTCGCGACACGATTACGGTTGTCGACGATGAGCAACCTCACAAGGGCCGTGTCGACAAAATCCCCTCTTTGCGACCTGCCTTTGCTAAAGACGGCACCATCACCGCCGCCAATGCCAGCTCGATCTCTGATGGTGCTAGCGCGCTTGTATTGGCCAGCGAATCTGCTGTCAAGGATTACGGCCTCAATCCAATGGCCAAAATTGTGGCTCACTCTCGCGCCAGTCGTGATCCAGCCGAATTCACTCTTGCGCCTGTTGATGCGATTTCTGCTCTGCTGCAAAAAACCGGCTGGGCAGCGAGCGACGTAGATCTGTGGGAGATTAACGAAGCCTTCGCAATGGTGACTATACTTGCCATGCAAGCGCATGGATTAGATCCACAAAGGGTCAACGTCCACGGTGGCGCTTGCGCGCAAGGCCACCCCATCGGCTCCACTGGCTCTCGAATCATAATTACTCTGATGCATGCCATGCACCATTATGGCAAGGATAAAGGCGTTGCCGCCTTATGCATTGGGGGTGGCGAAGCGACCGCTGTTGCCATTGAGAAGTGTTAAGTTAGGAGAAAATTCATGCCGCTAGATTCGGTTCCAGATATTCTGGACGATATCCGCGAAGGAAAGATGGTCATTCTGATGGATGACGAAGACCGCGAAAACGAGGGTGATCTCGTCATTGCAGCGGAAAAAGTCACACCCGAAATCATCAATTTCTTTGCGACCGAAGCCTGCGGATTGATTTGCATGCCGATCACGGCTGAAAGAGCACGCCAGTTGCGCATTCCGCTGATGGTGCGTGATAACCGATCGCAACACGAAACCAACTTTACTGTATCTATCGATGCGACACAGGCAGTGGGTCCTGGCGTCAGTGCTAAGCAACGCGCTCACACCATTCTGGAGGCGGTCAGGGCTGACGCAAAACCGTCTGATATCTCGCAGCCGGGGCATATCTTTCCGCTGGTGGCAAAACCAGGTGGTGTGCTCCAGCGTGCTGGCCATACAGAAGCGGGTGTAGACCTTGCTCGCATGGCCGGCTGCGAACCAGCGGCAGTGATTGTCGAAATAATGAATGAGGACGGTACGATGGCTCGTCGTCCCGAACTCGAGGTTTTTGCTGAGAAGCATAATCTTCGCATAGGCACCATTGCCGATCTGATTGAGTACAGAGCCCTGCACGAGCAGTCAGTTCGCTGTAGCGGCGAGGTCTCCATCGACACACGATGGGGTAAGTTCACACTGACCACATTCGAAGACTTGGTTGATGGACAAATTCAGTACGCGTTGCACCAAGGCGACCTCACTGAACCTAACTTACCTGTTCGTATCCAGCCGATAAACACGCTGCGTGATGTGCTGGGAACAACGCTACCTGGCGGTTCACAAGGATGGTCTTATGACTCAGCAATGGCTTACATTGCTGAGAAAGGTCGTGGGTTAGTTGTCATGCTTGGAGGCTGGGAATCACCGGACACCATCATGCGAAATATCGCCCAATTAACAGGTGCTGCTGACGTTGAGCCACCGCCACAAAACTACCGAGTCATCGGCACGGGCGCCCAAATTCTGCGTCACCTCGGTGTTACCAACATGCAGGTGATGTCGGCGCCGATTAAGTTCAATGCGATCTCAGGATTTCAGCTCGAGGTATCTGGCTTCATCTCGGCGCCCTAGTGCAAGCGCGCCAGCGGCACGCCGGCGGCTCCGTTGAGGACCTTTTGGGTTCCCGGTCAGCTTGTCGCACCGGAGGCCCCTAATAAAGACCTCCAACGTTCTTAAATGTTCGACTAAAACAGTCGAGGGGGTCAGTAGCGCAAAAGCACGCCCTGTGTTGTCATCTCGCGGCAACTAGCTGTGGAACGTTACCGCAGAGGCGAGATCTGTTCGATCCGTAACAACACCGTTGATTGGCGCATCTAATGGATAGCCAAATGATAGACCAAACATCAGTTTATGATCCGCGGGTACGTCGATAACTTCACGAATTTGCTTAGCCATAAAACCAAGTGCCGTTTGCGGACATGAACCCAGACCCTGCGCGGTCAAACCCAACATCACCGTTTGGGTAAACATCCCGAGGTCGCAGGCCTCTCGCAAGCCAAATCCGTCCGGTAGCATAAAGAACGCCACCGCAGGTGCATCGAAGAAACGAAAATTGCCGAGGAACCACTCCTGTCGCTTGGCTTTCTCTTCCCGCGGAATGCCCAAGGCATCATAGAGCGCCTTGGCTGCCCCATACTGTCGATTCTTGTAGACACCGTCGTAGACACCGTCATAAGGGAAATCAGGTGCGACATCGCCCTTAGCAAAGGCCATAGGAAGCAGTTCGCGAAGTTTCTCCAATTTGTCTCCCGTAACAATGTGGACAAACCAGGGCTGCGTGTTGCAGTTACTCGGGGCACGCAGGGCTGGCGTAAAAACAGCATCGATCACATCGCGGCCTACAGGGTCCGGTTTAAAGGCCCGTATGGAACGGCGCTCGTTAACAATTGTTTGAAAAATCTCAGCAGTCGTGCTCATTTTTACTCCTACAACATGCAAAAGGCTTGAGCCAAGGGGCTACAGGGCCAAGCGCCCTAGGTGAATAACCAACAAGTTCATTATCCAGTACTTTCAGGGTCTAAAAGGACCGTACACTCCCGTCAGGATTAAGTGGCGCATCCTGATCGATCGGCCATGAAGCACCGAATGGCGCTACGCCGATTAAGGGCTTGTCACTCATTTTAGCCGCCAACGATTTAGACTGACTGGCCGATAAAGTGCCACTCAACCAACTAAAGGCTGTCTCAAAAGAATCTTCCTGCGCGTCACCAAACGGACGCGTCGCATCATCGGCCGCTTCAAAAAACGTGAAACGTCCAGTGCTGACAAGTCCCGTAAAGTAACCGCCCTGCCCTTCACCGTTTTGAATCTCGAATGCGATTAGCCTCAAGCGTGTTTCACATGCATCTGGATCCAAGTCAAACGCATACTGACCAACCGCCTTACCCGATGTCTCGGAGCCTACAATCGCCAGTTCGATATGTGGATCAAGCCCATTAATCAGTAATTCACTCGCGGAGGCAGATCCACCGGTCGTGATAAACGCAATACGCAAAGGACTGAAGGTCTCTGACAGAGACCTGAAGTTAGCAGTGCTATTCTCATCTTGATGCTTATCGTTGAGGTTAACGATATAGCTGAGTTCACCATTGGCGGTATCGCCGGCGAGTAGGTTTAGAAAAGTCTCCGCAACTCTCACCAGCCCACCGCCGTTGTAGCGTAGGTCGATGATGAGATCCGTGACACCAGCCTCACGAAATTTGGTTGCAGCCGCCCGTAACGGGCCATCTGCCGCATCAATGAAGGTTCGGAAATTGAGATAACCAACAGGCGTACCGCTATCACGCTCGATGACCAAGGCCTCGCCGGCCAACGGTGGCGTAGTAGTCTCGGCAGTCGTCACTGCTATCTCGCTCTCCTCACCCTCGTACTCAACGCGAAAAACCGTCGTTTGGAGCTCTCCTCTCGCACCAAAGACTGCAGTCGGTAGCTCAGCATTGCGCGCGACAAGTTCGTCCCAGGTTTCAAAGGCGCTCTCTCCATCGCGCTTTACGGCTAAGAGACGCTGGCCTCGGCGAATACCGGCGGTGTGCGCAGGTCCGCCTTCGTAGGAGTCTGCAAAGTAGAAATTATTGTTCATGATGCGGTAGCGTACGCCGTAGCCATAGAAGGCCCCCGAGGTAAAACGCTGGGTATCTTCTTCAATTGTTGTTAAGTAAGAAAACCCTGGGTCGCGACCCGTGCCGTCGGTCCAGATGGGCTGCATGATGGCGGACAAATAATCGGACGGATCAGAGTAGTCAGCGGCATTAACTTGCGCCAACTCGTCGTACCAGTAGTAATAATTCTCTGAAACTTCTTTAACAAACTGTACCTGCGCCGCTGCTCCACAAGCATCGGCGCTGCCGCCGCCCGAGCCTGATCCAGAACCAGAACCAGACCCAGAACCTGTATCGCCGCCGGCCACCGGTGCCGGAGATGAAGACCCTCCACCGCCGCCTCCGCACGCTACGGCACATAAACTGAGAGCCAAGGCGGCAATACACTTGGAAGACATCGCTTTTTCCTGAATATTATCTTGTGGTTACGTTCAGCGAGGATAAAGAAAGTCTAAATGCCTGCCAACTAACCGTGCTCACTGTGCTCACTGTGCTCACTGTGACAATCCGCCAGCTGCTATTTCATGTTAATTGCAGTTTGGAAACACGGTCGCTGCGTTATGCGCTCAACATAGGCCTTCACGTTCGGCATATCGTCTGAGACGCAACCCATGCGATTACTCATGAAGCAGGCATGGCCCAACATGATATCCGCGGCAGAAAAATCACCAATCAGATACTCACGGCCCTCTAGCGCGTCATTTACTGGTTGCAGCGCCTTGTTGAGAAGACGTTGGGCCTGGCCCAGCACCACGGGATCACGACGATCCTCAGGTAACAAGATAGTGTGAACAACGATGGTGTTCATAGGAGGCATAACCATCCCTTCACAATAGTGAAACCACTGGAGATACTCGGGGAACATGGGACTTTCGACAGAGGGCTTCAAACCACCCTCTTTGTGTCTAGCAAGCACATACTCAACAATCGCGCCCGACTCGTATATAGAAATATCGCCATCATCTAACACAGGTATGCGCCCTAGCGGGTGTCGACTTCGATGTTCGTCGGACTTCAGGTCTTTGGGATGGAAGGCCATTGCATTGAGCTCGTAAGGCAACTCAAGTTCTTCAAGCAGCCAAAGAATTCGACCCGCGCGGGAGTTAGGTGCGAAATGGAGTCTGAGCATAATGTTTCCCCTTATTTTTCTGTTTTCTCGGATATTTCTTTTTACGGATAATTAAGCGTCAGCACAAGCGCGGACATCGATAGACCTGGCAACCAAGCCAGCCTGCGTAAACTGTGCCTGACCACGTACCACAAGCGTAGCGCTTGTGCGGCGAAAAATCTTGTTTGCCCGTGTTCATTTTGCCCGCATAAAGCTATCTTTATACGAATGAATATTGACGCGCTATCACAGTGTTTAAAGGCCGCCGCCGATCCAACTCGCCTGCGCCTGCTTTTCCTGTGTAATCAGGGCGAGCTTACTGTGACCGACCTTGTTCGAATTACCGGACACAGCCAACCGCGAACATCTCGTCACCTCAAAATTTTGCAGGATGCAGGGTTACTGGAAAGCTTTCGCGAGCAACACTTCATCTTCTATCGCATAAATCGTCAGCCTCCCTTCAATGACATTCTGGGCACGCTGCTCGGGAGTATCGACGCCGCTGACAGCACCATAGAAGAGGACAGCCGCCGATTATCTGTTATTCGAGAGGCGCGCGCGCAACTCGCAGAAAGTTATGTTGAAGATGAAGTCCCAGAGTGGCTCGAGCTACATCGCTATCACGGCGACGAGGAGACCTTCAGAGAACATGTCACCGCTTTACTCGAAGGTCATAAGGTTGGTCGGCTACTTGATGTCGCTACCGGGACTGGTCGTATGTTGGGCTTGGTAGGGCCAATGGCCGCTAGTGGCTATGGTGTCGATCTCTCGAAGAAAATGGTCGTCGTCGCACGAGATGCCATCGAAAAAGCCGGCATGACACACCTGTCTGTTAGGCAGGAAGATATGTATCAAATGCGTTTTGCGGCGAACAGCTTTGACACGGTGACTATCGATCAGGTTCTCTACTTTGCTGATGACCCAGCCGCGCTTTTTCAGGAAGCAACGCGCGTCCTCAAGCGAGGTGGAAAGATGCTGATCGTCGCCTTCACTCAGCACGAAAGAGAAACCGCGCAGCAAGTCTCAGTCAGTGTTGATATGAAATCGATCATGAGCTGGCTGGTTCACGAGGACTTGTCTGTCGAACAAATCGATAAAATTCCGGGTGAGTCGCTAGACATCAGCCTGATCTTGGCAACAAAAACGGGCTAACCCATGCGCCTGACGTCGCCGCGTGGGCTGTTCTATTTACTCCGCTTTCCTCTATTCCTCTAAATGGTGGGCTGTAATAACCTCTTGATTATGAAGTCAGTTGATCTGCGAAATACCAGCGAGTTTCCCGACTACGACACCTCGATAGTCATGGGTGACGCCTGCCTGCAACGTCTCGTCAGATCCGACCAGTGGACGCGAGATGAGTTCATTGCACAGTGGGAGAACGCCACCGACGAAGAACTAGTCATGCTTTGGCTTTGGCACAACGGTGAGGTGAGAGAGATCTATCGGCTGCCTCCGCAAACCCTTGCGCGCACAAGCCTCTTAGACGGCATGGGCATCGCCGTCATAAGCGAACGCCGTGGAAAATGCCTGTTTAATGAAGTAGTTACGGGACGAACGATGGCAGACGCAACCCAACGACTAAAATAGTACAAGAATAAAACCTTCAGCCGTGCAGCTCACGCAATATGCGCGCGCCCGCCTCGTGGGTCTTTGTGGCGATGCTTTGCGGCATGGCGACGTTAGTCATATGGATCGCACTCGGACTAAACAGCTTGCTCCACGAAGTTTTCCCGGGGCTCATCGTATCGACGGTTATTTACCTTGCGTCGTCTGAACGCTCAAGGGGTAAACCGACGGCCTTAGCCAAATGAGATGATGTTCCTGCGCAATACAATCGGGCTACACTGCTCGGCAGTAACTGGGGATCAATGGGCGTGAATAACGACATACAAGCAAAGCTGAGAGAACTACCTTCGGTGAGTGTCGTACTCGATGAGATGAGTGAAGACATCTCACGCAACGGGCATCAAGCCGTCACCAAAGCGGTTCGAGCGCACCTATCACACCTCCGCGAACAACTTCAGCGAGGCGAAAAAGCTGAGTTTGCTACGCAAAGTGTCTTATCGGCCGTGCGACAGAGACTGACCAACCAAAATCAATCCTCGCTTATGCCCGTCTACAACCTCACGGGAATCGTTCTTCACAGTAACCTCGGGCGTGCCGCGCTGTCAGAAACAGCTATTGCCGCTATGTCTAAGGTCGCATCCGGAGCATCAACCCTCGAGTACGACATTACTAAAGGCAAGCGTGGTGATCGAGACAGCCACATCGAAGCTATTATTTGTGAGTTAACCGGTGCACAGGCCGTTACCGTAGTTAATAACAACGCAGCTGCCGTTTTACTGACGCTCAACACACTCGCGTTAAACAAATCTGTGCCCGTGTCACGCGGTGAGTTGGTGGAAATTGGTGGTTCATTCCGTGTTCCCGATATCATGAATCGCTCCGGCTGCCGACTGGTCGAAGTGGGTACAACAAACCGCACTCACTTATCTGATTACGCAGACGCTATCTCTGATGAAACAGGGTTGTTGATGCGCGTGCATACCAGTAACTATCGCATCGAAGGGTTCACCAAAACCGTGCCTGAAACCGAACTGGCCCGACTCGCAGAAAAGCACGCTATACCTTTTGTAGTCGATATGGGGTGCGGCAACTTAATCGACCTTAAGGCGCTTGGTCTTCCTCATGAAGCCACTGCAAGAGAAACACTGAACAACGGTGCTGACCTTGTCCTCTTCAGTGGTGACAAATTATTAGGTGGACCACAGGCGGGCATTATTGCCGGCAAAAAATCGCTTGTTGCAGAGATCAAGAAAAATCCTCTTAAACGCGCATTGAGACTCGATAAAATGACAATAGCAGCGCTGGAGGCAACGCTTCAGTTATACCGGAACCCCAGAGCGCTTACCTCTCAGTTGCCAGCCTTGCGTTTACTGACGCGAAGTGAAGCTGATATCCATGCACAGGCGCAGCGCTTACAGGGTCCCTTGGCAGACGCACTAGGTGAGACACTTCACGTGAGCGTCGTCAACGTTTTGAGTCAGATAGGGAGTGGCTCCTTTCCTGTCGAAGTACTACCCAGTTCAGGACTCGCAATTACATCGGAAAGCGATGAGGACGCCGTCCTACGAGCGCTCGATCGCCGCTTACATGAGTTACCAAAGCCCGTCGTTGGGCGCATCAGTAACGGTGTCTTGTTGCTCGATCTCAGGTGTCTTGAGCCCGATCATGAAAGCCATTTTCTTGAGCAATTTAAAGACCTCAGACCGTGATCATTGCCACAGCGGGACACGTAGACCACGGTAAGACGTCGCTGGTCAAAGCACTTACAGGCGTCGACACCGACACGCTCGCGGAGGAGAAAGCGCGCGGGCTCACCATCAACCTCGGTTACGCCTACTTGCCAACGAAAAACAACCAGCAGATTGGCTTCATCGACGTGCCAGGCCATCACCGATTTATCAATAATATGATTGCGGGAGCCTCAGGTATCGATCGTGCTCTGCTCATTGTCGCAGCAGACGACGGACCCATGCCTCAAACGCGCGAGCATTTAGATGTGCTAACGCTTTTGGGCGTTGAACAGATAGACGCAGTGATTACGAAGATAGATCGTTGCTCATCGGGTCAGGTCGATGCTGCCTCGAGCGCGGTAAAAAAGCTTATCTGTGAGGCCACCGCGATAGAGCCGCAGATCTTTCCCGTCTCCAGTACTCATATGACGGGTATCGAAGACCTGAGCGCACACCTGTTAAATATCGCGCAGCACTCCTCTTACCAAACCGATCAGCAGGGCTTTCGGCTCTCGATTGATCGGCGATTTCACATCAAAGGTGCAGGCATTGTCGTCACTGGGACCGCCAGTGCCGGGCAGGTCTCGGTTGGCGATACGTTAACACTGTTACCGCAAGACCTTGAACTGCGTATCCGAGAGGTGCGCGTTAACGATGTGAAGGCCGATAATGCATGTGCAAAACAGCGCGTGGCCTTATGTGTATCAGGCAAGATCAATCTAGACGATATCAACCGGGGCGATGCGTTGGTCGATCCACATTGTGCGAGCTTGACTGAACGAATCGACGTTTCCATAAGCCTGCTGCCGCATGTCTCGAGGCCGGTGAAGCATCTGTCGCCTATTAAACTCCATATTGGCGCAAAGCGTGTTGCGGCAAAGCTTGCTTTGATCAACCATTCAGATAGCAGATTGTCTCCCGGTGACGAGGCAATCGCGCAGTTAATACTGGAAGAGCCTCTCTCCACCACTCGCGGCGAGCGCTTTGTTATTCGAGATGATTCAGAAACCCATACCCTAGGTGGTGGATTTGTGCTCGATCCCAGCGGCCCAAAATACGGGAAGTCCAAACCAGAGCGTTTGATATGGTTAGACGCTCTTCGCAAGGACAATTTAAAGGCTGTGGTAGAGACACTGATCCAAGAAGATCAATGTGTCGATTTCACGCGCCTTGCAGCGTGTTTCAACCACAAACAGCCGTCGCCCTCGTCGTTTACGCCCGATGACTGCTTAACTTTCCAATCAGGCGGAAAAGCTTGGATCGTCAGAAAAACCAAACTTGCCGAGACGCGCGCCCTCTTGCTCAGCAAGGTAAAAGAGCAACTCTCAGAAGAGCAGTCTGAGGATGGCAGATCCGCGCGAGGCATCGTGAGAGATAAACTCATTTCTCTCTTGCGCAGTAGGACTCACCCCGCACTCACGGAAGCGACCCTTACCGCCTTAATCAGCAAGGGTGAACTGAAGAGCGCTGAAGGACGAGTTCAGCTTCCCACAAATTCAAATCAGTCGATACAACCGGACAGTAGTTGGCTCACGCTTCGCAGCGCACTGGCCAAATCGGGATCACAGGTTCCTGTTCTTTCAGAGTTACAAACCACAGCTGGGCTATCAGATATGGAGCTGAAGTTAGCGATCAAGGCTGGCAAAGAATCGGGAGAGTTACACCGCTTGAACGCAAGCCGGTTCGCCCTGGTACCCACCTTGTTGGCCTTTGCCAAGGCGGCTGAAAAACTGGCTGACGAACAATCGCTAACCGTTGTTGCCTTTAAAAATGAGCTACACATCGGACGCAAACTGGCGATTGAGGTACTCGAATTCTTTGACAGCTTCCGCTACACGCGACGTGTGGGTGACAACCGAGAGATAGTAAACAAAGCTGTTCTTAAAACGCGTTTTATGGACTAATCAATGACCATCTAAAAAATGGAAGAGCGACATCCCCGGTGGGGTGCCTGGTCTTCAAAACCAGTGAGGTGCTGAGACAGCGCCTGGTGGGTTCGACTCCTACCTCTTCCGCCATATTTTTATAAATCTTATATAATTCAATATCTTATTAAATACCTTAGATTGCCTGTATTGACCGAAATACTTGTTTTGATACATCGGAAGATACAACATGAATACGATTCCTTACCTTTCTTTACGCCATAAAAGGTT
>CBFHHL010000127.1:0-6970 GCA_965655685.1 Luminiphilus sp.
ACCATGGGTGATCCGTCACTCACGCAGATTCAATCCGAGCAGTCGGTTGTGGTTTCTGGTTATGGCGCGATGGTAGTCAATAACGCCCCCCGCAACGTGCCTTGGTATCTACCTGAGCGAGCAACGGGATTGCTGGTTGGTTACCTCGGGAGTAACCCTGAATACCAACCTTATGGGCTTCAGAAGTTTGAGTGGAATGCAGATACGCAGACCCTCGAATACGCATGGGTTAACAAAGACATTAGTTCGCCCAGTAGCGTACCGACAGTGGGTATCTTATCTGATCGTGTTTATTTTATTGGCGCTCGTGATAACGAGTTCACGCTCGAGGCGCTGAATTGGGGCACTGGCGAGTCCGATTTTCACTATGTGATTGGAGGGCAGCGTTACAACGTGATGTATTCCGGCACCTCAATCGATGAGGACGGACGGATTCACTACGGAACACCGTGGGGGCGCGTTCGATTGCTGCCATTGGAGCCGTCAAATGACACGACCGGAAGTGTTGGAACTGTTAACAAATGATCATTGCTTTGCGCTTTTGTAACCTGTTTAGATGTTTCTCTGGTCGTGCATCGGGAAGCTTCATTGACAGTGCCTCTGGTCATGTAAGCGATGACCTCGTCTATTTGCGAGTTGCTTCAATCGTATTTCAACGCGAAGATTAACGAGCAGGGCTGTGCTAAATGCGCGCGCTGAAAGTCACCAAAACGATAAGAAAGAAAAGATATGCTCCTCTCAATCCGCTGTTTACATGTTGTCTTCGGACTTCTCTCGCTCCTTTTAGTTCACGGTGCCCACGCCTCAGATGGCGATCGTCCCAATGTCATTGTGATTGTTGCTGATGACTTAGGCTGGAACGATGTGGGTTACCACGGAGGGAATATTGATACCCCGTCGCTGGATAAACTGGCGGAGCAAGGGGTACAGCTCAATCGTTTTTACACAACGCCAATTTGCTCGCCGACACGCGCTGCGCTCATGACAGGCCGTGATCCTATGCGTTTGGGTATTGCTTATGGGGTGATCCTGCCTTGGGACAATATCGGGGTGAATCCGGCTGAACACTTTATGCCGCAGTCATTCGAGGCGGCGGGTTATCAAACCGCAATGGTGGGTAAATGGCATTTGGGCCATGCGCAAATGACCTACCACCCCAATCAGCGGGGTTTTGAACACTTTTACGGGCACTTACACACGGAGGTGGGCTTTTATCCTCCCTTCGCCAATGTGGGCGGCAAGGACTTTCAGGAGAACGGTGTATCCATTGATGACGAGGGTTACGAGACCTATCTCCTCGCCGATGAGGTAAGTCGGTACATACGTGATCGTGATGAAGAAAAGCCTTTCTTTATCTACATGCCCTTTATCGCACCCCACACGCCATTGGACGCGCCTCAGGAGTTGCAAGACAAGTACAAGGATATAGAGACAGATCTCGCGCCCGCACGATCCAATCAGACTGACTCAACCCGCCGTATGGCGAAGTTGATGATGCGGGACAGCGCACGCCCCATGTATGCGGCCGTGGTTGACGCGATGGATCAGGCTATTGGTCAAGTCCTCGATACCCTCGATGACGAGGGGCTTGCTGAAAATACGATTGTGCTCTTTTTTAGCGATAACGGGGGTGCTGCGTACTCTATCGGTGGCGCGGATAATGCACCACTGCGTGGCGGAAAGGGCGAGACCTTCGAGGGCGGAATTCGCGTAGTGTCACTCATGCGTTGGCCCGCACAGCTGGCACCCGGGCAAACGTTCGATCAGATCATGACGGTGATGGATGTTTTCCCGACGCTGGCCGAGGCGACCGGTGTTACGCCGCTTAATAATTTTCCGTTCGACGGGCGCAGTTTATGGCCATCGATCAAAGATGGGGAAATCCATAAGCGCGATGAGCTGGTGATGTTTGCCTCCGAAATACCCATTTATGGCAGCTTTAAGCTCACAGCTTTTGATGACGAATGGAAGTTGGTTCAGGAGATGGAGCAGGATCAGCTTTCAACCACCGTGACGAACTATTTGTTCCGTATTGCTGAGGATCCAAACGAGTACAACAATCTGGCGTCCGAGTTTCCCGAGATTGTTGATGAAATGGCGCGAGCGATCACCGACTGGCGCGCGCTTTATCCGATAAGCGGAACGCGCTCCGTGCTGATTCCACCGCCCGGATGGCGACCACCTAAGGACTGGGCTAGCTACCCTCGCCCTCTTGATGAGCTTCAGGAGAATGAGATTTTAGGTATGGTGCCGACAGAGACCATTCAACGTATCCTAGACATGCAACACGGGCAGCGCGGTCGATTGCTATACGCTTGCTCGAAGCGTTGGTGGAGCTTTGGTATTTGTATCAAAGACGATGAAGCTGTGGACGACGCGTCTTGAAAACCAAAAAATAAGATTGGTTTGGGGCAACAATAAGATGGGCGCAGAAGGAGAATAAGAATGACAGCAATCATTATCGCGCATTTCAAAGCGCAAGAGGGCAAGCTCGCCGAAATGGCTGAGGTGTTTAAGGCGTCGCTGGGTGCTACTCGCGGCTTCGACGGCTGTCTTGGCCTCGATGTCTACGTTGAGACGTCAGCCAATATGTACACGTTAATCGAGGAATGGGAGAGCGTAGCGCACTACGACACCTATCTTCAGTGGCGCATCGATAACGGCATAAAAGAAGCGACAGCGAGTATCATTGAGGGCGGTTGGGACAACGGTGTCACTATCCAGCGACTCGGCACCAAACTCGATATATAACTCGACTACACCCTTACGACGCCGCTGATTCTCAAGGTCGCGGCGTTCACCCAGAGAATTGCGCGTTTGGTGCGGACTCTGTGTAAACAACGAGACTTTTTGATGGGCGATTCAGCGCTTCATATCGTACTTTGCCAGCCCGAAATTCCACCAAACACGGGGAATATTATCCGTCTGTGTGCGAACACCGGTGCTGGGTTACATATCATTCGACCGCTGGGCTTCGAGATGGATGACAAGCGGTTACGACGAGCGGGGTTGGACTATCACGAGTTTGCAAACGTGCGTGTGTGGGATGATCTGACAAGTTATGCCAAGGCTCACGATACTCGCCGCTTGATTGCGGTAGAAACCTGTGGCGAAACTTTACACTCAGAATTTCACTATTCGATGGGCGACTCACTGGTCTTTGGCTCAGAGACCAAAGGGTTGTCTTCAGATGCGTTGAGCCAGTTTGCTGATCCAAATATCGTGCGTTTGCCTATGCTTAGCGACAGTAGGAGCTTGAATCTCTCCAACGCCGTGGCAGTGGCCGTATTCGAAGCCTGGCGGCAGCTTGGATACTCTGGCCACTGCTCGAGGTAGCCCAAGCCCAATGAGTCTTGGTCTCAATAACAAAGGCTGCTTTAAGGGTGACCTAACCTAGCCCTGTTTTTCGAGCTTTACATCACCTTTCACGTCGACCCAGTCGGGTGCGGAGCAGCACCAAATCTGCATTTTCGGTGGTAGCTCATCTTTCTGATGGCAGCTACCCAGTCTTACGGAGACAATGCCTTGACCGTCTTTGTTGATGGTGTGGATGGGCGTCCCGCAATCGCCACAGAAGCTGTAGTGTCGGATGTTGCCGCTGTCTGCTATTTTTTCGTGGGCTTTTAGTTGACCGCTCATTAGCTGGAAGTCATCTCTTGAAACCCGCGCGGCATACTGAAACGCCGATGACCCGAACGTTTGGCAATCGGTGCAGTAGCACACGGCGACGAGATCGGGATTTGCTACAGCCTTCCAGGAAATGTTGCCGCAATGACAGGTGCCAGTGATATCCATTGGATCGCCTTAATTTTGGTTGGTGTAATTGTGTTTTATTTTGGCAGTTGCTATGCCATATTATTTGTCGTGGTCGAAATTTAGATGGCTAATGCTTAAGGCACATCTTATAACCGCAATCTGAAGAACGACATAGTTAACAACAGCAAAGGCAGAGACCAATGAATGTGGTTCCTATTTGCAAAGGTTTTGGTGCAGACATTGCAGGGGTAGACCTGGCAAACCTCACAGATAAAACGTTTGAGGCGATTTACCGTGCGTGGCTTACCTTTGGCGTGCTTCGGTTTAAAGGGCAGACACTCAGCAAGGACTCCCTTCAGACATTCAGTCAGCGTTTTGGACCGCTGGAGCAAATTCCTACAGGTCGTATGACCGAAGAGCAGAAGGCACGCCTAGATAATCTCTACGTGACGCCCATCTCCAATATCAAGGTCGACGGGAAACCCATCGGCGGACTGGGTGATGCTGAGGCGACCTGGCATTCTGATATGACTTACGTTGAGGTGCCGCCGCCCGCAAGCGTACTACTGGGCGTAGAGATTCCGCAAAATGGGGGCGATACCTACTTTGCGGATCAGCGAGCAGCGCTGGCGTCACTGCCGGATCAGTTGCGCCGGCGTATCGAGGGCTTGTCGATAAAACACAATGCGGCACACGACAGTGTTGGCAACTTAAGACCTGGTTTCGAGCGGTTTGACGATCCTCGAGATGCACCGGGCGCCGTTCATCCGATCATTCGAATACACAACGAGACGGGGGATGCGTGTTTGTATCTCGGGCGTCGGGAGTGGGCGTACATTCCCAGTCTGCCGTTAGACGACAGTGAGGCCCTGCTCGATGAGTTATGGTCCTATGCGATTCCAGCCGGTTTCGTCGTCGAGCAGAACTGGACACCAGGTGATGTGATCATTTGGGATAACCGTCGATGTCTGCATAAGCGGACGTCGATTGACCCTTCACAGCGGCGGCTATTGCTTCGCTGCCAGGTGTTAGCGCGAACGGCTTGAGGAATCGCTGTTTATGAGGTGTGTTTTGCGGTGGTCTTTATGAGAGCGTGGTTGCCACTCCTCGTCTTCATTGGCGCATTGATAGCGCTACTGATGGTCGGCCGCTTTTTGGCTTATTACTTTGGTATCGAGCTGACACTCGACTCGGTTCATGATTTTCGTGATTGGATTAACTCGATAGGTTGGTGGGGACCGCTCGCCTACGTGGTACTGGTGGTAATTCGGCTTTTTCTCGGCCTCTCAACACACGTCGTACTCACGCTTGGTGGCGTAGCGTTTGGGCTGACTGAAGCCATCATTTGGGGAGGCGTGGGGTTGACGCTCTCGGGTGTCGTCCAATACGGACTCGGCTATTACCTAGGAAGTGATTGGGTCACGAAGCGACTGGGTGACAAAAATGAGCGGCTGCAACGCATTTTGTCGCGTAGCGGCGTACCTGCACTCTTTCTCATCACGGTCCATCCTTTGGGTCCTCAAAGTCCGATGACGATAGTGGCTGGCGCAGTTCGGTTTCAGTTCGCTAAGTTTGTCATGACCATGATGGTTGCCTCACCCATTCGAGCCAGTATCTATGCTGTCCTCGGGGGAGCTGTGCTCGAGTTCGAGCTATGGCTTATCGCGCAAATTACGGTTGGTTGCATTGTGCTGATGGTTCTGCCTTTTCTTCACCGAAAGACGCGGCGACTGCTGCTTGGTTTGGACTCATAACGTGGAGTGCTTCTTTCAATGGTAAAGCTTGCCGACATACCGGAGTACGAACGTAATCACCTAATGAGTAAGTTGTTACCTCCCTTAGGTGAGCTGCCGTGGGTGACTAACGAAAAGCGTCTGTCTGAAAAGAAAGTGGTGATCATTACCACAGCGGGGCTTAACTTTCGTGAGGATCACAATTTCGAATTCGCCGATTCGAGCTACCGCGCCTTACCGCGAGACCTTGCCTCTTCAGATATTTTGATGACCCATGCCTCTGTGAATTACGACCGAAGCGGCTTTCAGGAAGACATCAACGTGGTGTTCCCCGTCGATCGATTCAAGGAGCTCGAGTCTGAGGGTGTTATTGGTCGCCTCGCGGACGTCAATTACAGCTTTATGGGTGGCGGTATGTTGCCGGACGTTTACGAAGCCAACGTGCGAGACCTCGCAAAGCTTCTTAAGGCTGACGGCGTTGAAGCAGCCTTCATTGTGCCTGTCTGTCCCAACTGCTCGAGGACCGTGTGCGGTATTTCCTACTACCTTGAGTCTGAGGGCATTCAGACAACGGGTATTGCGTTGTTTCGGGAGATTGCCGAGACCATGAAGCCACCTCGTATTCTCTGGGTCAGCTTTCCGTTGGGTAGACCCCTTGGGAAGCCTTCTGACCCAGCTTTCCAAACTGAGGTCATAAAGCACAGCTTGGCATTACTCGATGCTGAGCGCGGTCCCGTTCTGGAAGACTATCCGATCGATCTCCCTGACATCGATACACCACCGCCTGCCTGCCCAGTTAGCTTCCAACGCAAGCGTGATGAAGAGTCATGGCAGGGGCGCCTCGCTCGCGAGGTAGGGGCCTTAACCCCTTGGTATGAGCTTGGTTTAAAGCGCCGCGGGCGTACAACGGTTGGGGTATGTGAGTCTTCTATCTCAGACATCATTACAGGTTTGACGTCATGGGCTGATGACGTCATACAGCCGTTCCCCGAGCCTTCATGGCTGAAACTGGCGCTGGAGGATCTTAAGTCGTTTTATTCAGAAGCCATTACCGCGCAGCCGGGCGACTATGAAGCGGGATATTCGGATTCTCTAATCTTTGAGGAAACCGTGCTCGGAGAACTGATCGTTCACTACGTTAATTACTTCGAAGCGAAGGACCCAAATCATCCGTTTATTCGCGTTATTGCCTCGCGAGAGCAACTGAAACGATCGACCGGAAATTGGGCGATCGACAAGAACGGTATGCATACCGGGGCCACGAATCCGCTAGGTCGAAAGGTGCGCTAGTGCCGAGACCGCGCGCCTAACAAGTGCCGACGCATGTGCGTTATAGTGAGGATGGGACCCGATTGGGTGTCGCGCCCAATGAACTTACCTCGCTAGGCGACTGCGATAAATTTGCTGGCACACCACACCATAAGTTCGTGCCTGCGCGTATTGAGGCCGTAGCTCAACGTTGAGTCACCGTCGCGGATTAG
>CBFHHL010000128.1:0-13974 GCA_965655685.1 Luminiphilus sp.
CCAGCGCTCTTTGTGCTTACCTCGGTGGAACGGGCTGGCATTCAAATTGATAAGCAACTCGGCGCCGGATCTTGCAGCCTCATAGGCCGGCTCTCTGTGCCAGATATCCTCGCAAATGGTAATACCTACCTTGATACCGGCCATATCCACCACGCAAGCGCCTTGTCCCTCGGCAAAATATCGCTTCTCGTCAAACACTTGGTAGTTTGGCAAGCGCTGCTTAAAGTACTCACCAATAATGGCGCCACGGTGAATGACTCCCGCCGCGTTGACTAGCTGACCGCCAGAGCGGCGCGGGTAACCAATGACCACATAAAGTTCTGCGGGAAGCTCCGACGCCAAGCGCATCAAAGCAGTTTCGATTTGATCGTGAAGACTGTCTCGCATCAACAAATCTTCTGGTGGGTACCCGGTCAGCGTAAGCTCCGGGAAAACGAGCAATAACGGCTCATCGTCTGACGCCACCTCCGACGCGACGCTGATTACCTTATCGGTGTTACCCTGAATGTCTCCCACCCAAGTATTGAGCTGTCCCATGACAACTTTCATGCGCTGTTACTCCTAGCTACGAGTCGTTCGCTCGCGGTACTGTTACTGCTGTCGCGCGCACTGCTATAGTGCGGGGACAATGATAAAACACTGATCAAACGATGTCTGAAGATACGTCGCCGGGCGACAAGGATACCATCGACCGCTCGGAGCTCTTCGCTGTTTACAACGTTTACCGAAAGGCACCCTGGCTTATTGACTACCCAGCGACTGAGGCTTCTTCTTAAATCCTGGAACTAGCTGCACACTCTGGGTGCATGAGATGATTCAGTTCACCTCAACGGCCGGAATACGAAGCTCCCTGGGCAGCGAGAACGTAATATTCTCTGGTTGACCGTCGAGTGATGCGACATTGGTATGGCCCTGCTCCTTTAGCCAAGAAACAACGCCCTCGACTAAATGCTCAGGCGCTGACGCCCCTGCCGTCACACCCACCGTATCACCTTCAGAAACCCAGCTTGGGTCGATCATCGCCGCTGAATCGATAAGGTGAGCACGCGAACCACACCGCTCCGCGAGCTCTTTCAAACGATTGGAGTTAGAGCTGTTGGGGGAGCCCACAACGAGAACTACGTTGGCTTTCTCGGCGAGGGCTCGAACCGCATCTTGACGGTTTTGCGTGGCATAGCAAATATCGTCCTTACGCGGCCCCTGGATATTAGGAAAACGAGCTCTGAGTGCCTCGATAACTTTTGCGGTATCGTCCACTGACAATGTAGTTTGTGTCACGTAAGACAAATTATCGGGGTCTCGTACAACAAGACTTGACGCCTGCTCCTCATCCTCAACAAGATACATCTCACCCCCATTGGCCCGATTGTACTGTCCCATGGTGCCTTCCACCTCGGGATGTCCCTCGTGGCCGATAAGAATACATTCCTTGCCGGAACGACTGAAAGCAGTGACTTCGACGTGCACCTTGGTTACCAAGGGACAGGTCGCATCGAATACTTGGAGACCACGGTTCGCCGCCTCATCCTGAACAGCTTTGGAAACGCCATGGGCACTGAAGATAACAATTGCATCGTCTGGAACTTCGTCAAGTTCTTCGACAAAGACGGCACCCCGCCCCCTAAGATCATCGACAACGGTCTTGTTGTGCACGACTTCGTGGCGGACGTATATAGGCTGTCCAAAAACTTCAAGCGCGCGGTTAACGATGTCGATCGCCCGATCAACACCAGCACAAAATCCGCGCGGGTTGGCAAGCATCACTGTCATCAGTGCAACTCCGCTGGTTCCACGCGGTCGATTTTCACCTCAAACCTGAGGGTGCGTCCCGCGAGTGGGTGATTGAAGTTAACACGGACTGTATCCTCATCGAAAGAGTCAACAATACCGGGGAGTTCGCCACCCGCCGCATCGGCGAAAGAAAACACCATTCCGATCTCGAGCTCGGAGTCGTTACTAAAGGTGTGACGCGGGATGTCCTGATAGTTCGCTTCCTGAGGCTCTCCAAAACCCTGCTCGGGGGTAATGGTGAAAACACCCTCGTCCCCGCCTTTCATACCCACAAGGCACGCTTCAAATCCTGGCAGCAAAGAACCATCGCCCATAACGAAGCTGGCGGGTTCGTGATCAAAATTACTGTCAACAACCTCACCGCTGTCTAGCGTTATCGAGAAGTTCAGCGACACTTTGGTGTTATCTGTAATTTGCAGATCGTTTGCCATACTCACCTATCTAATTAACTTGCTTGCCACCCTACTAACGGGTTTCGGTAAGAAAGCTATCCCACACCAACAACACTGCGCCGACACAAATGGCCGAATCCGCTATGTTGAAGGCAGGCCAATACCAATCGTTGTAGTGCCATGAAATGAAATCAACGACATAACCTAGGCTTACGCGGTCAATTAAATTCCCCAAGCCACCGCCCAGAACCAAACCTAGCGCGATACCCAACATCAGCTCAGAGCGTTTTAGTCGGGTCAACCAAACGGCAACAACAAGGCTCACTGCCAATGCAACGCCCGCGAGAAACCATCGCTGCCAACCACCGGCGCTGGCTAAGAAGCTGAACGCCGCACCTGTATTATGGGCAAGCATCAGATCGAACCAAGAGGTAACCTCAACTGGCACGCGATATTGAAGCTCCGCGCTTGCCAAAGCTTTGGTGTACTGATCAACCCAAATAACCACTGCCGCCAGCAAAAACCCGAGCCAAGGGTTTGATAACGCCCGCAAGAAGAGCGAGCTAGATTCATGGCTTTCGCTGTTTGCACTCTTCTGGATGTCACTCATATCGGGTGTCATGCCCCTCTTGTGTCCCAGGTTCCTGCAGGTTTACAGGCCCCTCTTTATTTAAAGGCTCTTTGTGAGAGCACAGCCGCTGACAGACGCTACGCAAAGTGCCGTGTCTCGCCATCGCCAGCGACATTGGAGACACAGCGGCCGCACAACGTTGGATGGTCGGCGTGAGCGCCGACGTCGTCGCGCCTATGCCAGCAACGCTCGCACTTCTCAGCTTCACTTGCACTGACAACCACCTTTAATCCGTCGACATCGCCGACCAGGGCATCCGCAGGGGCGTCTGCGATTTTAGCGAGTTCAGCGCCCGAGGTGATAAGGACAAAACGCAGCTCGTCCCCCAACGTCGCAAGTGATGCATGGAGCTCATCGGAGACATAGAGCGCAACGCTTGCATCCAGGGATCCACGTAAATTGCCAGCACCGCGCTTGGCTTCCATTGCCTTGTTAACGTCCTGACGAACTGCCAAGCACCTTGTCCAGAACGCATCGCCCATGGCACTACTGTCATCTGTAGACGGCAGCTCATACCACTCAGCTAGGAACACCGATTCTGCCCGCTCCCCCGGAAGATTTTCCCAAATCTCCTCTGCTGTAAAACTGAGGACGGGGGCAATCCAGCGACTGATGGCCTCGGCCATGTGATAGAGCGCAGTCTGACAAGACCGCCTAGCTAAAGAATTAGTCTGCGTTGTGTACTGCCGATCCTTGATCACATCAAGATAAAAACCACCTAGCTCACCGCTGCAAAAATTGTGAACCTTGTGATACACGTGATGGAACTGATACGTGTCGTACGCCTCGATCAACTCAGCCTGCAAGTCGTTCGTCTTCGACACAATCCAACGATCCAAAGGCAACAGCTCTGAGCTCTCCACCAAATCTGTTGTGGGTTCGAACCCTGCGAGGTTGGCCAGCAAGAAGCGCGCGGTATTACGGATGCGTCGATAGGTATCTGATGTGCGTTTGAAGATTTCATCGCTCGCAGCGATTTCATTTCGATAGTCGGCCGACGATACCCACAGGCGCAAAATATCGGCGCCCATATCATTCATTGCTTTCTTAGCGGGGATGATGTTGCCGATCGACTTTGACATCTTGCGACCCTCACCATCGACCGTGAAGCCGTGGGTCAATACCTGACGGTAGGGCGACTCATTAAAGGCGCCGATACCAGTCAGTAATGACGATTGGAACCAGCCTCGGTGCTGATCGGATCCTTCCAAATATAAATCGGCGGGTGACGCCAATCCATCGCGCTCTCGCAAAACACACGCGTGGGTCACGCCAGAGTCAAACCAGACATCGAGCGTATCGGTGACCTTTTCATATTGGCCGGCTTCATCACCCAAAAGCTCGCTTGCCTCAAGCTCGAACCATGCATCGACGCCCGTTGCTTCAATACGGGTCGCGACCTCTTCGATCAGCGTTACGCTATTTGGGTGCAGGCCACCGTCGACTTTATTGACGAATAGTGGAATCGGTGCACCCCACGTACGTTGGCGCGAAACACACCAATCAGGCCGATTCTCAAGCATTGCGTCAATTCGTGCGCGTCCCCAATCCGGCACCCAGGTGACCACATCGACCGCCTTCTTGGCCTCTTCGAGTAACCCCATACGCTCCATCGAAATAAACCACTGCGCCGTTGCACGAAAAATAATCGGCGTTTTATGACGCCAACAATGAGGATAAGAGTGCGTAAATGGCTTGTGGCATAACAGGATACCGCGCGCCTCTAACTCAGCGACGATCTCTTCGTTGGCTTTAAAAATATGCTTGCCTTCAAAGACGGGCGTACCAGGCAAATAAACGCCGTTACCACCGACGGGGTTATACACCTCAAGGTCGTAGGCTTTGCCGATATGGAAATCCTCAAGACCATGCGCGGGCGCTGTGTGTACACATCCGGTCCCCGCATCGGTCGTGACGTGATCACCCAACATCAGCGGGACGGATTCGGTCGCGAAAGGTGGTATGACAAGAACGCGATCTAGCGCCGCACCTTTTACAGTGGCCCGAATATCCACTTCTTCGATCCCAAAACGCGCGGCGCATGCTTGCGCTAGGGCCTCGGCTACCAAAACCCCGTGGCCATTTACGTTGAGAACAACGTAATCGAGGTCTGCGGCGATGCTGACACCGCGATTCGCTGCGAGTGTCCAAGGTGTGGTCGTCCAGATCGCAACCGACAGCTTATCGAGCCCGGTATCGCCTAAAAGCGCCTCTGCCTGCACAAAGTCAGCAAAGGGAAAGGCGACATCCACGGCAGAGGAAACCTTATCTTGATACTCGACCTCAGCCTCGGCCAATGCGGATCCACAATCTAAACACCAGTGAACGGGCTTAGCGCCTTGTTGCAGGTGACCGTTTTCGATGATTTTTCCAAGCGTGCGGACGATATTCGCTTCGAAGTTAAAATTCATCGTCAGGTAAGGATCGTCCCAATCGCCGACAACCCCCATGCGCTTAAAGTCCTCGCGTTGGCTGTCCACCTGTTTAGCCGCGTACTCGCGACACTTCTGACGAAACTCTGCCGCAGTCACTTTGTGGCCCGGCTTGCCAACTTTCTTCTCAACGTTGAGCTCAATGGGTAAGCCGTGACAGTCCCAGCCAGGAACGTAAGGCGCGTCGAAGCCTGACAGCGTCTTAGACTTGGTGATGATGTCTTTGAGGATTTTATTTACCGCATGGCCCACGTGCAGTTCGCCATTCGCATAGGGAGGACCGTCATGCAAAATAAACGTCGGCTTGCCCGAACCCGCAGCCCGCATTTTCTGATACAGACCCATCGTTTCCCATTGCTTAAGCCGCTGAGGCTCACGCTGAGTGAGATTAGCCTTCATTGGGAACTCGGTCTGAGGCAGATTTAATGTCGTTTTGTAGTCAGTCATCTTTGAACTGTGTTCTCTTCCTATTTCGCTGGGTTTAGTGCATGCCACTCTCGCGCAGCCTGCTGATCGACCGCAATCGCGGCCTTGAGCGCATCCAACGATTCAAACTTCTTCTCGTCTCGGAGCTTGGTCAAAAACTCCACGTCAAGACGCTCTCCGTAGAGGTCGCCGTCAAAATCAAAAAGGTATACCTCAAGATTCGCAAGCATGCCGTCATTGACGGTGGGCCGCACGCCTACGTTCGCCACGCCGGGCGCATCGCTCAGTCCACCTCCGGTCACCCTAACCGCGTAAACACCGTGTAGCGGCGACTTTACACGCTTGAGCGCAATATTGGCGGTTGGCGACCCGATAGTTCGCCCTAATTGCTTACCTTTGAGTACTTTTCCCGAAAGTTTGAAGGGCTTGCCCAGCAACTCAGCCGCGAGCTCAAAGTCTGCCCGCACCAACGCGGCACGAATCCGTGTACTACTAACGCGCTCTCCCTGGATGTCAAACGTCGATGTAGGAACCACCTGATAACCCATTTCAGCCGAAAGCGCTTCAGTGAACAGGAGGTCCCCTGCACGATTTTCTCCAAACCGAAAATCGTCGCCGAACGCGATGTAGCGCGCGTTTAATCCCTCGACGAAAATATCTTCAACAAACGCGCGCGGGCTCATAGTCCGAAGACGATCACTAAAGCGCAAGCACAGCAAATAATCGATACCTAGCTTCTCTAGCGCTTGATACTTCTCCCGAAACGTCATCAACCGGGGTGGTGCTTTGTCCGGAAACAAAAACTCACCGGGCATAGGCTCAAAGGTAATAACTGCTGTTTGAAGACCTAGCGACTGCGCCTCGCGCTTGAGATGAGCGAGCACCTCTTGATGGCCTCGATGGACACCATCGAAAACACCAATCGTGACCGCGCTCTGTGAGAGCATCAAGTCCGAAAGATTGTGCAATCCGCGAATGAGTTTCATGATGTCTGAACGATAAGAAAAACTAGGTAGAAGTATACAGAAGCAGACGCCGACAATCTCGATCAGTGCAGACTCGGATCCTTAATTTCTCTAAGCCTTACGCCGAGCAGGCCAACAAGTAGTATGAAACTGCCCAGCCCAGCGAAAACCAGCACTGACACACGCGAGATACGCCACCAAAGGTCAGCCTGCAGCCATAGCTCACCCTCAGGTGTTATGAAGGTAAGCAAGGTCGCCATTCCTGTAACCGCCACCGTTAAACGAAACGCATATTTACCGCCAAACGCGCCTGCCAGTGGCACACCTCCGCGACGCAATCCGAAGAAAAGTAACCCTGCGTTTATCCATGCCGATGCGCTTGTGGCCAGCGCAAGACCGACATGGCCCATATTGAAGTACCACATGAGGGGGAATACAAATGCCACGTTCAGCACCATGTTGCTCACCATCGCAATGATCCCAATCTTCACAGGTGTCTTCATATCCTGACGTGCGTAATAGCCAGGCGCTAAAACCTTGATCAGCATAAAAGCCCCGAGCCCTAGGGTGTAGGCACGAAGGCTTGCCGCAGCCATAATGACATCGCTCGCTGAGAACGCACCATACTGGAATAAGGTTGCCAAAATAGGCTCAGCCAAAATCCAAAGCGCAACCGTTGCAGGGACGGCTATAAGTAATACGTTCCGTATGGCCCAAACCAACGTCTGTGAAAATGCCTCCGAGTCGGCGCGCGTGCTGAGCGCAGACAAAGTGGGCAGAATCACCGTTGCAATCGCGATCGCGAACACACCCAAAGGTAACTCTGTCAGTCGGTCCGAGTAGTAAAGCCAGGCAACACTGCCATCAGGTAATAAACTCGCAAGCACAGTGTCAAACAACAAATTGATTTGACTCACTGAGACGCCAAACAGTGCTGGCACCATAAGGGCTAGAATCTTACGAACACTCGGATCGCTCGTATCCCAAATAGGTCTCGGTGTTAGTTTTAGCGAATATAGAGACGGTAATTGGAAAAGCAGTTGAACAACACCCGCCAACGCGACACCCATCGCCAAGCCCATGGCCGGCTCGGGCATGGTCGGCGCCAAGAGAATAGCTACGGAAATCAGTGAGAGATTGAGCAGCACCGGAGTATAGGCAGGCACGGCAAAACGCCCGTAGGTATTTAAAATCGCACCACAAAACCCCGTGAGACTGATCAACATCAAATAAGGGAACGTCCAAACGATTAAGTCGGCAGTAAGCGCCAATTTCGCCGCATCACGACTAAAACCGGGTGCGAATACCAAGGCCACCCAAGGCGCCATCATCATAGCCAATGCTGTCAGCACGAAAAGTGAACCACCGAGCACCCCTGCAACGCGATTGACCAGTGCCTTTACCTGCTCGAGCGTCCCCCCTTCCTTAACCTCGGTAAGCACAGGCACAAATGCCTGAGCGAATGCACCTTCCGCAAATAGCCGCCGAAGAAAGTTCGGAATTTTAAAGGCGACGAAAAACGCGTCAGCATTGGGTGCGGCGCCCAAAAGGTTTGCGAAAACTACATCCCGCGCAAGCCCAAGTACTCGCGACAACATCGTACCCATACCAACGATGACACTCGAACCGAGGAGGCCCCGTTTCTTGGGTACAGACCCATCTGAACCCTCGCTCATTAACTTACCCAATCCGATCGTAGCCGATCGCCGTGGCGAGCAAGCCAATGGAGCGCGATGATCGTCAGTCCGTTGTTAATCTTGCCTGCGTCCAGCAAGGCAATCGCCTCTTTTCGAGTCACCGAGTGGACCAGAATATCCTCGTTCTCAGTCTCTACACCTCGGACCTCGCCAACCGCAGCAGTGGTGAGACGCCCAATGAATAAGCGAATTTGTTCTGAACAAGCGCCCGGGCTCGGGTAATAGGATGTGATTGGCAACAGTGCATCCATAACGCACCCCGCTTCTTCCGAGGCTTCTCGATGTGCCACCGTCTCGTCGGACTCGTCGTCCTCGACGACGCCCGCAATGGCCTCGAGCATCCAGGGGGAGTCAGACCCACGAATAGCGCCGGGGCGGAACTGCTCAATCAGAATAATGCGATCTTCTTTCACATCCCAAGGCAGCACTGCGACTGCATCACCGCGTTGAAAGAGCTCTCGACGAATACCCTGCGTCCAGGACCCATCGAAACGCTTATGACGAAGCGTAAGTGCATCCATGCGGAAGTAGCCCTGAAAGACCGTCTCCTGAGAAGTTACTTCAACATCATCTGCGCCATAGGCAAGGGACAAGTGTCTCAACATCGGTCTCTCAAAATCGCCGCTCGGTGCTCCAATTGACAGGCCTTGAATAATCGTCGACTTGATCTGCCACATCGAGGATGAGTGCAAAAAGGGCCATCCTTACCAGCACGCCATTATCCGACTGCCTGAAAATTGCCAGATTAGGATCATCATTGAGGTCCTCATCCAACTCTTGAGCCCCCTCTCGAGAATCTCTTGGTAGCGGGTGCATGATGACGGTATTCGGCTCGCAAAGCGCCGTGTAAATGCTCTGATTCAATCTGAATCGCCCACGATACAAATCAGCATCAGCCTGTGACTCAAAGCGCTCTTCCTGAATTCGTGTCGAGTAGACGATATCGACGTTCGCAATACCGACCTCAAGCTGATCGGTCTCAACAACCTCGACACCGCTTTGCCCCATCTCCTCAACCAAGGCATCGGGCATTCTGAGCTCAGAGGGCGAGACAAGACTCACACGGATATTTTCAAATCGCGTGAGCAGTCGCGACAGTGAGTGCACTGTGCGACCGTAACGTAGATCACCCACCATTGCGATGCGAAGTCCGTCGACATCCCTGCCTCGGCCCGCAAGTTCGCTTCGAATCGTGTAGAGATCTAGCAGCGCCTGACTGGGGTGTTCGTTTGCACCATCACCACCGTTGATAACTGGCACTCGACTGGCGGTGGCAAACTCACTCACCGAACCCTCGGTGGGATGGCGCATAACGATTGCGTCAGAATAGCCACTCAGCACCCGCGCCGTGTCATAAAGCGATTCGCCCTTGGCGATCGCCGTACTCTCAAAACCCGTAGTTTCGCGAACGTGGCCACCCAGCAAATTAAATGCGCTTCCAAAACTAATGCGAGTTCGTGTGGATGGCTCAAAAAACATGGAGCCCAGGATGGCCCCCTCGAGCACGGACGTCTTGCGCTCACGGCGAGCGTAAGGCCGCATACGATCCGCCACTTCAAATATGCGGTCGACATCACCCCGATCAAATTGGCTGATACCCAAGATGTGATGACCAGCAAATTTCAAAGCGTTATCTCCCTATATCTCGCTCTCTCACCGCTTTTCGCACTCTCTGAAAGCTCAGCGATTTCGCCTCGAACCCAGCACCGTTCGGTGACATCCGATCGTAACCGGCGTTAAACGCATTCATGGCGCACATCGCGCGAAACGCCGCACCCAATAAACGATGCACCCAATAAACGACGCAGGGCCACCCTGATGTTAGTTTAAACCGATGGCGAGCTAACACCTAAAACTTTGGCATTCTCCGACACCCAGCGCTGTAAGTCAGCGAGCGCAGTCGTCTGTTTGTCGCTCAAACCATCAGTGCGCATTTCGACTTCTAGTGCTGACTGAAAAGCCTCGAGATTGAGGTGCTCACTCGCCTCCCACTGCATTCTGCAGTGCTCTTGCCACTGCGAACACTCCTCGTCGCTCAAGATGTCGGGCCAATTTCTCGCACGGTATCGAAATAACAGCTCGGGTAATCGCGCGTCCTCGAAAGCAAATCTGCGATCACGTAACTCCGCAGGCGAAGCATCCCGTACTTCCTGAAGGAGCCCCCGATCCTCTTTGGGTACAAAACTTCCATACAAGGCAGTGTCAGGGTTAGCGTCAACTCGTTTGGACGCGGATCGGTATATGTCCTGACACTCGGCGGGAAAGGTAGCGCCTCGAGACGCTCTCGCCGCTCTTAACTCACTCAAGTGAGCGCGCAAAGAGCTACCATTAAGGCCCAATCGCCGAGCCGTCTCAGGGGTGATATCTGACATGGGCAACAATACAGGCGCCCGATTGACCTTGATGGTCATCAAGCCGGGGCGATCATCAGGCGAGCTCAGATCCTCTTTCTTTGCGAAGAGGCGTGCCCGGATTTCCTCGACTGACAGATCAAGAAATTTAGGCTCGCGGGTGATGTCTGCACAAATCACATCGGACTTAAAATCGGGATGCGTTGCCAATGGCACAATGACGCCAAGGCAATGTCGGTCAGTGCCAAAAAGACCCGAAATGTGTACCAGTGGCGTCATGCGATACGTATCGACCATAGCCTCAACACGGGTCTTGAAGCGTTGACTGAGTAGTCGGTCAAACAGGGCTTCATCGGCCGATCTGAGTGCCCGTGCTAAGGCAAGGGTTGCGGTTACATCGGACATCGCGTCGTGCGCTGCACCGTGCTCGAGGTCATTAGCGGCCGACAGGTCCTCTAGCTTGAAGCTAGGCGATCCGTCTGGGTGCTTGGGCCAGCTGAGGCTGTCAGGGCGCAGTGCGTAAAAGGCTCGAACGATATCGATGAGGTCCCAACGGCTATTTCCACGGCTATACTCACGCGCATAGGGGTCATAGAAGTTTCGCCAAAGAGTATAACGGGTGACTTCATCGTCAAAGCTAAGCGAGTTATAGCCCACCCCACAGGTACCCGGCTGCGATAATTCATCGTGGATACGCGCGATGAATCCCTGCTCTGTCAGTCCTTTTGCTTCACATTCATAGGGCGAAATACCAGTAACTCTTATCGCTGCGGGGTGAGGAAGCACATCCAGCGAGGGTTTAGCGTAGACCGTCAGCGGCTCGCCAATAAGCTCAAGATCCAGTGTCGTTCGTACACCCGCAAACTGCCAGGGACGATCATTCGCCGGTGATGCTCCGGACGTCTCGTAGTCGTGCCAATAAAGTGTTTCTGTCGTCACGGGCGAGACCACAGATCGAGCCTAACGCAGCATCGCGCGAGCTGAGTTCGACCGCGTTTAATGAAGCCTCTAGTAGGTCGCCCTCCGCCCGGAATAAAAGAGCGCTTCGTCCATAGGTGATACCGCTTAAAAAAGCGCGCCGAGAAACCAACCGCCCTAGAAGAGTTCAATCGCCTGCTCTTCAATGGCGGCTTGCCAAACCTTTGGCCCGGTAATGTGAACCGAGGTCCCCTCTGCGTCGACAGCAACACTGACTGGCATGTCCTTAACGGTAAAGGCGTAAATCGCTTCCATGCCCAGATCCTCAAAAGCGACGACCTCAGCACCTGTGATCGCTTTTGAAACAAGATATGCCGCGCCGCCAACAGCCATCAAATAGACAGCTTTGTGCTTACGAATTGCTTCGATAGCGACGGGCCCGCGCTCTGCCTTACCGATCATACCGAGAAGGCCGGTGTTCTCAAGAATGTTATCGGTGAACTTGTCCATACGAGTCGAAGTCGTAGGGCCTGCGGGGCCAACCACCTCGTCGCGCACAGGATCAACGGGACCAACGTAGTAAATGAACTTGCCCTGCAGGTTGACGGGCAGCTGCTCGCCATCCGCAATCATTTGCGTCATACGCTTGTGCGCCGCATCTCTGCCCGTGTACATCGTTCCCGAAAGCAATAGCGTATCGCCCGGCTGCCAGCTCAAGGTTTCCTTGCGGGTTACTGTGTCGAGATCAACGCGCCTGACCGACTCACCGGGCTCCCACGTCACCTCGGGCCATGCCTCTAGACTCGGTGCCTCCTGATACACAGGTCCGTCTCCCTTTAATTCGAAGTGCGCATGTCGAGTCGCCGCGCAGTTTGGAATCATCGCCACAGGGAGTGATGCCGCGTGGGTCGGGTAATCCATGATTTTGACGTCGAGTACCGTCGTCAAGCCGCCCAGACCTTGAGCGCCAATGCCTAACTTGTTGACGGCATCCATGATCTCGAGCCTGAGCTCTTCCACTTTGTTGGACGGACCTCTCGCACGCAGCTCATGAATATCGACGGGATCCATCAGCGACTCTTTCGCCATGACCATGGCCTTCTCGGCCGTGCCTCCGATGCCAATCCCAAGCATTCCGGGCGGGCACCAACCCGCACCCATGGTCGGTACGGTCTTTACCACCCAGTCCACGATGCTGTCGGAGGGGTTGAGCATGGCTAATTTCGATTTATTCTCGGAGCCACCGCCCTTTGCCGCGACGCGAAAGTCGACCGTATTGCCAGCCACCATGCGTGTATGGATCACAGCGGGCGTATTGTCCTTGGTGTTTCTCCGCGCGCCGGCAGGATCGTCTAAGATAGAGGCACGGAGCTTATTGTCGGGATGTAAATAAGCCCGTCGAACACCTTCGTTGATGAGGTCCTCTAGCGGCCGAGACGTGTCCCAGCGCACTTCCATACCTATATCGACAAACACGGTGACAATACCGGTGTCTTGACAGATGGGACGCTTGCCCATTGCGCACATACGACTGTTGATCAGAATCTGTGCGAGAGCGTCCTTTGCCGCTTGGCTCTGCTCCATCTCGTAGGCACGATGAACGGCTTGGACAAAGTCCTGAGGGTGATAGTAGGAAATGAATTGCAGCGCGTCGGCTACGCTCTCAACGACGTCACGGTCTTGAATTACCGTCATGCTTTACCTCTTAAACAATCTTAATGTCTATAACGCTCATTGCACAGCTGGCTGCACGGGCGCAGATGTGGACGCGGCATCTATCGAATCAATCTGAGCCGATAACGCTCGAATATCTGCCCTTAATTGGTTCACGTTTGTATTGACTTGCTTGCGGAAATTATTGATCGAAGCGACCCACTCCTCGTTAGCACCAACGCGTTTTCCTAGCGCCGCACGCTCTAAATTAGAGCGATTCACATTGTCAGCTAGGCGCTCAACGTCGCTCTGAATTTGTTGCGCTGACCCCGCTAGACGTTCGATATCGGCAGACAGTGTCTGCAGTGCTTTCAGGTCAGCGGTCAGCGCATCGAGGGTCTTTTTCTGACGAAAACCATTGTCCTGAAGGGTCTGTACCGTCTTCGCGGCTGATTTATCAGCCTTGTCGAGATCGGAAAGCTTTTTATTCGAAAGTTTGCGTGCATCCCAAAGCTTGCGCACCTCACTATCGAGAAGGTTGAGCTGAGCACCCATTGCCGTCGCTGACTTGGTCACCGTCTCATCAGTATCCGTCAGAAGGTTCTCAAGACTCTGTACTTGCTTGCCCGTCCGAGATTGATCAGCTGCTAATTCCCCAATGAGCTGATAACTATAAAACGCATACGCAGAGAGAGCGCAAACGGCAATAAAGGAAAAT
>CBFHHL010000129.1:0-5706 GCA_965655685.1 Luminiphilus sp.
GTATCAGCACATACTCCGGGTCGCATTCAGGTATTGCATACCGAATGTGCTGACACCGTAATTCCCGGCACCTTGAACAGCGCTAATGCGCCCTATGTTGTTCGGACCTTAGAGATCGCCGCAGCATTGACTCGAGACGATATCTACGATGCTGTCGTGACAGCCCCGGTTCAAAAATCCATCATCAACGACTATGGGGTGCCTTTCTCGGGCCACACCGAATTTTTTGCTGAATTTTTTGCCTGTGATGATGTAGTCATGCTGTTGGCAAATCAGCAATTCAAGGTGGCGCTTGCTACGACGCATCTACCTCTTCGCAATGTAGCGGATGCCATTAGCCAAGACTCTCTTTGCAAACAACTGCGAATCATTAACCGAGGCCTGCGTAACTTCTACGGTAAAGCGCACCCCAAGATTGCCATGCTGGGGCTAAATCCCCACGCTGGCGAAGGCGGTCATTTAGGCAGAGAAGAAATCGATGTTTTGATACCCGCTATCGAGATAGCGCGCGGAGAAGGCATAAACGTGACCCTACCTCTACCTGCAGATACCGCTTTCATTTCGGATCAGGTTGAAGATGCCGACGTCATTCTTGCGATGTACCACGATCAAGGCCTACCCGTCCTAAAAACGGCCGGTTTTGGACACTCCGTCAATATCACACTGGGGCTCCCCATTATTCGAACCTCAGTAGATCACGGTACCGCAGTAGGACTGGCGGGCACGGGAAAAGCCTCCGAAGGCAGTATGATTGCCGCCATTAATGAGGCTCTGTCCTGCGTCGGTCACAGACACTAGGTAACAACGCTCAAAATCTTGTCGAGTGTCGATCTATTTTCCGCAATCATACGCGCGGCGATGCGCTTTAAATTTTGCATATTCGATTCAGAGGCGTCGTCCATATCGTCGTTCGCTTCATCCAAAGTGACCTGTAACCGGAAGTAGTGATCTCCCAGAAACATGCGCATTTGGTGGTTGGCCACCTTCGTCGCACCATCGAACATGCAGTCTATCAAAGGCATCACCCAGCCGGCCTGTCCCCAGTCTTTTGCAGATTCATAGGGAATTCGCCGAATCAGTTCACCGGTACCCAGCGACACCACCGCAAGCGGTTCTCCCGGGAATAATTTGAGCGCCTCCGCGTAAGATGAAACCACTGGCGAGTTTACGAATACTCCGCCGTCGATAAGTGCTCGCTGATTACCCTGCACATCGATATAGGCTGGCTCAAAGTAGGTTGGCGCGGCACTCGTTGCTCGTGCTGCATCTCGACACAAAACCGTTTCATGATCGGGGTGCCAACTCTTCAGAAAAAGCGTCCGCCGCTCTTCAATGTCGTAGCTAGTCACCATCGTTGAGCCCAAGGTATTGCCGAGCGGGGTGTCCGAATAATACTTGCGCAACGCAGCCTCTAAAGGCCTAGCGGAATAACGCTCATCGAGTACACCGCCCGCCGATCTGATATTGCGCCAAACTGTTCGCTGAAAGATCTTGGCACCACTTTTATCAAAAAAATCTGACAAATCATGCGCGGTATATTTCGGCTTTCCGCTTTCGTCTGCTTGCGCGAGACCCAGTGCGATAATACCGCCGGACGACGTACCTACGCATAGATCAAATAATTCAGAGATGGGCTTATTTGATTGCTCCTCAAGGTAGTTGAGGACAAGAGCAGGAATAATGCCTCGAATTCCACCACCGTCAATTGAAAGTACTGTGCGCATATAAAAGCCTGTTTTTAAATTATTAATATTCGATTTTCACTAAAACTTTATTTTAATCTTATACATGTTTACACTGCGACAAAAACGACAAATAAGGTTTCAATATTATGACAGAAGCACAAGCACTCCAAGCAATCGCCCGCTCTAAAGCTGCAGCCAACCGCGCACTTAAAGGGCTTGATATTGAACAAGTAGAACGGGCGCTTGATAACCTTTCAGCAGCGGCGAAAACAATAAAAGAACGCGAATCTCAGCGTGCACAGAGAAAAAAAGATGTTGCCGTTAAAAAATTAAAGTCCATGATGGATCAGCTCGGGATATCGGCAGAGGACATTGTCGCCGAAAAGAAATCCGCTTCGACTAGAAAAAAAACCACCGGACCTAAAAAGGGTAATAAGGTCGCGCCCAAATACCAAATCTCTGTTGATGGGCAGGTTTTTAAATGGACTGGCCGAGGAAGAACACCCGTCGTATTTAAGAACTATATTGATCAGGGTGGCTCTCTGGACGACTGCCTTATTTAAATATCGCGCAGATCAAAGTCACACCCCATCAATACGCTCCCTATTTACTGGGCATGGTTTTATGAATGATAAAACGCTAAAAAGCAGCGGGAGGAAGCGTCAGGGACAAAGCCAAAATACAGGTCAAAAACAAGGCCGGCAACCAAGCAAGCACCGACCGACAACGCATGCGCCGAGAAAACGTTTCGGTCAGAACTTCCTAACTGACCAAGGCGTTATTACCGCAATAGCCCGAGCGATCGCCCCCAGCGTAAATGATAATATTGTGGAGATCGGCCCCGGGCAAGGAGCGCTGACCGACGCGCTGTTTGATAGCGGATGTGCCATCAACGCTATCGAAATTGACAGGGATTTGCAGTCACAACTTCGCGTTATGTTTTTCAATCGCCAGCTGACACTGCACAACGCAGATGCGCTGAAGTTTGACTTCTCCGAGCTTTCAAAAACCGCAAATGATTTGCGCGTTGTTGGCAATCTGCCCTACAACATATCGACACCTCTCATATTCAAGCTACTCGAGAATTTGGGCCTCATTAAAGACATGCACTTCATGCTGCAGAAGGAGGTTGTAGATCGTTTAGCGGCCGTTCCGGGCACGAAGGCCTGGGGACGAGTTAGCGTCATGACGCAAATCGATTGTGAGGTGGAATCACTGTTTGAAGTGCCGCCTGAAGCCTTTTTCCCATCACCCAAAGTGCAATCAGCGATCGTTCGAATTACACCAAAAAGCGAATCTTATCGCCCCGAATGTTCTCGCCGGCAACTTTCTAAGTTAGTTCACCTTGCGTTTGCCCAGCGCCGTAAGACGCTTCGCAATAATCTCAAGGATGTCATAGCTGATTCCTCGATTGAGGAGTTGGGAATTGATCCAGGCTGTCGAGCTGAGACGCTCTCGCTCGATCAGTTGGTAGACCTCTCGCTGCTATTAACACCTGCGAAGAGCGGCGAGTAACACTAGCTCAAGGCAGCGCAGAAAGGCAGCAAAGAAGCCAAGCAAGATAAACCAAATTGACTTATCCCTGAGCATAACCGCGCTTGTTTACCCGCGGCTCTCGGCTGGAATGCGGGTCAATTTTTACAGAGCGGCTACCTGATCCTCCTTAGCGAAGCTACACTGCGCTCAGAACGAGTAAACGTGCGGGTCGCTTTGACCCGCCCTGCAGCGAGGTCAATCATGACAACCTATGTGGTAGGCGACATACAAGGCTGTTTTAAACCCTTCCAATGCCTCTTGGAGCGCGTTGATTTCGACCCCTCGAAAGATGTTGTATGGAGCGTTGGCGACCTCATTAATCGTGGGCCCGACAATCTAGAAACACTCCGATGGTTTTACGAACATCGAGACAGTGTTGTCGTCGTTCTCGGGAATCATGATCTTCATCTGATGGCAGTGGCTGCCGGCGCCAGAAAAGAGTCCAAGTCAGATAACTTCAGAGATATTTTGGAGGCATCCGATAGAGAGGTTCTTTTATCTTGGCTTCGTCAGCAACCTCTCGCACACCATGAACACGAAGTAACACTTGTCCACGCCGGGATCCCGCCAATTTGGACCGTCGAGCAAACGCTCGGCTATGCCAAAGAGGTAGAGGCCGTATTACAGGGACCTGAAAGCGCTGCTTTTTTTGCCGCAATGTACGGCAACGACCCCATTGCTTGGAGCGATGATTTAACCGGGATGACGCGCCTACGGATAATAACGAACTACCTGACGCGTATGCGCTACTGCACCAAGAAAGGAAAACTAGACTTCATCAATAAAGGACCAAAAGCAAAAGCAGACGCATTAAAAGGGAAAAAAGTAGCGCCTTGGTTTGAACATAAAAAACGGCTCTCCGCAGCGGACACTATTATCTTTGGCCATTGGGCCTCGCTTGAAGGCGTGACAAATTCGGAGAAAGCAATTGCCCTCGATACGGGGTGCGTATGGGGTAACAAAATGACGCTTCTCGATCTCGACACCCGCACTTTCCATCGGTGCAAGTGCAAATGAGCGCGACCGTTTTGAGAAAGGGAATCACTGTCCTTCGAGTGGGTGGCGCCGTTCGTGACGATTTGCTGGGCTATGATTTTGATGAAATTGACTGGGTCGTCATTGGCGCCCAACCCAGTGACCTACTGGATGCAGGCTTCAAACCGGTGGGTAATGACTTCCCTGTTTTCTTACACCCAGAAACTAACGAGGAATACGCACTAGCACGAACCGAGCGGAAGTCCGGGAAGGGCTATAACGGCTTCACTATTTTTGCCGACCCCAATGTCACGCTCGAGGAAGACCTAAAACGCAGAGACTTAACCATCAACGCCATGGCACGCTCAGCCGAGGGTGAGTTAATCGATCCATATGGCGGCCAGCAGGACTTGCAAGCACGGCAATTGCGCCATGTATCGGATAGCTTTAGCGAGGATCCTTTAAGGGTCTTACGAGTATGTCGCTTCGCCGCGCGTTACCATCATCTGGGGTTCGAGGTGGCGGACGATACCATGGACCTAATGCAGTCGATGGTTAAAACTGGAGAGCTCGCCGAGCTAGCGCCAGACCGTATCTGGCGTGAAACTGAGCGCGCGCTAAGCGAACAAAACCCAGAGGTTTTTTTCCGCCTTCTACACACGCTGGGCGCTGATAAGGCAATGTATCCATTGCAACTCAGTGAGACTGCCATATCACGATTGGCGATCGCGCAAAGCCGGTTTGAAGATACTGTGCGACGCTGGGCCGCCTTGACCGGTGGCGACTTCTCGCTCGAGCCACCCTACCGCGCCGCCATCCCAAAGAGGTATCTAACAACATCGAAGCTCGTTCTATCGTTAATAAATCACGGCCCACCCGCCTCGGCCGAAGAGGCTCTAGCCCTACTTGAGACATTGGATGCATTTCGACAGGGCTCGCATAGCGAAGATGCACTAGCTGTAGTTGGCTGTATCGATAGCGAATTCACCTCCGCAGATCTTTCAAAGGTGCGTGCAACAAAACGAATTGCAGAAGTAATTAGCGGCGGGGAATTTGCAGCACAAGGTCTGAAGGGTGCAGATATAAAGCAAGCGGTTCGAAAAAAGCGTATTACGGCCGCTGAACACCTATTCAAACTCCTTAAATAAGCGCCGCTGTACCTCCAGTCACAGGCCAGTTTTATTGACCGGTTTTTGAAGGCAATTTTATCGGCGGTAAAACGGCTCGTGCACTCAATGCTGCACAAAAGACCGTTCCATTCGCTTAACAGGACACGAAATCTGCGCCGAGCGCGTGCCACTGACACAAAGATATCGAAGTAGCGGCAACTTGGAAGCCCTTGACCGCCTCGATGCTCCTTGCCAGTTTTTTACCCGCGATAAGGATCGCGAATAATATTCTCGCTGGAAGTCAAAGATCGGAAGAACCAGCGCAAACAGAGCACTAAAGTACCAGAGCTACCGGAACTTGCCTGGCCTATAACTTGCGTCGCCTAAAAAACGTCTGCCCG
>CBFHHL010000130.1:0-4300 GCA_965655685.1 Luminiphilus sp.
GTGATGAGTTCTTCGACATATTACCTGCTTGGTATCGTCAAAAGCTCGAGGGTAAGGGGCCTATACTCGCTGATCTTGCGCGTTTGATTCATGCGAGAGCAGCATTGCAGGAGGGTTATGAGGCCGTTATCTGGTGCGATTCAGACACGCTTATCATTGATCCTATATGGCAGCCAGCACCACCTTCTCACAGCATCTTTGGCCACGAACTATGGCTGCAACGTGACAAAGCGGGGCGTTTGGAAATCCGCCGGCAACCGCACAATGCCTATTTAATGTTTACAGCAACCGCGCCTGTGCTCGACTTCTTGATTCATACAGTAGAGTCAATTATCCATCGCGCTGATCCCGCACACATCGCGCCGCAAATGGTGGGCCCAAAACTTCTCAAAGCCCTCAATACCTTTGCAGACTTTGATTTGGAGCACGCTGCAGGCGCTATGAGCCCCTTGCTTTTGGAGGCTCTCGTTTCAGATCAAATTGATATCACCACGTACTTTAAGACGGCTCAAATATCCCCTCCAAAAATCTTTAATCTTTGCGCGAGTTTCGTTGGTTCGGACGATTTAGATGCTGAAAAAATCCGTGCAGCAGTTAACTTGGCGTTATGTTGATGTCTATTGGATGGGTCAGTTTATATACTCACAAGCGCATTAAGAACGGCAAGAACGATAAAAAAACACAAAGAGAGAAAACAGAGAGAGCCCTTATGCTGGCAACTGAAAAAAGCTCGCTAGTCACTTTGCAGATTAATACCAACGTTGCAACGATAACGTTAAACCGTCCCGAGGTCCGAAATGCACTCAATCGGCAACTTATGCTCGACGTTATCGCCATCGCTGAGACAGTATCCGACCGAGAGGATATACGTGCGGTTGTCTTTACTGCAGCGGGTACGGACTTCTCTGTGGGTGCTGACCTGAAAGAGGTCTCGCGCATGGAACCGACAGGCTCGCTGCTGCGTGCCCGTCGTGACGCAGAACTCGGGCGTAAGATGTTGACGGCTATTCGCAGTATCCATCAGCCAACAATTTGTACTCTGAAGGGCGTTGCCACCGGTGGAGGTGCTTGTATTGCCGTCGCCTGTGACTTTCGAGTTGCAAGTCTAACTGCGCGCATTGGTCTGGGCGAAGTCAAAATGGGCATGAACCTCATGTGGAATGCTGTCCCCTTATTTGTCGAGCTGGTCGGCCTCTCGCGTGCTAAACGACTCATCATGTCGGGTGATTTGTATGGCGCCGAAACACTTGAAACGTGGGGGCTAGTCGATGAGGTTTGCAAGGAGAGTGATCTCTCGATTGTGTCAGGGCAATGGGCACGTAAGTATGCTGATTTGCCTCCGGTTGCCGTACAAATGATTAAGCGCAGTGTTAATCAATACGCGCTTGCGCTGAGCGAGGCGGTGATGCATATGGACGAGGATCAGTGGATCTTAGCTTCGCGCAGTGATGACTTTAAAGAGTGTGTCACCGCTTTTGTTGAGAAGCGACCCGCCAAGCCAAGAGGCTTCTGAGTAGTCATTGAAAAAGTGATAGGTAGTAAACATGTCTGAACGCCTCGTGTCCGGTTATTGCGACCCAAAATTTGCAGCGATCGAAGAAGAGCTCTCCAAGACCATTGAGAGTGGCTTTGATACGGGGGCCTCCGTTGCCATCGAGTATCAGGGGGAAATGGTGGTCAATCTCTGGGGAGGCTATAAGGATCGAGAAAAAACGCAGCCGTGGCTCGAGGACACCATCGTAAACGTGTTCTCGACCACCAAGGCAATAACGGCTACCTGTATTTTGCAGCTCATCGAGCGGGGAAAGTTAGACCTCGACGCACCCGTTTCCGATTACTGGCCCGAATATGGCTGTAACGGTAAAGAAGCGACGAAGGTCAGCGACTTTTTGTGCCACCGAGCCGCTATGCATGGGTTTCAAGGCACCTTCCCCCAGTTTGATTACCGCGACTGGGACAAATGGACCGAGACACTTGCGGCGCAAGCTCCTTTTAGAACACCGGGGACAACACAGGGATATCACGCGCTGACCTACGGCTGGCTCGTTGGAGAACTGATTCGTCGTGTAGATGGTCGAAGCACTGGAGCGTATTTCCGTGAGGAGATTGCTGAGCCACTAGGCTTGGATTTTCACATTGGCCTAGATGAAACAGCGATCGTGCGCTGTGGTGATATTTTGGTCGACCCACAACCAAAACCATGGGCGCTTGTGGCACTCACTCTCGTCCCGGACCTATTTCTGCCCGCGCAACTTCGCCATGTGAAAAAGTTCCTTCGTATGGGCGATATGAAAGTCGCGTTCTCGTCGAAGGCGACCTCGACGGATGGCAGTGAAATGAATACGCAGGAGTGGCGCAAAGCGGAGATTCCCTCGGCGAATGGTCATGGAACGGCCGCCGCTCTAGCCAAGTTGTTTGGGGTGCTCAGTACCGGTGGCGAGCGCGATGGTCATAAAATCATGGATCCAGCGACACTCAAACTTGCAACAACGCCACTTTCTGAAGGGCCTGACACCGTTATTTTTGGTGCGCCTATCCGTTTTGGCGTGGGTTACGACCTTGGGCTTAGGACAACCACTATTGCCTCTGCACCGCACCCCGATCGCCTGTTTGGGCACTGTGGGATTGGTGGCACGGTGGCGTTTGGTGACCCCGTATACGGCTTGGGGTACGGATTTTTATGTAACCGAATGCACAATCCTAAAGCGCTCTATCGCACGTCTAATCAGCTAACTAAAATACTACTAGAGATCGTGAGCTAACCCGCTAAGTGCAATAATCGGCAAGGGGTAATCAATTCATATCGCGAAAGTTAGGTTTACGCTTCTCGATAAAGGCCCGAACACCCTCTGAAACATGAGGGAAGTCGAAGAGCACTCGCTGAGTTTCTTTCTCGTATTCCAATTGTTCGCTGAGCGTATTGGACATCGCTCGGTCGTGCGCCTTAACCACGGCTTTCAGGCCAATCGTAGGACCGTCTGCAAGTCGCCCTGCAATCATTTGAGCCTCATTAACTAACTGTTCCGCCGGCACGCAGTCCCAAATGAGGCCCCAGTCCTTAGCGGTAGCGGCAGGTAAGTCATCGCCCAAAAGCGCAAGACCGTTAGCTCGAGCGCGGCCTATGAGATTTGGAAGGAACCACGAGGCCCCCATGTCGGGAATGATGCCGAGGTTAGGACCAAAAACGAGTTTAAACTTGGCTGCCTCAGAAGCGATGGCGATATCACCAGCAAGTGCCAGACCCACACCACCCCCAGCCGCGATACCATTGATGGCAGTTACCACCGGCTTTGTGGATTGAGCAACAGCTTTAACCAGAGGGTTAAAGCCTCGCTCCATATTCGCTGCGGTGGCCTCGCCTGCGGAGACGCCTTTTACGGCTGGCCAGCTTCGCGCATTGAGATCGGCACCCGCGCAAAAGGCACGACCTGCACCGGTGATCACAACAGCTCTAACCGCGCTATCGGTTTTTGCCTCATGCATTGCATCAACGATGCCAAGTGTCAGCGATTCATCCAGTGAGTTGAGAACCTCGGTTCGGTTCAGTGTGATTGTGAGTACGCCGTTGCCGGCAAGATCTGTGAGAACAGGTACGCTCATGCGAAGCCTCGACTTTTGTTGTTTTAACGAGAAGATACTTTACGGATGCTGACGGGCGTGTACCAGCGGGCGTATGCATGCCCTTCTTGTGGACCGCTGGTTATGGAGCGTAAGTGGGTTTAGGAGTCACTGAGCTTAAAACACCTAGTGCGAGGGTAGGCGGAATAGGTCCTCTACCGCGCAATCAAGCGTGTCAGCAATCTTCAGTGCAAGAACCGTAGACGGCACATACATACCGTTCTCTACTGCGTTAATGCTTTTGCGTGATACGCCGGCAAACTTGCTGAGCTGCGCTTGGGTCAGGCCGGCTTGGCGTCGAATGGCCTCGAGATTATTAAGAAGCTTTGGATGGTGTTTCCCCATGGTGATAATTATTTATTGCTATTCACGCAACGGCGCTCGAGGTTAGGGAGGCTAAGTCAGCGGAAGTTTTGCATAGCCGGGGCTGGAATTACCGCTTCTCGAATTCTTCGACGGCCTGATTGAGTTCATTACTTGTGGGTGGATACAGGTACCCCGCAGTAACAATCCCGAGTCCGATCAGGGAGACCAACATGCCTACCCCCTCGAAGAATCTTCCTATCGCGAATGACCCTAAAGCATATATACCTATGCCAACAAATAGGGTGACCATTCCACCGCGTCGGTAATCTGTCGGTTCGCTTTTCTTTTCATCGAGCATCTACATCAATTCATCCAG
>CBFHHL010000131.1:0-14988 GCA_965655685.1 Luminiphilus sp.
ATCGCCAAAAAACTTAAGCAACGTTGCGGCGTCGGTGGGGCTACGAAAGGCGACAACATCGAGATACAGGGCGACCAGCGAGCAACCTGTAAGGCCGAGCTGGAAGCCCTGGGATACACCTGCAAAGTTGCAGGTGGCTAATCTACCGCTCGGTTTAGAAGGTGATCAACGCCTTCTGACCGGTTCTGCGAACACCATATTTAGTGCCCGCTAATGGTGTCACTGATTCAGCAAGGCTAATGCGATCGGAATAACCACTTGCAAAGGTTGTCGTTAACTCAGCGACGACGCGCGCTTGCATGCGCTCGACCACTTCTCTACCTGCTTTCATCATAAAAGGTGTCAGCAACCATCCGCCGATGCCCCATGAAAATCCATAGCCACGATTAAGCGTCGTTGGCGCCAAATCCAGAGCGCCATATATATAAAGTTGCTTATATTCGTTAGAACCGTAGCGTGACCATTCTGTCATACGCTCGACTGCTGCAGCCTCCATGGCCATCAAAATAGCGTTACCCAGCTTGCCACCACCAATTGCGTCAAAAGCCAGTGTTGCTCCCGTAGCACTAAGCGCCGCACTCATCTGCTCGTTAAAATCTTCGGCAGAACTGTTCACAACGTGCTCGGCGCCCTGCCCCTTCAGTAGCGCCACCTGCTCCTCGCTCCGCACCACATTCACGAGGGGTATACCGTCATTAAGGCAAATTCGATTCAGCATCTGGCCCAAGTTGGACGCCGCGGCCGTGTGGACAATGGCTTTGTGGCCTTCCATCTTCATCGTTTCCACAAAACCAAGGGCCGTCATCGGGTTCACAAAGCACGAAGCACCCGCCTCTGGTGTTGTCGAGTCTGTTAAGGGGATGACCTGAAAAATGGATATCGTGCGGTAATCTGAATACATCTCGCCACCAAAAAGTGCGACTCGCTTGCCAATGAGCGCCTGGGCTTCGGGACTTGCACCTGCCTCGACAACGGTACCACAGGCTTCGTTGCCTACAGGAAGCCACTCACCAATTCGTGTCGCCATCGCCCGCATGGCTGGCGCAGGCACATCTAAAACAATTGATGGGTGACCGTTGCGTTCTGATGCTCTAATCGAGTCAACATCGGCGGCGCCAAACATGAGACCGAGATCTGACGGGTTAATCGGCGACGCCTCAATTTTAACCATCACTTCGTTGTCACCTGGTGCGGGAATGTCCACCTCAAACAAGGCACACTCAATGGTACCCTCGCTGTGAACGCAGGATTGCATCTGAAGACTTTTCATTCTTATCACCCCTTATTTGAGTAATGGTTATTAATAATTAGGCGCAAGCTCGGTTTCGGTCAGAAACTTAACCTCGACCCCAGCTTTCAGACTGTATATCACGTTGTACGCCAAGACGGCACGAACATACTCTCTGGTCTCCTTGAACGGGATGGTATCCACCCATCGAGCAACGCTCAACTCACCTTCACGCCAACGTCGCACGCGGTTAGGCCCCGCATTGTAAGCGGCCAAAGCCAGAACCCGATTTCCATCATAAATATCAATGAGATCAGCATAGTAAAGAGCACCCACAGCCGTATTGTAGCCAGGTCGCATCAAACGTGAGTGAGAGTAGCGATAATTATGCTTTCGCGCGGTAAGCCTTGCAGTAGTGGGCATGAGTTGCATAAGACCTCGCGCCCCCACCTCGGATACGGCATCGGGTGATAGTGCGCTCTCGCGGCGTGCAACTGCGAGCAACGACTCAAGGGAAAGGCCGGACGCCTCAGAGGCGTTCCTAAACTCGTCCTCGTATACGACAGGGAAACGCAGGTCCACGCGCCCCCATGCACCGGCAGCAGCAGCGGCCTCAATAGCCCACGAATGCCTTCCTCGTGAAGAGGCCAATTCCGCCAAAGAGAGCGCAATCTGGGGATCACCGAATGCGGCTCGGAATTCTGCACGGGCCTCCCAATCCATACCTAGCGCGAGAAGCTCGCTTACTCTCTCAACCACCGCACTCGTCGTCGCTGTTGCGTGATCTGCGATCGTAGATGTCTTGCCCAAGGACAGGGGTTTAGCCAATGTCGTTGCTGCGAGATACGCGTGAAAGCCACGTCCTTCTGCCAGCTGTTCAAACGTCGCTTGCGCAAATTCAGCCTCCCCCGGACCTGCAGCTATAGCACGCCAATAGAGCCACTCATCCGAAGTTTGCTTGCTCTCTGAAAGCCACGTGTATGCCTCTCTTAGACCTGTCCAATCAGCTGCTTCAATCTTGGACCGCAGGTAGATTTCAGTAAGCTCGTCGTTGTCGAGTTCCATCAATTGTTCCCGCATCCATTGGGCTGGCGCAGCGCTCTTCGCAAACAAGCTGTGGCGCACAATAAGAGCGTGCATCTCACTTACCTGGTTGGCTTTAAAATCAAACCGCTGCGTCAGCGTTTGTAGGGCGTTGAAAGCCTTACCTGGGTTTACCCGAGCAAGGCGTTTTACGCCAATAAAGGCAATATCGCGCTGATGGATCTCGCGCCCCCGCACCTTCTGGGTAACGCGGTCGGGTCGTCGATAGATCTCAGCTAAATCAGCCAAACTGCGCTTCAATTCTTTCGACGCAAACCTTTGTAAATAGCGTAGGAGGTAGCTATTACGGGCATCGGCCGCCTTTAGAGCGCGCTCCCAAATTATGTCGTCAGTGGGTCCTGAGTGCTCAAACCAAGCTTTGAACGCAGGATCGCAGGCCTTGATCTGGGATTTCCCGACGCTCCATACATTACTGAGGATCGGTATCGCACTGCTGACGCGCCGCCTTTTCAACAGGGCGTGCGCTCTGTGACAGCTCAGCTCGACGCTAAGATCAGAACGCTCGGTCACTTCGATGATTGTCTGCCACTTACTGTCCTCAACCATATGCCGAACGAAGCTCCGCAACGTCCGCATCGCAAGAGGAGAGTCGCCCGCCGAAGCCATAAACGCCTGAATGTCGTCTGCACTCGCATAATGCAGGTTACCCTCGATGACGAGTGCATCTAAATAAATCGCTAATGGGTAGGTAGCGAGCTCTTCTCGTAACGATTGGTATCGAGGCCCGGCCCCCGACCTAAGTTCCTTGACCGCAAGTTGAAATTTTTCACGCGACTCATCAAGTGCCCCATCCACAGACGTGGCAGCGGCAGAAATACCAAATAAGTCACTGATAAGTATCGCAACGAGACAAGCGCTGCGGACTGTGCGAGAGTTTACGGGGACACCATTTAACATCGGTGTGAGCATGAATTGAGCGCAACATTTTTTCAATGACTTAAACTTACCCAATCACTCAGTAGTATTCGAGAGCTGTATGACAACGGAAACAATCCGACTCACACAATTCAGTCCCGCGGCCGGTTGCGGGTGCAAGCTATCGCCGGAGATTTTACGTCGCATATTGACAGGCGTTGAAACCGAGGACACCAATGAGAGCAACGCCAGTAATTTAGCGACCTTGCTTGTTGGCAACGACTCTCGAGACGATTCGGCAGCGGTAGATATCGGAGATGGCCGCGCACTCCTCAGCACGACCGACTTCTTCACCCCAATCGTTGACGACCCTTGGGACTTTGGCCAGATCGCCGCAACGAATGCAATCAGTGATATTTACGCCATGGGAGGTACACCTACTTTAGCGATTGCAATTTTAGGTTGGCCTGTCGATACACTCGCACCTGAAATAGCCAGTAAAGTCCTCGCAGGCGCGCGTGCCACCTGCGCAGAAGCAGGCATCGCGCTAGCGGGGGGGCACAGCATCGATGTATCAGAGCCCATTTTCGGTCTCGCTGTGTCAGGGTTGGTCGACATAGACCGTCTCAGGCGTAACGATACTGCGATGGCAGGCGATACCCTCTTTCTAACCAAGCCGTTAGGTGTCGGTATCATCAGTACGGCGGGTAAGAGAGACAAAGCCTCCTCAAGGGATTTAGCTCACGCCAGTCAGAGTATGCGAACTTTAAACAACATTGGTGCCGAGTTTTCTGCCATCGAGGGCGTAACGGCTATGACGGACGTAACTGGCTTTGGCCTCGCCGGACATCTCACCGAGATGATGCTAGGGAGCGGGGTTGATGCCAGACTGAATTGGTCTTCGATTCCCACCTTCGGGAATCTAGAGCGCTATATCGAGCAGGGCTGTATCCCCGGCGGTACGGGACGTAATTTCGAATCCGTCGCGTCATACCTGCCCGATCTGAGTGATTTTCAACGGGCCATCCTGTGTGATCCGCAGACCAGCGGGGGTCTCCTCCTGTCAGTTAAACCAGAAGCTTGCGCAGAGGTCCAATCGATCTTAGAGGCGGCAGGACTTCCCAGCAAGGCGATAGGCACGCTGTCGCTGGCCGCTTCGACCACGCCAACAATGACACTAAGTGGCTAGGCCTATCGAGATAAACATTGGCGGTGGCGACTATCGCGATCTTTTCATTGAAGATCGAGTGCTCATTGATACCCGAGCGCCCATCGAATTCGAGAAAGGGAGCTTTCCCTCGGCAATTAACCTCCCGCTGATGGATAACGCCGAGCGAGAGCAGGTTGGCATCTGTTACGCCCAGCAAGGACAAGAGGCTGCTATATCGCTTGGGCACGAACTCGTTTCGGGGGATGTTAAGGCCAAGAGGATCTCTAACTGGATCGACGCGCTTGAGCGCGAGCCCGGAGCCGCAATTTTCTGTTTTCGTGGGGGGTTAAGATCGCAAACCGCCCAAACCTGGCTGAGAGAATGCGGATTTGAAGTGCCTCTTGTAGAAGGCGGATATAAAGCACTCCGCCGTTTTCTGATTAATAGCCTTGAATCCTCGCTGCAGAAGTCAAATATTGTCGTCGTCGCAGGGCGGACCGGCGTTGCCAAGACAGCCTTGTTAAACCACTGCGATGCATCTCCTCGGATTGCAACGATTGACCTTGAGGGCCTAGCCAACCATCGGGGCAGTGCATTTGGTAAACGCGTTAAACCACAACCCAGTCAAATCAACTTTGAAAACGCCGTCTCGATTGCCTTTCTAAAGGCTCGATACAGAGGGGTACAGACCGTAGCTGTTGAGGATGAAAGTCGTCTGATAGGGCGCTGTGCACTCCCCTTACCCCTGCAGACCTGTTTAGCCAATGCTCCTGTCATCGCCCTCGAGGCAAGCTTAAGCGTGCGTGTAAATCACTCATGGGAAAACTATATCCTTCAAAACCACACAGACTGGCGTGACGCTCTTGAGGATGAAGAACATGCATTTGACGTCTTTGCCGAGTCCCTCAGAATGAGCCTGCAAAATATTCGGAAACGCCTCGGCGGGGTAAGATATTCGGAGTTATCCCAGATTATGGAGATCGCTATTTCAGAACACCGTTCCGGTAATGCAGAGGCGCATAAAGCCTGGATAGAGATTCTTCTTAGAGATTACTACGACCCCATGTACGACTATCAACTTCAATCAAAAGAGCGCAGCGTCGTTTTCAGTGGTAACTTCGATGAGGTGGCGGCTTTCCTTCAATCCTAATTTTTCAAAGCCCGCGAAACGTCAGTAACGCAACCGGTGCGTCGCACAAAAAGCAGGATACATAACCAAGCGTTAACATTCTTTGTCTTGAACAAGAATGGAGACCTGCCCGCTCAATTAAAAACCTGAACCCAGACTTGCTAACAGCGCTCAAACACAGAGAGTACCTCTAGCTAAAAGCGCTCAAACACAGAGAGTACCTCTAAATGGGGTGTTTGCGGGAACATGTCGAGGCCCTCAACTTGTGTAAGCGTGAGCCCCAGGCCCTGAAGAAAACGTGCGTCACGATGCCACGTCGCGAGATTGCAGGATATGTAAACGACCCAGGGTGATTTAGAAAATAAGGGTGCGAGCGCTTCGCGCTCCTTCAAGCCGTCTCGGGGCGGGTCCAAGACTATCCCGTTGCTACCGGGCAATGTGGCTACTAAAGCTTCAATATCTGCTGCGCTGAAAAGATTGCTTCGATGAGGCGTTACGTTCGGCAACCTCAAACGCATAAGGTGCTCGAGGGCCAATTCATCCCCTTCTACGGCGGTGATTGTATGATCGGGATAACATTCTGAGAGCACTGAGGTTAAATTACCGCTCCCGCAGAACAGCTCGACCAACCCATCGCTTGGGGCAGGTAATCTCAACATCCGACGGAGCCACTGACTGAGGATAACATTCTGCTCGTCGTTGGCCTGCCGAAAGGGTTGGCGCTTGTTGATGAATGGCTCAGTGCGCTGATCATCGATATCCAAGGTGACCCATTTCTGCCGTGACTTTGGCCGCCATGCATTGTTGGGTAGCGAGTCGCGCAGCTGCCTGAGTTGCGCTTGATTCTTCTCCGTCAGTATCGGACAGGAACTTACATCCACAATCTCATGAGAGCTCGCGCCCAAATAGCCCAGAACCTTTCCGTTTGTTTTTAGCTGGGCTCGGTTGCGGTAACCCAGTTGCCGTGGTGAAGGGTGAACGACGAGGTCGACGTGGGCTGAACTCAAGGACTCAATTGAAGCCTTCAATCTTTCTTCTTTCGCGGATAACTGCGCGTCGTAACTGACAAACATCCACGGACAACCACCGCATTGGTTTTTGCCGTGGTACTCGCAGACTGGCTCTATCCGCTCCTCACAGGCCTCAATTACCTTGAGCAGTTGAGTGCTGGTGTTCGCTCCTTGACGCGTGCGTTGAACATGGACACGCTCTTCGCGCCAAGCGCCCGCAACAAAAACCACCTGCCCATCGGGTGCTTCACCTACACCGCGACCATCACTGGTTAAATCCCTAACAGTGAAGTCGAATTCATCTATTCTCGGCGGTAGTTGAGATCGAACCCTGGCTGTCGACTTGACATTGACCTTTCGAGAAGACATCTTCGCGCTCTGTAATCATGGGGGCGCCCAATCATCCTGATCGAAGACAGCAAACGCAACGTGAATAATATTCAGGCTCTAGTTTGCCTCGTATTCGCCCTTTTGGTTTCGCCTCAGGCGATCAGCCCAGAGGTACCATCCGAGGAGCGGGATTGACTATCACGTCAGGTTAAGCGACCCGACTAGTAGTAAGAAAAATCGGCCTTTGACCGTTTCTCCCAGCTACTGTATCTTGCGCGCCGCTCTCGTGTGTTACGGGACACTTACACCCCCGCTAGTTTAATGGATAAAACACGGCTCTCCTAAAGCTGGGCTCCTAGTTCGATTCTAGGGCGGGGGACCATTATGCCCCCGAGTAGCATCGTACCAGCTACGGTTTACCCGGTTTCTTACTTTTTAGATATCGATACACTCGCTAGCTGGAGCAACCCTAATTGATTGGCCTAAATCGCGAATATCAACGCCTATCAATCACGCAACGCAGAGTACTTTGGCTGATCTATGAAGAGCCTATGCGCGACGGTCTGACGCAGATGTTCACAGAGCATACTCGCGTTCAATGACTTATTGTCTCGCAACGCTTGCACTAATTGCCATTTAAGATCCGATAACGTATCTGCCTCATCCGCCGTATCTGCAGTACCCGCACGTACGAACTCAGTAGCATTGCTCAAATCGGTAAGCAGTAATTTCAAGCGCATATATTCAGCCCGCTCGACTTCGTATCGATGAGCAAGTTCACGCTCGGCGATTGAGAGCGAGTTAATGGCAACTCGCACGAGAAATTTATCTGCTCCCTGGAGTTTTTCTAGGACGTACTCACGAAGATGAGACTGAACGGAACTGACAAGTTCACTTGCGGACGGTAAATTTTGATCATCACGCGCCTCAGCTAGCGGTACTATATCGCCCGGAATCAGGAGATTAACGCAGTCCATTTGCGCTTCCGTGCTCCGTCGCCCAATCACTGGCCTTTCCACAGACGGGGTTTCACCGCTGCGCCATGTCTGTGCCATGCCAAGCGTCGTAATCGACCACCAAAATGAGCCAAACACTTCCCAGAATCGGAGTACTTCCAAATCCACAACGTGGTTCGATACCGACTCATAGCCAGCAATGAGATCCTCGACCTTTCCAAATCCTCCTACCGGCAGCGACCGGTTGCCAAAACGCCAAGAATTGACGCAAAGCCATCCTAGATCTCGCATAGGGTCGCCGATATGACAAAGTTCCCAGTCGAGTACCGCTTTGATGCCAGCAGGCGTGACCATCAAATTACCGTTTCTGAAATCACCGTGAACCAATGTTGATCTCGAATCATCAGGCAAATGATTAAGCAACCACTGCGCCGTGAAATCGATCATTGGCTGAGGGGTATCGAGCGCTATATAGGCATCCCAAGTCTCTCGAACCAACCGCTCGGGCGACACCTTGTGCAGCCTCGTCGCGAGCGAACCTGATACAGGTAGAGCGTGGATCCTTGCCAAAACCTGACCGCATTCAAACGCCAAGGATCTGCGCGCCTCGGCCAGCTCAGGCGCCTTAATAATACGTTGCCCCATGGTCTCGCCTTCCAGCCACTCCATGATGTAACCATCACCCAAGCCATCTTCTGACGCCAAAACATAGTGTATTTCGGGAACTGGAACAGTTCCCGCAGCGGCTAAGTGAAGAAGTTCAACTTCAAGACTAGGTGGCAACTGCCCATAAGATGATGATTCCAAGTCCGGCTGCGCTCGGCGCATGGCATACAAGAACTGTTCACCGGACCTGTTCTCTAAGGTGAGCCGAAAGGTCTGTTGTGACGCACCCGCTGTCAGCTGAGTAATAGATGCGAGTGAGGCACCCTCAAAACATCGCGCTATCAGAGCAGAGAGATTCTCCTCAAACGAAGCTTCCACGACTGTTAGCTCACGCCTTTGGGCTTTCGTTGACCCATAAATCCAAACATGTACCCGGCCACCCGTCGTTTTTGAATCTCATCCGCTCCTTCGGTGATGCGGTAGCGTCTATGGTGCCGGTAAATGTGTTCAAAGGGCTTGTAGCGCGAATATCCAATGCCACCGTGAACTTGCATGGCAGTATCCGCCGCTTCGCAGCAAAGTTGGTTGGCCTGGTAGTTACACATAGAGACTTTATCTGACACAGAGAAAGCACCATCACGGTCCATCAGCCAAGCGGTCTTGTGGATAAGGGCACGGAGCATCTCGCAGCGCGCCTGGAGATCGACAAGTGGGAATTGAATGGCTTGGTTGGTCGCTAAGGGCTTACCAAAGGGCTTACGTTCCTTGGCGTAGGCAACCGCCTCGTTAACGCAATACTGTGCGGCACCCAAGCTAGAGGCAGCCTGGCGAATACGGTTTTCGTTAAAAAAGTGCTGAACAACCTGAAGTCCTCTGCCCTCGCCCGCGAAAATCGCAGCGTCAGGAACGCGAACATTGGTAAAACGAACGCGCGCATGATCTGAGGGCATGTTGAAGGTCCATAAGTACTCCTCGACCTCGACACCAGGCGCATCCATGGGCACGAGAAACGCCGTTATCCCCCCGGCGTCTCCCGCTCCCCCGGAAGTACGCGCCATCACCATATCACTATGGGCCGTGTGAACGCCGGTATTCCACGTTTTCACACCATTGATTACCCATTCGTCGCCTTCTCGATGGGCAGCAGTCTCCATATGCGTCGCATCTGACCCATGATCAGGCTCGGTGATGCCAAAGGCGAAGCCACGAGTAGCGTTTTTCAAACCAGGTAGCCAATCGACCTGCTGCTCAGGGGTTCCGTATTCCAGCATTAACAGCAAACCAATGTTATTTCCAACGACGGAGTGTTCATTCTGAAGGTCGTTGTGCAGACCGAGGCCCTTTGCCGCAAGATATTCGCGGATAATAGCCATACCTAAATTGCCACCATCTCTCCCACCATGCTCACTCGGAAAAGGGTAACTAAAGACGCCGGCGGCAATAGCACGGCGCTTTGCTTCCGCTAAGAGCGCCTCCCACTCCTCATTGGGAAGGCCCTGCCGGTCCCAATCGGTTCGCGCATCCTCGCGTCGATGATCGAAAAACCGAATGTTGTCGTCAGACTCCTCAAGCGGTTTTATCTCGCGCTCAATGAAGCGATCCACTTCATCAAGGAAGTTCTGTATGTCCTGCGGAATATCAAAATTCATAGTGGCCTCAGATCTCCTTTACACCCATCAACAAACCGTAAGGCTCTTAATCGACGAACTCAATCGTATTTGACACTAGATTTACCGTCCAATAGCCGATTAGCAAAACTTGACACTTCAACGCCTCTTCGGGATAAGTGGGCGGTAAAAAAAATACATCGAAAGGATAACGTATGAGCTTTGACGTTCTAATCAAAGGCGGCACAGTAGTTGACGGCACAGGTTGCGAGCCTTACGTGGCAGATGTTGCGATCGTAGGTGACAAGATAGTCGCGATAGGAAGCGACCTGGGTGAGGCTCAAACAGTCTTCGACGCAAAAGACTCCTACGTCACACCGGGTTTCGTCGATATCCATACTCACTATGACGGCCAGGCCACCTGGGACCAAGAGATGGCGCCCTCGTCTTGGCACGGCGTTACAACCGTTGTTATGGGTAATTGCGGTGTGGGGTTTGCGCCCGCAGCACCCGACCGACATGACTGGTTGATTGGCTTAATGGAAGGCGTCGAAGACATTCCGGGCTCAGCGCTCTCTGAGGGCATGAACTGGAACTGGGAGAGCTTTCCAGAGTACCTCGATGCGTTGGAGGAACTACCAAGGGCTGTTGATGTAGCGACCCATGTTCCACACGGCGCTGTACGCGCTTACGTAATGGGAGACCGTGGCGCCGCAAACGAGGCGCCTACCGAATCAGATATCGCTCGAATGGCCAATATCGTTGAGGAAGGTTTACGCGCCGGAGCCCTTGGATTCTCAACTTCACGCACAGTACTCCACAAGTCCATCGACGGTGAATTGGTTCCAGGTACAACAGCAACACCCGACGAGCTCATTGGCATTGGTCGCGGCATGGCGCGTGTAGGCCACGGTGTATTTGAAATGGCGAGCGACCTTGTTCCCGAGTGGAATGAATTCGAGTGGATGGGTGATATGAGTCGCGAGACGGGTTTGCCCGTCACCTTTACCGCACTGCAATCCCCTATTAAAGCCATGCCATTTGACGAGCAGCTTGCTCAGATGCGTGAGCAAAACGCCAAAGGTGCGAACATTCTTGCGCAAATTTCGATGCGTGGAACGGGGCTTATCCTGGGTTGGCGCTGCACCTTCAACCCTTTTTCTTTCAAGCCAAGCTGGGCTGAGGTTGCTGAGCTAGATCATAACGCGCAGTACGAGCGCCTCGCGGACCCTACCTTCAGGGAAAAGCTTCTATCAGAGGCGTCGGTGTACCCTGATGGCGACCTTCAAAGTTTAACCGCCATTATGTCGGACGGCTTTACCATGCAGTACGACCTTTGCGACGGGTTTAATTACGAGCCCACGGCAGAGCAGTCAATTGCCAGCCTGGCTGCGGAGGCTAACCAGACGCCCGCAGAGTATGCGTACGATCTCATGATGCGCGACGGCGGCAACGGGTTCATCTATTTCCCACTGCTCAACTACGCCGACGGCAACCTGAAATTCCTAGAGCCTGTTCTGCAAGCCGACGACTGCATTAACTCTTTGTCAGATGGGGGTGCACACTGCGGTACCATCTGCGACGCAGCGTCACCCACATTCATGCTGCAGCACTGGGTGCGCGATCGTGAGGGCTTCCGCTTGAGCTTGAGTGAAGCAATCAAGCGCCAGTGTGCTGATACGGCCAAGGTCTACGGACTTAACGATAGAGGTATCCTCGCTCCGGGTTATCTCGCTGACATCAATATTATCGAACTGGATAAGATTGGTATGAGTAGACCGTGGGTAGCCAATGACCTTCCCGCTGGCGGTAAGCGTCTGCTTCAATCATCAACGGGCTACAAGGCAACGTTCAAGTCAGGCGTTCTGACCTTCACCGACGGTCAACACTCCGGGGCCACACCGGGAGGCTTGATCCGTGGTCCTCAAACCATCCCCGCTCAGAGCGAGGGCAACTCAGTGCTTAGAGCCGCCAGTTAAGCGGGCGCCACAATCTCCATAATTAGCCCCCGCCCATCAACGGGGGCGTCCTTTGGAATATGTTGCCGGCCAATGGGCGACCGTTCAGCAGTCAGCAAGCACACTAAGGCGTCAAGTAAATCATCGGCGAGTACTTCTTTCCGGCGATATGTGGTGAGCGCTTGATCGATTGACGGTTGAATCTCGCCTAACTCCGCAAGGAGGGTCTTGCGGACTTCGCTACCAAGCTCGGTTTTCTTCGATTCTAGTAACGCCTTTCCGCCATTCAGGCATGCAAATGCCACCTCCGGGTGACACTCCGACCAGCGTCCTCGCCGATTGCTAGACAAAAGCCAATCATCAAGTTCACGAATCTTCGGGAATAAACAAAAGGCTTGCTTACTGATGCCCTTACCCGATAACGCTCGTGACAGTGTATTGGCCTCAGCATAATCGTTACATCGTGTCACTTGACGCGCAGGCACACCAAATACGCTCGAGCTTCGGTGAGGTCGCAGTTTCTGTCGAGCGAGCGCGTCGCAATCCCTGACGTTATGACCATCGGTGAGGCCGATGGGCATATCAATCATGACAGAGGCGTCGGCCGTCAACACAGTATTGAGATCGGAGAGTTGGGCAATGATCGCTAGCCTGATTTTCGAAGCGTCTCTAAAGGCAATCACCCAGCCCGCTCTGCAGCCGTCAATTCCTACGGCGCTAAGTGATCCATCCTTTGGCAGCCTTGGCTCAACTGTCATAGCGTCAGCCATGCGCGTCGTCGAAAGAAAAGAAACGTCGCAGTGAGAGATGAAACCAGTGCGGCAGCAATCACTGGTAACGGGTCACCTGCACAGGCATCGAGGAATATCCCCGCACAAAGTTATGGCAAAGCCGGGTAGGCGGTGACATTAGTTTAATGTCACTGAAGCGTTTAAGCGCCTCTTCCCAGACCACTCGAAGCTGCATTTCTGCAAGCCTGTTACCCATGCAGCGGTGAATACCGAAGCCGAACGAGGCATGGTTTCTAATACTCTCACGATCAATCAAAAATTGGTCAGCATTAGGAATAGCCGACTCATCCCGATTCGCTGAGCAATACCAAAGAATGACCTTGTCTCCCGCCTTCATCTTCTGCCCGCGAAACTCAAAATCTCTGGTCACTGTTCGCCGCATATGCGACAGCGGTGTTTGATACCGAATGATTTCAGAGACCATAGAAGGGATAAGGGATCGATCGTTTTTGACACGTTCAAATTGATCCGGATTGTCGTGAAGGAAGTGAACACCGCCCGACATAGAGTTTCTTGTCGTATCGTTCCCACCCACGATAAGCAACATTAAGTTACCAATGTAATTAGTCGGATCGTCCACCATATTGGCCGTATTGGGGTCTCGCTGCAGCAGCCGAATAAGGTCAAAGGACTCAACACCATCGCCAACACGCTCGTGCCACAATCGAGTGAACACCTCCAGAATTTCCATAATGACCTCGAGGCGCTCTTCCATCGTCAGGCCCTTACCCGCCGTCATGCGCTCATCGGAGGTCACCGCATCTGACCATTCTGAGAGCTTGTGCCGCCTTTCCCATGGAAAATCGAAAAGCGTCGCCAACATCTGCGTCGTCAGGTTTCGAGAAACGAGCTCCACCCAATCAAAGGTCTCTCCCTCAGGTAACGCGTCTAGGGCTTCCCCCGATCGCTTCCTAATCAGTGCCTCAAACTCCTGTAAATTCTTTGGTGCTACAACGGGCTGCACCGCTCGGCGCTGCACGTCATGCTGCGGTTGATCCATCGCGATAAACATCTGCGAACGTCGCTCTGGTGGCGGATCGATAATCGCAATCGTAGGCTCAGAAGAGAAGATTTCGGTATTTTTCTCGACATCAACAACGTCGTTAAATCGTGTTATCGACCAAAAAGGACCCGCCGGACTCTTCGCTTGATAGTGCACAGGTGACTCTGCACGCAATCGCGCAAATAACGGTTGCCAGGTATCGTACTCAAACCGTCTTGGGTCTGATACATCGAGATCTGCGAGGGATGACGCTGAGAGATCCTCGCCCCTCAAATTATCGGTAGCCACGATCGCCACTGAGTGCTTGACCGACGTCGCCGCCTTACATCTGAAACTCAGGGAGCTTCACGGTCATGTCGCCAATACTGTCACTGACGTGTATCTGACAACTAAGGCGCGAATTGCCCTCGCGATCCGGGCGAAGACCGAGCATCGATTCTTCTTGTGGATCAACGTCTGGTAACGGTCCTGCTGACTCTTCTACAAAGCAGTGACAGGTCCCGCATACCGCACCACCACCGCAGTCAGCGTCGATGCCGGGAACATCGTATTTCATAGCAACTTCCATGAGAGTCATGCCTGGATCGGCGTCGACTTCGTGTTCCGTACCATCGAACTCAATAAATTTAATGACTGGCATTACACAACCCTAACAATAGTGATCTTTCCGGCGGAGATTGTGAATTATTTCACCCCCGTAGGCTAGCCCTTGTACGCTTGCTCGTTTTACTAACGGCGTCCCACCAGCCGTAGGATCGTGCCACGTAATAGGCTTGATCGAAGAAACGGATCCAACCACCGATATAAACGGCCTGAGATCATCACGGGGCGCCCAGCGTCGCAGCCACTGATACCCTCTGCCACAACGGTACTCGCATCGTACCAAATCCATTTCGGTGAGCTATTCTTGGCCGCCATCATGCCGGCGACCTCATGAAATTCAGTGTGTGTAAAACCAGGACACAGCGCGGTGACAAATACACCATCCGATCTGGCCGCTAAGTTCAACTCCTCAGACACAGCGATAACGTACGCTTTTGAAGGCCCATAGTTACCGGTATCAGAGCTTGGAAAACGTCCCGCAACAGATGCTACGTTTAACACTCTCCCGTAACCACGCGCCTGCATAGGGGGAATCAATCGGCTACACAACTCAGCAACCGTGGTCATCATCAACTGCTCAAACGCTCGTTGCTCCACGAAATCTGTCACTTCGAGCAAATTGGGCCCAGCAATTCCCGCGTTGTTTATGAGCACATCA
>CBFHHL010000132.1:0-9550 GCA_965655685.1 Luminiphilus sp.
ATGACCCGTCGGCCCAGCGCGCGCTCATCACGCAAAAAGCGCCATAAATCGGGTGGTGTGGGACCATCGATAGAACTGAAGGGAATTGACGGCAGATCACTGTTTCCATAAATCACATTGCGATGGAGGTGTGTCCCTACATCACCCGCATCTGCTGACCACTCCCACCCAGGAAATGTGGTGAATACACCTGGCTCATTATGCCGCTCAGCGGCCGCAACAATCTCATTCCAGGCTGCGCGATTGATATCAACATCGACGTCTGCAAGCGTCAGTTTGAAACCGTTGTCCCGAATCAAACTCATAATTTCCCACCATGATTGAGTCACAGTGAGTCGATTCTCGCGTCGGAGAATATCGGATAGGGATTGACGCGTCGTAGGCACGTCTAAATCTGAAAGTTTGGCCTGCCCCAAGTATTCAGCATGGTCGGTGACCGCCGCAAAATCGAGTGGTCGAGTGATAGTGATAGGGTACCCCGCAGCGTGTTGAAGAGTTTCACCCTTGGCAAATCGGTAGACATCGTCCGGCACAGCACGGACACCCATCGTAAATGCATCACTTGAAAGCGACGTGTGAATATGAAGATCGCCCCAGTAAACCGTGTGGCTCGATACTGAGCGCGACGGCGACTCAACGAGTTTGCCCACCGCAGGCGATCCATACCCCGCCTTTACAGGACCATCGAGCGAGGGATCGTCAATCGGAGTGAGTAACTGATAAGCAGAAAAGCAGAGGAGTAGCAGCACAATGATCAGCACTTTGCTTCGTACGCCACCCGCTTGGACGTTTTGTTTCAGCATGCGTTCATCCTTTACGTCAAAAACCAATATGAATCACGAGCAATCTCGAGCCATCACCGACTAATAAATCACGGCTGGAGATCGCTCGGGTGGTCCCCCAAGCATCTCGCGGTGAGAAATTCGATATTCGCCGTCGTCGGGAATACCGAGTTCAACACCTAGCTCGGCGCCCACCAGCGTCTTCCCCGCGTACTTTCCGATATCTGGACTGACGGATAGGGCTTGCAGCAGATGCCCTGTGTATTCGGGGTTTTCGGCCAACTTCATAATCTCTTCGTATTGCTCGGGATGCACCTCGGCGGCCATGAGCGCACGCTCCGTCCTCAGCGGACCCATCCAAATTGAGACCGCGTTGACACCCGTCTCCCCAAAGTCGTGCTGCATATCATGCGCAAATTTATCGATGCCGGCCTTTTGGGCCCCATAAGCCGGCCCGTGCATATAGCAATTTGCGCCAAATGATGAACCAAAGGCGATTAGCCCTGAACCCTGCTCAACCATCATTTTTGCCGCATACCAACTCGCAACGTACGCAGACCTCAGACCGACATCCAAAATACCAACCGCCCCGAGCTCCTTCTCCCAAAATGGCTTGGGGCTGATAAGTTCGGGGTGAATCATGGTTGCGTTATTCACCAAGATATCGAGTCTGCCAGAGTCGCTCTGAATCTGATCGAATAGCGCCTCAACTTGGCTATCAATTCCGTGGTCACAAGGCAAGGCAATACCCTCGCCACCGGCGGCGGTCACGTCAGCTGCCGTGCTATGCACCGTCCCGGGAAGTGCGGCGCCATCCCAGCCCTTCGCCTCACCGACAGTCTCTGCTCTTCCCGTGACGTACACCCGCATCCCGTAGCTGCCCAATGCGCGTGCAATCCCTGCACCTGCGCCTCGACTTGCGCCTGTTACGAGCGCGACACGCTTATCTGTGACTGCCATGTATCTCTCCCTTCATGGACGCAATATTCAAGGATCCTCTACCCAAGGACCCAATATTCAACGGCGCTTAGTTTGACTGCGCTTGCGGTAGCGCACTGGCTACACCAAGCCCTCAGCGCGGCTTACCAAGCTATCGGTCATCCCCTGAAATCCGTCTCGCAAGGCAGATCCAAGACTCAAGCCAACCAATCCCGATATCCAGCCATTCAACTCAAAGGTCGAGCGATAGCGAGTATTACCGTCACCCAAGCACATCACCTCGTGCTGTCGGTAACTGTGAAGGAGCGGCCCAACCGGTTTCATCCGGTATTCGAACAACTCACCGGGGATGACCTGACTGACGAATTCGACCTGATCTCGAATATTTTTCCCCAACACCACCGTCATTGAGATGGGCGCACCTGCACGCAGATCTGTATCACAGGCCGTTACAAACGGATTCCATTCGCCGTAGGCAGAAAAATCGGTGATGACCTGCCAGACCCGCTCTGGAGGCGCCGCGATTTCCCGAATAAATTCAATTTTCATCGTATTTTGGCCCTTGTTATTGTTTTGCTGGGTCCATCCATGCGCGCAGTTGTTTATACCATGACCTCAAGCATCTCGTGACACACTGCGTGTTCTGCGATCGTGAGTTGGGTACGCTCGGAACCAAGGTCAATTCACTTCTCCGGTCGCCTCATATTGCGTCGTGCTTACCCTGCAGAAGCGAGGATTTGATTATCCTCAAGCTGGTTCGGCGGTTGGTGAATGCACCATGTGCCGGCTGGGTGGTAGATATAGGCAACGCAGCTATTGCAGTTGTCACACAGCGATTCACCGCCCTCCTCTCGCCATCGATTCACAAGGTCGGGCTCCCGGAGAAGCGCTCTAGCGAGCTGCACGGCCTCAAACCCTGCCTCCATACACTGTGAGACGTTTTCTGCCGACGTAACGCCACCCAGATAGGCTAGTGGTAGCGACACGGCTTCGCGGATCTTCGTCGAATACTCCCAAAAATAGAGCGGTTTAAAGTCAATCTTTGGTACCGACGCCTGCGTAGAGGCAATCGCCATGCCGCTTAACGACCACTTCCCGAGGACTCTGAGCATGGCGTCCAGATTCATATTACTACCGAAGGTAAACCAACCGGATTCGACGTTTCGTCCACCTGACAACACCAACATATCAGCGCCAGCCTCCTCGAGCATTTTGGCTGTCACAATGCCATCCTCTAACTGAGCACCTTTACTGCGACCGTCAGCGACATTGATTTTTGCAATGACTGCCATCCGGTCACCCACCGCCTCTTTTACGGCCTGCAAGACGCGCGCTGGGAAACGCGCACGATTTCCCGCACTACCGCCGTATTGATCCTTCCGCTGATTGTCGAGCGGAGAGAGAAACTGATTAAGCAGATAGCCGTGCCCCATGTGAATTTCGACCGCATCAAAACCTGCGTCGAAGCACCGCTCCGCTGCATTTACAAACAAACCCACCATGCGATCCATGTCGCGCTCGTTCATGGCGCGGCGAAACATGTTCCCGCGAAGCAGACCTGCAGGATTAAAGCCCGATACAGAGCTCTCGAGGCGCCTTGGGATGAAGACCCCTGTGACAAAGCTACCACCGTGGGTAATCTGCGCCGCAATCTTGCCTCCCGCCGCATGAACGGCATCGGTAACCGCTCTCAAATCATCCATTGCGTCGTCGTGCACCCACACTTGATCCGGCAGTGTTCGCCCGTCCTTCTCGACTGCCACATACGCCATAGTGGTCATACCGACACCGCCTTTGATCAACGCCTCGTGATGCATACGCATCGCTCGCGTCGGCCTGCCCTGCTTAGACATATTCTCGTTAGCGCCCGCTTTGATAAAACGGTTGGGCAATGTGAGCGGCCCAAGCTGAAGCGGTTTAAAAGCAGTGTCTAACATGCGGAGATTCCTCAATAAGTTCGGTGAGTTCCGATTTACATATTCGCAGTATACCGACCCTACCTCTGTAACCATCGTCCCTTTGGGTGGCACAAGATCATTGCACCTAATGCCCGTTCAAGGCTCAATCATCAAAAACAATAAACCAATAAGAGACATCACTTTTTGGATACTTCGGTAAAAAACGATTACACGGATAGACCCCCAGCGCTGGTCATGGGGGCAAATGGCTTCATGGGTAGCCACATAACGCGCCAGCTTGTCGCTAAAGGCCGACGCGTCCGTGCGATGGTGCGACCCACTGGCGACATTAGCGCGCTACGGGGTTTGGATATCGAAATCTGTCACGGTGATATAAGTGATATCCGCTCTGTAAGAGATGCAATGCGCGGTTGTGGCAGCGTCTTTTACAACGTAGTGGATACACGCGCTTGGCTGGTAGATCCAAAGCCGCTTTACCTCACAAACGTCGAGAGACTTGGCAATGTAATAGACGCCGGTATCGTCGAAAAAGTCACGCGGTTCATTTTCACGAGCTCAATGGTCACCCTCCCACGTTACGCAGGTTCACCGGCAAGCGAAGAGCACGCTTTCGACTGGTGGAACGAGGCGCCGGATTACGTGAAGACACGTGTGCTCGCAGAGAAAGCGATTGTAGATGCGGTTGATGAGAGAGGGCTCCCAGCCATTATGCTGTGTATCGCAAACACCTATGGCCCAGAGGATTACGGACCCACGCCACATGGCAATGCACTTTGGCAAGCGACGAAGAGTAAAGGTAAAGCGCTTGACTGCAGTTTACCGACCGTGGATGTGCGCGATGCTGCTCAGGCCTGTTTACTCGCCGAGACTAAGGGCCGGATCGGCGAGCGCTATGCGATTGTCAGCGAGTATCTTCGACAGCAAGACTTTTACGCCATGGCCGCGGAGTCAATGGGATACGAAAAACCTGCTGTGCTCTCGATGCGCAACGCCTATTTGTTCGCGACGATAGCGGAGATCATCAATCGTTTCCGTGGGATCAAGGACGATAAATTTTGCCGAACCTCGATGTTTTTATCCGAGGCTTTTGGGCCGATGAATCACGCAAAGGCAGCTGCAGAACTGGGGTGGTCGCCCCGGCCTCTTAGCGAGACGCTAGCAGACGCAATCGAGTGGTACCGTAACCATAGCCAGCAACCGCAACAGGCAACACAATGAAGAAGCCCCTTTTACTAACAATCGTTTTGTCTCTGACCGTTGTCGTTTTTTATGCCGGACGCATGACAGCGCCTACAACGCGTTACGAGCCGAGTCAGACAGCAGTTAATGATCCGTTGGATAAGGCCTTCGAAGGTTTCATCCAAGCACAAAGAGACACGCTCGCCCTATACAAAACGCACAGCAACTTTGACGACTCACTAGCACGTGCAGAGGCCTATCGCGGGCTTCTGTACACCATCGTGGGTTCCATCAAGGCCGGTGCGCTCATGTCGCACGACTACCCTCGTACGATGCGCGGCGTCGACTGGACGAGCAAGGCGGGTTTGGATAATCCCGATAACAATTACTTCTTTGCGTTGCTCGATGATGAGGGCACTTACAGACTGACAGGGAAACGCGGTAATACGACGCAACTCATCTTCCAACTTGTTATCGGTGTGCCGGGCGTGGGTAACGCGGGAAGTAGCACCAACGTAAGCGTGCTTTATGCCGACGAGATGGAGATGGATGACGAGGGGAACTTTGAGATCATTATCAGTCCCGAGCGCCCTAAAAACGTCTCTAATTGGATGAAAAACGCACCCGGCGCTGAGTCTCTGCTGATTCGTTTCACGCACTCGGATTGGGAGAAGGAGCGTCTTGATCCTTTGTATATCGAGCGCCTTGATTCAGAGAAGGTCGCGCCTATACCTCTGACAGAGCTCGATATGATCGGTGGCTTTGAGCGCGCTTCACAGTCGATGTACGACCGAACCGCAAGCTGGATCGCAATCGCCGATCGAATGTGGTCCCTGGTCCCCAGCAACTCTATTTTTAACATGCGAGTCACGCCCGGTGGTCTTGTTGGTCAGTACTCTGCCTTCGGTAACTTCAAGCTGGCACCTGATGAGAGCATGCTCATCGAATTTGGGGATACTGGCGCACCTTACATGGGAATTCAGTTGGGCAATCGCTGGTTCGTAAGCCTAGATTACGAAAACCACACGAGCACCCTGAATATGAATCAGTTGGGGTGTCGTGAGGACGAGAGCCGCTGTTATGCACTGATTTCACTTGAGGATCCGGGCGTCGCGAACTGGCTGGATCCCGCGGGGCACGACGAGGGACTTATCTTCATGCGCTGGCAGGGGCTTGATTCACCGCCCACGGAAGCAGATCAGCCACGCACACGCGTATTGAACCCTGAAGAGTTAGCTGCGTTTATCGAGAACCTTCCAAAGGTGTCGCCTGAGGAGCGATGGGAGAGGATTCAAGTTAGGCGTAAAGCGGTTCATGAGCGCTTTGGTGGCTGATAAACGCGAAGCCTAGAAGCCCTCAGCATCATGAGAGGCCTTCCAGATAAGACCCGGGAACAGGCGACGCATGAGCACACCAAACTTGGTCTGCTTGCCTGGGTACGAAAAGGGTTTACCCGCCTCTAAGCAGCGCTCAACGTCGGCAATGACTTCATCCGGCGTGAGGGTCTCACCTTTTGATGGCAACTTGGGAACTATCGTAGCTTCGGCTTGACGCCAGAGCGGCGTGGCAACTGCAGGGGGACAAACACAACAAAATCGGAGCCCACTGTCGCGATTCTCATGGTAGAGAATTTCGCTGTAGTGCTGGACCGCTGCTTTGCTGGAGGCATAAGCCCCCATCAACAATCCGGGAATGATGCCCGTCATCGAAGAAAAACTAATGAAGTCGCCGTAGCCTCGCTCCAGCATGGGAGGTAAGGCCGCCGTAGCAACATTCGCTAACCCACCGTAATTCACGGACATCACCTTGTTAGTAACCTTGGGGTCCTCATCGACCAGACGCCCAAAGGGCATAATCGCTGCGGCGTTGATAACACGATCAACGGCACCATGGTTTGCTTCAATTTCTCTGAACACCTGTCTCACTGCGTCAGAATCTGTGATGTCGATAGTCTCGGTATGAATATTCTCGAAGCCAGAGGCCGTTGCCGCCATCCCCTCCGTGTTGACATCAAGAAGCACGACCGACGCGCCACTGCCCGCCAGACGTCTCGCCCAGGCTTGGCCCATGCCGCTCCCGCCCCCTGTTACGACCGCTAGACGTCCTGTGTATGCCATGACTCCCCCAAAAGGCCTCTTATTCGCTTTGTGACGCACATCCGCTAGATGTCATCGCTCTGGTGTGAACCTAATCGGCATCTTTTTAATCGTGTTAACGAAATACGACCGCATGTAGGTAATCTCTCCAGCCAGCGACGGGTTTTTAAGTCGAGGTAGGATCTCCTCGAACATGACCCGCATTTCCAAACGTGCCAAATTTATTCCCAGACAGAAATGCTGACCAATACCGAACGACCGAATTTCACGGTTAAGCGTCGGCATTCGCTTCATACGGTGGATATCAAACGTCAGTGCGTCATCACCAAACACGTCCTCATCGTGATTCACCGAGTGGTAGTGCATCACTACCTTGTCGCCCTTTTTAATACTGTAACCCTGCCACTCGATATCTTGCGTGGCGGTGCGGCGCATCGCGATAAACGCCGTGTTATACCGAAGCATTTCTTCCACTGCGGCGGGAATGTCTTCAGGATGGTCGACCAAGTGCTGCAACTGATCTGGGTTTTCCATCAAGAGTCGAAGACCATGAGCAATTGCGGTGCGCGTGCTCTCGTTACCTCCGACCATAAGCAGAATAAACACCCAGGAAAACATCTCGTCCGTGATTGGCTGCCCGTCAATATCGCCCTCGAGCAAGGCCTTAATAACGGGGCCGGTGAACCCTTGACGTTGTTTTTGCGCCAACTCAGCGGCGTAGATCATGACCTCAAACGAGGCCGTCCTAGCCTCGGCGATACCGCCAGCAACGTCCGGGTCATCGGCGAAAGTCATGGTGTTGGTCCATTTAAAAAACTTTTCGCGATCCTCCAGCGGCACCCCCATTAGCTCAAGAATGGCCATTAACGGAAGCTCCGCCGCCACATCCTCGACAAATTCACACTCGCCGCGTTTAGCAACACGGTCAATAATGACCTTGGCCTGCTGACGCAACCAGGGCTCCATGGCGGCTACCGCTTTCGGCGTGAACGCATCCCTCACGATACGACGGTGAGTCACATGTTTAGGGGGATCCATAGCAATAAAACTGCTGTCGTGCATGATTCGGTTGATCTCACGCTCTGTTTCATCCGCGGGCTCCATCGGAAACGGCCCCTCGGTTTGAGAGGAAAACAACGCTGGGTTTTGTGACACAAAATCCAGCGCATCGCGCTTCAACGCGGCCCAATAAGGAACACCCGTGGCAGGGTCGTCATAACGAACGAAGCTACCCTGCTTACGCGCACCAGCCAGTGCCTCGTAGGGCATGCCGCGACTGTAAGCATCAAGATCGAGAGGATGTGTGAAGGGGCATTTAGACATACCGATAACCTTTTAATGTTCTCTTGTTGAGTCGTCATTGATACGACTATGGATCAAGTCAGACCTCTCAGAATAAGGGGTTAGACCAGGCATACAATGTGCCATCTTGATCAGGACGTCCATAAAGGCATGTCCCCTTTGCCGGTACTGTCTTGCACTCGTTTACCCAATCCGTGCGAGGCAAATCCTGACGACAGCTGTTCCTCGCTGATAGTGACCAGGTAGGCGCGCTACAGACGTCATTGGCTTTTACACAACCCCCCACCCGCCCAGCGGTAGGGCTCACAATTGTAAATAAGGCGTCCATTCTCACCGTACTGCCAGTCGAGCATCCGGATAGCGCTTTCAGGGGGCATACCGCCCGATGCGTCACCCTGCAGCGCATCGTTTTGCAACGGATAGTCAGCCCAATCGAGCGGCGCTCGCCATCCTGGCGGCGGCATCAATTCTGAGCGGGTCCCCGCAACGGGATAGAGGTTTCGCCAGTGACGGATCTCATCCGCCAGCTCCGCCACCACGTCAGGGTGCTCAAGCGCGAGGTTTTGATACTCGTTGGGGTCTGCGTTGATATCAAAAAGAAAGTTGCTGACTTCAACTGACGTGAATCCTGTTTCGATACGCTGTACCAATTTCCACTCATCGTTAAAGGCAGTGACATTCACCGTATTCTTAAAGGGCGACTCGGCAATGAAGAACAGGAGATCCTCTCTGGCAATGCGCTCGCCCTCGACAATGGCAGGAAGCAAATTGCGCCCGTCAAGGCGATGGCGTGTTTGGGGCTCGATGCCCGCTGCCGCTAGCAACGTGGGAAACACATCCATTACCGACATAATCGAATCAACTTTGCCGCCCGCGGCGATTTTCTCCGGCCAGCGCATGGTGGCGACCACTCGGATGCCACCCTCGAAGGTATCGCCCTTACCACCCCGTAAGGGCGCGTTGTCAGCACCACCAATGGCATATACCGCGCCGCCGTTATCAGAGAAGAAGAGCACAATCGTATTTTCGGCCAGTCCCTCGGTATCCAGCGTGTCCAAGACTCTACCGATGGACCGATCCATACCGTCGACAACCGCGGCATACATGGGTCGCGCGCTCTCTCGGCGAGTCAGCTTTGCCATAAACCGCGTGTTATCCGCCATTTTACTGCGCGACTTACCCCGATCATCTTCCATATCAGCGTACTTGGCTTTCAGATCCTCTGGCGCGTCCAGCGGCGTATGGGGCGCAATAAAGGGCATATAGATAAAGAACGGCTTTTCAGTATCTCGCTCACGAATGTAGCGACTCACCTCGTCAGCGAGCAGGTAGC
>CBFHHL010000133.1:0-13427 GCA_965655685.1 Luminiphilus sp.
TATCGACGTTGTTCAGGGTGGCTTTATTACTGTGATGTTGGACGCGGCGATGTCACACGCTGTGTTCGCACATCTCGCGGAAGAAGGTGTGGTTGCGCTTTCCAGCTACGAGGTCACAACTCGCTACCATGCAGTTACTCGAGGTGAGAAAGGTCCGGTATTCGCTCGAGGCTGGATACGAAAAGCAACATTTAAAACCGTCTTTTTAGAGTCAGAGCTTCTCGATGAAGAGGGTAACTTGCTTGCAACAGCGCAGAGCGTAGCCAAGATCATCAGAGCGAAAGCCTAACGCTATTTTTCACTACTAAACCTCATGCATTCAGAGTCCATCAATAAGCTGCTGAGGCCCTCCAGACCGTATTTTTTCCTCTTCTAACGGCGGAAAGTAAGAGGCATATTCGTATTTAGGTTATGGAGTCGGCTTGACGCTTACAAAGATTACTCGAGGAACATCACGTGCGAAAATTATATCTCTTAATGGCCCTCACACTGCTCACAGGCTGTGCCACGTCAGACCCGTTCGTTGACACGCCTATCATCGATCGCAAAGGTGTGGATATGACTAAATACGCTGCGGACAAGGCTGAATGCGAACAATATGCGGCCGAGGTGAGCCGGGGGGAGAAAATCGCACGAGGCGCCATTGGCGGCGCTGTGGTGGGTGGTGCGATCGGCGCAATCATTAACCGTCGTTCGAACTCAGCTGAGCGTGGTGCGGGTGTTGGTGCAGTAACTGGCGGCGTTGGTGGCGCGCGAGAAGGCAGCCGCGAGGTTGAGCAGGTAATCAAGCAATGTTTGCGGGGAAGGGGCTACAGGGTTCTGAATTAATCAAAACCCTACTCCAACTTAATCCCCTGTGTATTACTCGTAAGTGTCAGTCAGTGCCTGATATACGGCTATCTTGACATCTGCGCGCAATGGCCACGGGCTTTGCATTAGTTGAATCATACTTACGACTACCAACTCTTCGACCGGATCGACCCAAAAAATGGTGCCGGCAGCACCGCCCCAGTTGTACTCACCGTCGCTACCCAGTACGCCAATGGCAGCGGAATCAGTGACCACACCAAGGCCTAAACCGAATCCAAACCCGGGACGACCAATGTCAGGGGTTGGCATTTGCTCCCAGGCTGCGTGCATCGATTCCTCAGAAAGGTGGTTTTTTGTCATGAACTTAACCGTTTTTGGGCCAAGAATTCGAACACCGTCAAGTTCACCACCACGACGCAACATTTCCGCAAATCGAGCGTAATCCATCGCCGTTGAGACCAGACCTGCTCCACCCGCAAAAAGCGTCACATCGAAGAAGTCCGAGAGTGCAACGCCCTTCCTGTAACCATAAGGTGCTGGTGCAAAATCTGCGTTGACCAAAGTGCCGGTTTCTGGATTTATAAAGTGGTTCTGCACGAATCTATCACGTTTATCCTCTGGCACTTCGAAAAAGGTGTCATTCATCTTAAGCGGCGCAAGAATATGTTCTTCGATGTACTCATCAAGTCGCTGACCCGAAATGCGCTCAACGATCAAACCGGTCACATCGACTGCTACTGAGTAGTGATAACGCTCGCCGGGCTGAGACCTCAAGGGTAGCTTTGCAAGTCGCACAACAAATTCATCAAGGTTAGCTGCCGAAGACAGGTCCGCTCGAAGATACAACTGGTCGACTAAATCATTTTGTGCATTAAATCCGTAGGACATTCCCGCTGTGTGCATGAGCAACTGATGCATCGTCATGACCTGTTTCACAGGCTCGAACTGACCCTCATTGTTCAGGACTTTAAGACCGCTAAGCTCAGGCACAAACTTAGTAACAGGATCTGATAGCTGGAACTTCCCTTGCTCGTACAACTGCATTGCAGCCACCGACGTCACGGGCTTAGTCATGGAGTAGATACGAAATAAATCGTCAACCTCCATAGCCTTATCATTGTCCGAGCCGCGCTTGCCTGTCGCTTCGTAGTGAACGACCTCACCGTTACGCAGTACAAGATTGACAATGCCCGATACCCGGCCTTCCTTTACGTATTTCTCTGACAATGCCGACAGGCGCTCTAGCCGCTGACTGGATATACCCTGACTCTCGGGGGATGATTTTGAAAAGCCCTCGGCCAGGCTTAGCGCAGATAAAATCGGTGTTATCAAGAGAGCAATAATTTGGAGAAGCTTTTTATTCATGTGCATGTACCACTTGTGATTTAAATGTTTGGACGGCTCACGACTTAGTTTGGAAAAGTCGACGAGTAAACATAGCACGTACGGCTCTAGGTCAAGCCGAGCAGCGGGGTTCAGTTACTGGTTCCGATACGGGGATAGTGATGTCAGCGTTATAGCCGCATACGTATAGATATTGGTCCCCGGGGCCGGACTTGAACCGGCACGCTCGCAATGAGCGGGGGATTTTAAGTCCCCTGTGTCTACCAATTTCACCACCCGGGGTGGGCGAGAGCGCGCGATGATATCACGTCACGCGGGTGACGCACGCCTAAATGACAGTGTTACAGTAGACATTGAGAAAAATGTAAAAAAACACAAGGGGCAGAGACCAGTGTCAGTGCAACGTGGAGAATTCGGTTCTCGTTTTGGTTTCATTATGGCTGCGGCGGGATCCGCTGTCGGTCTGGGCAATATTTGGGGATTCCCTACTCAGGCAGCTAGCAATGGGGGCGCGGCGTTTGTGCTTGTATACCTCGTGCTCGCCTTCTTACTCGCATACCCAGTCCTAATGGCTGAACTAACGATAGGACGTCATGCCCACGGCAACATGATTGCGGCACTTGCCAAAGTGTCTCGAAACGGTACGCAAAGGGGCATCGGCTCAATTGTCGGCATCGTCGGTATCTTCACTGCAAGCCTTATTCTGAGCTTCTATGCAATCGTATCGGGATGGATGCTCGGTTTTGGTGCCGCCTACCCTCTTGCTGCGATGGGTGCCTCAGACACCTCAGTCTGGCTCACTACCTTCGGCGAATCACGGAACTTATTGCTAATGCTTATCTTCATGGCGCTAACAATGGTAGTTGTCGCCGGTGGTGTTGAGAAAGGAATCGAACGATGGTCAAAGCGGTTGATGCCCGCCATGATCGTGACGCTTGTACTGCTATCGGGCTACGTGCTGACGTTGGACGGCGCGAGTAAAGGCCTCGCCGTCTACCTCATCCCCGATATATCCAAAATCCTTTCGACAGAATTGGTCTTCAATGCCATGGGCGCGGCCTTCTTCTCACTTTCACTCGGCGTTGGCACCATGCTTATTTACGGCTCGTACATTTCCGATGAAGAGCACTTGCCTACGCTCGGCGCACAAGTCGCGCTGGTCGATGTGGGTATTGCAGTTCTGGCGGGCTTTTTGATTCTCCCCGCCATGTACGTCGCCGCTGAGCGCGGCGTCATGATTTTTAACGACGCAGGCGGACTTTTATCGGAAGACACGCTGATTTTCACCGTATTGCCAGCGCTTTTCGAATCGATGAACGAATCTGGGACCCTTCTCGCACTGGCCTTCTTTGGCTTAATGAGCATTGCAGCTCTTACCTCCTCCATATCCATGCTCGAAGTGCCAGTCTCATTTTTAGTCGAACGTTTTAATTGGGGACGTACGCAGGCGGCGTTCGTAGCGACCCTCATCATCACACTTATGAGTGCGGCTATTGTCCTCAACTTTGATGACTTATTTGGCTTGGTGATAACAATTAGCACACGCTTCTCTCAACCCTTATTGGGCTTTGCGCTTTGCATCTATGCGGGGTGGGTATGGCGGCGCGATAGCTTGTTAAAGGAGCTTGCTCAAAACGAAGCGCCTGGAGAGCCGACGATGTTTATGAAGTGGTGGCCGCTATACGCAAGATTTGTCTGCCCAGCAATTATAGCGCTGATTCTTCTGAGATCCCTGTGACAGCTGAGGTTCGCCGAGTTTACGACTGGCGTATAAGGACATTGCGACTGTTGAGACGGCCTATAAATTAATAACGGAGCGTGGGGCGTGTCGTGCTGAGGCCTATTAAACTGTAGCGACGCGAGAAGGGGTGGATAAAAAAGCCTCCAACGTCACCGCTGGAGGCACTTGCTTCTAACTACGGTCTGGACCAAACCTAAACAAATCGTGGCAAACCAATCAGTGAGGACTGCGCATGATTTTGGTTAATTCCTCGCTCCTACCCTCCAGGGCCGCTTGTAAAGCTTTCTCCATGAGATAGCGGGCCTGCGCTGTATACGCATAGATACAAGAGTGAACAGCTGCCTCATGCCAGTTCTCGACGCTACAGGCTGTCGAATAAGTCTCAAACTCGCTCAATGTCTTTATGAGGTCCGAGATGTGCTTGGGGCACTCACAGTCCAGAAGGCTTTTCAGTTTCGCTGCAGCGTTCAAAGTGCTTTCGTCGTACATTCTGGGCTTCGCCTGCATGAGCTCACCCAAATTAATCTCGCCTCGCTTCGCTTCGTGGTCAATCGCCACACGACCCAGCTCAAACGCAAGACGCGCTGATTCCGGTGGATACTCCAATGCCGTCATGCCACGCCGTTCGATCTCTTCGATCCAGCGTTGGTTACAGAGTTGGTAGAGCACCAATGTCCGCTTAGCACCTAGTCGGTTCGCCAGAGTGTCCATCGCGTTAATATTGGCCATAGAAACTGAGGGACAATGCACAACTAACATGTCAGCCTGCTCGCCGGTATCCATTGAATCCACAGCGTTTGCTAAAGGCATACGTGAGAGAAACGCACTGATTCCCGACAAACAACCCTGGTGGCCGTCGAGCCATTGACAGAGCTCGGCGCCAACAAAGACCACGCGCGATTTGGGGGCTGGAATCGCCTTCGCCATCCGGCTTCCGCGGTTACTTACAAGGAGCTCGAGTGTCTTCCTGTCCGAGGACGCGATTTCCCCAATACGAACACCGTCCTCGACGAGTGCGGTGATTAGTTGGAGGTGTTCTAGATCGGACTGTGTAAACAGTCGACGTCCCGACGCCGACTTGTAACTAGCGCCAAGCCCATAACGACGCTCCCAAACGCGAAGTGTGTCGGGCTTCAGACCCGTCAATCGTGCAACCGTACCAATTCCATAAAGCGGGCGTGGCTCTAAAATATTTGGTGTCTTCGCTGGTGCGTTCATGGTGTCCCCGTGATTTTGTTCAGTAAGTGTCGTGATTTACGGCGTGAATTGGCGTTCAGATCAAAGAATCCTTAAGCCGTCCAACTCTTGTTCAACTCCTACATGGACAATGTCCAAGTTTTACTGGGCAGACTCAAAGCAGCCCCGTATAGATAGGGTATCTACCGGAGCAAACGTCATGATCGACAACACGGACGAGAAAGACATTGAACTGATGTTTGCGGAGGCTCGTCGGTATGACTTGCTAACCGCGCAACAGGAACAACAGATAGATTCCGCAAAATGGCAGGCGGTGCGGGAGCTTCACGCACTAATTGCTAACGAAGTTGAACTAAGCGAGTACCTCGCTACTTTCTGTGATCAATGCCTAGTCAATCCGCCACAGATTCAACGATTCCCTAATCGTGATCTGCACTTTGTCCTGCGCAGGGAATTGGCGGCGCTCTTCGCTGACGGGAGTCACAGCGAGCAATCGAGAGAAGCCGCAGCGAAACTCCGATCCCTGAAGACACCAACAGCAAGACTGAAATACATCGAAGCTCTGGATATACCGGCGAGTCTTACTGTTGGAATCGCAGTAGCCATCTTACGACGGGCAGGTGGTCAGTTTGCCGACACGGTGTCAGACGCTATCGGCCACTGGCAACGTCATTGGCACACACCTGTGCCCTCTTTTGCTCTCGAGCAGAAGACATTGACACAGCTCAAGCAAAAGCTACGGCGCTACACTGAGGCGAGAGATCGACTGGTAATGCACAACCTCCGCTTGGTTTATTCGATTGCGGCCCGTTACAAAGGACGGGGCGTTGGTTATCTCGATCTCGTCCAAGAAGGCACTTTGGGGCTTATCCGTGCTGCTGAGAAGTTCGAATACGAGAAAGGTTTTCGTTTCAGTACGTACTGCTTCAACTGGATTACCCAGGCTGTTAGGCGATATGTTGGGGATGCAGGCACACTGATCCGCTTCCCTACGCACGTTCAAGAGCAAATCGGCAGATTGTACAAAGAACGCTACGCCGAAGAAGCCAGGACAGGTCAAGACGCAGATACCGCGACACTTGCCGCCAACGCGGGTATGGCGCCAGAAAAAGCCAGGGAGCTGCTGCAGCTTCGCAACCTTACGGTGTCCCTTGATACGCCCAAATACGATGACGACGACCAGACCATGGTCGATACTCTCGTTGGCGACACGTTTGGCGAAGCCAGTGATAACGCAGAGCAAGAGTCACTGGGCAAATTCCTTGGTCATGCGATATCTCGGCTAGAAACAAATGAACGCGAGGTAGTGAGTGCCCGATGGGGGCTCAACAGCGCCCCCCCCCTAAGTCGTGCTGAAATTGCTGACAAACTTGGCGTAAGCCGTGAGTGGGTTCGGCAATTAGAGCGATCCGCATTAAAGAAGCTAAAGGGTCAAATTGACGTAAAAAAAACCTTTGACGATTACCAACAGAGCAGTAATTGGTAGAACGTCAGATTAGGGACGCAACCGCGGAGTCTATGTCTGGGTACATGTGCTGAAATCCGTGTCCGGCAAGCACGCTGGGTAGCACTTTTTGGCCCGTTAGCAATAACTCGTCAGCCATTTCCCCCAACAAGAGGCGAACGACGGGCGCCGGCATACCAATGCTCAGCAGCGTGGACTTTCGACGAGACACAGCCGTAGCAAACGCTCGATGAGTCGATGGTTCGGGCGCGGTCGCGTTTATCGGTCCGTGAACATGCGGGTTCTCGAGACAAAAGCGAATAGCAGCGATCATATCGTCGATATGAATCCAACTTAACCAATGCTGCCCCTGCCCCATCCATGATGAGATACCAAGCTTGAATGACTGGGTCATTTGAGGGAAAGCGCCTCCTTCTGAATCGAGCACGACGCCAGTTCTTAGCAATACTAATCGAGTGGCTTCGGACTTTGCTCTTTCTGCCTCCGCTTCCCAATCAGCACATAATCGGGCTGAGAACCCAACGCCATTGGCATCAGCTTCGGTGAAAGACGCATTTTCATCTGCACCGTAGAAGCCGATCGCACTGCCACTAAGGAACACCTTTGGCATGCCTTTCATCATTAGCTGATCAACCAAATTGCGTGTTAACGCAATCCGACTGTTCAGAATTTCTCGCTTGTAGCCGTCCGTCCACCGCTTGTCTGCAAGCCCCGCACCCGCAAGATTCACAACGGCATCCAGGCCCTCAGGAATGTCGTTGAGACTCCGGATATACTGCCGGCGATCATTAGACTCTAGCGATTGACGAGTAAGTATAGTCACCTCATAACCATCGGCTAGCATGCCTTTGACCAACGCTCGTCCAATTAGTCCCGTACCACCTGTCACTAATATCTTCATCACCGGATTATCCTTGCTCGACGCTTTACAACCACCTGACAGTAGTCAACGTATACGTAAAATGCAGCAAACGGTTGAATCACTACCAATATGGCTTCGTCGTATTGAACGATGGACGGTGCTAACAGGCGCCGGTGTTAGCGCGGCGTCCGGCATACCGACCTATCGCGACCGAACAGGTCGGTGGCTCCGAGTTAACCCAATACAACACCAAGAATTTATCGAGTCGCACAGTAAGAGACAACGGTATTGGGCACGCTCTATGGTGGGTTGGCGAGGCGTTGGTGCCGCTCTTCCCAACCCAAATCACCGCGCACTTGCAGCGCTAGAGCGTCTCGGAAAAATTGACACTTTGATTACGCAAAATGTGGACCGTCTTCATCAGAGGGCAGGCTCTCGAAACGTGATCGATCTCCATGGGAGACTCGATAGAGCGGCCTGCCTCCAATGCGGCGCCTTTGAAGATAGAGACTCTCTACAAAAGCGCTTGCTTACCGCAAATCCATTAGTAAATGAGTACAGCCACATAGCCCGTCCAGATGGCGACGCAGACGTGCCGGAAGACTACATTCTACAAACAGTGACTCCTGAGTGCCTCTCCTGTGGAGGCACGCTGATGCCGGATGTGGTGTTCTTTGGTGGCACAGTACCAAAGCCTCGGGTAGAGCAATGTTATGAGGCAATCGACAGATCGGCTGGATTACTTGTAGTTGGTAGCTCTTTACAAGTGTTTTCAGGATTTCGCTTTTGCCGACATGCACAAAAACGCGGGATCCCAATAATCATTGTCAACGAAGGGAAAACCCGCGCTGACGACATAGCAACCCTTAAAATCGAATCGCAAGGTCTTAAGAGGCTTGTGGCTGCTGTGGATGAACTTATCCCGTCAACGGAGAAAAAAACTGCGTGAGCACAACAATTGTTCTTTTTAGACAGGACCTCAGACTTCACGATCATCCAGCGCTGACTGCTGCTGCGCAGCGCGGCACTGTCATTCCCGTGTATGTACTGGATGACGATGCTTGTGGAGATTGGCCCATGGGCGGAGCGAGTCGCTGGTGGCTAAAACAAAGCCTACTGAAGCTTAAAAGCACGATCGCCCAATCAGGAGGGTATCTAATACTCCGGCGAGGAAATACGTTAAACGTGCTTGAGGATCTTCAAAAGCAATCTGGCGCCGACGCAATTTATTTCTCGCGGCAATATCAGCCGTGGTCAGCACATAGTGAAAAGGCAATTAAGGATACCTTTGACTCAAGGGGCGTCGAGGTAAGACGTTATCCCGGCACACTGCTACATGAACCTGGCTCAGTTCTAACTGGTTCAGGTACGGGCTTTAAAGTATTTACTCCCTTCTGGCGAGCAGCCCTAAAACTTCCCGTTCCAACGCCTCTGCCATCTCCCTTGGTGGACTGGTCAGCCTCAGTGAATTGCGATGAAGATCTAAATTCTTGGCTACTAGACCCTAAGGAAAATGCTCACGTATCTGACTGGGCAGCAGGCTGGAAGGAAATCTGGCATCCCGGTGAAGACGGTGCCCACAACGCACTGGAGGCGTTCCTAGAAGCCCCTGTTGCTCATTATGCGGAGGGTAGAGATCTTCCCGCACATCGCTATACCTCTCGCTTATCGCCACACCTAAAGTTCGGAGAGATCTCCCCTAGACAGGTTTGGGCTTCAGCGCAGCAGCGGAAGCTCTCGGCACCCGAATGGACCGGCCCCATTGAGAAGTTCCTCGCAGAGATCGGTTGGCGAGAGTTTTGTTATCAGCTGATCGATCTCTTTGATGCCATGCCCGATCGACCCTTTAAAGATCAGTTTACAAATTTCCCCTGGGATAACAGCAAGCAACACCTGAAGGCGTGGCAGCGAGGAATGACTGGCTACCCTATTGTGGACGCAGGTATGCGTGAACTATGGCAAACAGGCTTCATGCACAACCGCGTTCGTATGATCGTCGCTTCATTTCTGACAAAGCATCTACTCGTTCACTGGTTGGAGGGCGAGCGCTGGTTCTGGGACTGCCTACTGGACGCAGACATCGCCTCAAATGCCTGCAGCTGGCAATGGGTCGCGGGTTCCGGTGCAGATGCCGCGCCCTACTTCCGCATCTTCAACCCAATTGCGCAGGGGCAAAAGTTCGACTCCGAGGGTGAGTATGTAAAACGTTGGTGTCCGGAACTGGCTGAGCTGCCAAAGAAGTTCGTTCACGCACCCTGGGAGGCGCCGGCAATGACGCTTTCCAGCGCGGGCATTGAACTCGGGAAAACCTACCCGGAGCCTATCGTGGATCACAAAACGGCCCGTCAGGGTGCGCTTAATGCCTATGAAGTCATCAAAAAGGCCAGTTAAGCTTCGTCAATGATGGCGACGGCGCGCGTCCAGCCAGCAGAGCCACCGCGCACCTTGTGTGGGAAACAACTGACCGTGAAACCATGATCAGGCAGTGCTTCAAGATTGTGCATCTTCTCAAGGTGGCAGTAACCAATGTCACGCCCGGCTTTATGTCCTTCCCAAATGATGCTTGCGTCCTTCTCAGCGGCATATCGCTCTGCTGTGTAGGTAAATGGCGCATCCCAACTCCATGCATCGGTGCCCGCAACACGGACACCGCGTTCGAGAAGATACATGGTTGCCTCGTAGCCCATGCCTGCACCTGCGTTGACGTAATCCTCGCTGCCGTAGCGCTTACCAGCAGAGGTGTTTACAAGAACAATTGTTAAGGGCTCTAGATCTGTGCCAATTCTCGCGAGCTCCAACTCAACATCATGAGCAGTAACAACATACCCGTCCGGTTTGTCTCTGAAGTCGAGCTTTACGCCAGGTTGAAAACACCATTCAAGCGGCACCTCGTCGATGGTGATAGCGCGCTCTGCACCGCCGGCTTTGTTATTCATTGTACTGTGGTAATGGTACGGTGCATCGAGATGCGTACCGTTGTGAGTACACAGCTGAACCATCTCGATAGCCCAGCCCTCGCTGTCCGGAAGCTCAGACTTATCAAGCCCCTCGAAGAAATCAGCCATCTGCTCAGCACCCGCATCGTGTCGGATGTAGTCAATCTTAGGGCGCATGGGTGGCGGATCACTCACCACATCATTTTCCAGATAAATAGACAAATCTATGAATCGGCGCACACCTGGCCTCCTCTGTTAGCTTATTAGATGCAGTCATGTCCGACTTTACCCCCACTGAGCGGTGACATCTAACACATCTAGACCTTGGCAAGTGTGGGTATCGGTACTAATGTCGGCCCTACATTAATGTTTTGTGAATCATTTATGAACTTATACAGATCGAAACTTTTGCTTGCGACCGTCGCTTGCGTGAGTTCGTGGGTCAACGCTGGAGAACCGTATCCTTCGACTTACGAGGCGCCCGCCCACAATCCAACGCTGATCACCAACGCTACAGTGCTAACCGGAGACGGCCAGCGTCTTGACAATGCCAATGTCTATTTTGCTAACGGAAGAATTGTTGAGGTAAACAACGTAATTCCCGAGGTGGCAGCAAATACACGAGTGATCGATGCGCAAGGAAGATGGGTCACGCCTGGCGTGATCGACGTGCACTCACACCTGGGGGTTTATCCCTCCCCCGATGTTGACGCGCACTCGGATGGCAACGAGGCGACGGCCCCGGTTACTGCCGAAGTGTGGGCGGAACACAGCATTTGGCCGCAAGACCCGGGCTTTGGCCGTGCACTTGCTGGCGGTGTAACGACACTGCAGATCCTCCCTGGATCAGCCAACCTATTTGGTGGGCGCGCCGTTACGCTAAAGAATGTCGCTTCAGTGTCCTATCAAGGTATGAAGTTTCCAGGTGCACCCTATGGGCTCAAGATGGCCTGTGGTGAGAACCCAAAGCGAGTCTACGGAAGGAAAGGCAGCGGACCGTCCACACGTATGGGTAATATCGCAGGCTACCGAACAGCGTGGATCAAGGCACAAGACTATCGTGACGAGCACGCAAAATACGCAGGGCTAACGGCTGAAGAACAAAAGGGCGCTACAAAGCCAAAACGTGATCTCGAACTCGAAACACTCGCAGGGGTGCTGGATGGAGAAATAATCATTCACATGCACTGTTACCGAGCGGACGAGATGCTGACCATCTTAGATCTCGCTAAGGAGTTCGATTACAAGGTAGGTACATTCCACCACGGCGTCGAGGCTTATAAAATTGCCGATGAGCTTGCAGAAAACGGCGTCTGTGGTGCGCTGTGGGCCGACTGGTGGGGCTTCAAGATGGAAGCCTATGATGGAATTCAAGAGAACATCGCACTGGTTGATCGTCCCGATGGCAGTTGTGCCGTTGTGCACTCTGATTCGGATGAAGGCATCCAGCGACTCAATCAAGAAGCGGCCAAAGCCATGAGCCGTGGCGTCAAGGCAGGGTTAGATATACCGCCCGAGCGCGCTATTACCTGGATTACATCCAACGCCGCAAAGTCACTTGGAATTGAAGAAAAAACGGGAACACTTAAGCCAGGAAAAATGGCCGACGTTGTGCTTTGGAGCGGCAACCCTTTTAGCGTGTACACAAAAGCCGACCATGTCTTCATCGACGGTGTACATCGCTACGACCGAATGAAGCCTGAACTACAGCCGGTTTCTGATTTCGAGCTTGGACAGCTACTGGGGGCACAAGAATGAGACGCTTATTGATTGGGCTGCTGGTGGCCCCTACTGCCTTCGCAGACAGTGTACTTATCACGAATGCCAAGTTGATGAGTATGGGGTCGATGGGGACGCAAGATAACATCAGTGTACTGATCGAGGCTGGCCTTATTGCGGAGATAGGTGTGGATATTCCCGCGATCGCAGATACGGTGATCGATGCGGACGGTGCGATTGTGACGCCCGCGCTATTTGCGGGCGCTACCGCTACAGGGCTGGTTGAAGTCAACGCGGTGAGACAATCAGCAGATAGCTCATTGAACGAAACCAAGAACAACACGGTTCAGGTTGAGTTCGATGTCCGCGACGCTTACTCCCCACTATCGTCGCTGGTCGGCGTGACGCGCGTCGAGGGTTTTGGCTATTCGTTGCTCACAGCCAGTGGTGGTCAGTACTCCGTGGCAGGTAGAGGCTCGCTTGTCGACTTCGACGGCGGGTTCGAAAGCTTTGACGGGGCTGATGTTTTGTTCGTCGACGTGGGTGGTTATGCCGCAGACAAGGTCGGAGGCTCACGGGCTGCTCATTGGATGTTACTCGAAGGCATCATGGCTGACTTGAAGCGCCGCAACTCCGATCGTGAGTACCTAAGCCAGTCAGGCGCCGAGCACCTAAAGGATCTTACCAAGAAGGGCGTATTCGTATTCAGTGCAAGCCGAGCAGCGGATATCAGGCGGGTCATCTCATTTTCAGAAGAGTACCGTCTCAATACAGTCATCACTGGAGGTCGTGAAGCCTGGCTTTTAGCTGATGAATTAGCGACGGCAGGCATTCCGGTGATGCTTAACGGCCTCGACAACCTGCCATCAAGTTTCGATGCACTCGGTTCCCGCTTAGACAATGCGGCTCTGTTACATGAAGCGGGTGTGCAAGTCCTATTCACCAGTGGCGGGACGCACAACGCACGAAAGGTCAGACAAGGTGCCGGGACAGCCGTTGCTCACGGCATGCCCTACGACGCTGCGCTTGAGGCAATGACAACGGCACCTAGTCGTGTGTTTGGCGGTCGACCCAGAGCGCTTGAGGTCGGAAACCGTGCAGATATGGTTATCTGGAGCGGTGATCCGCTAGACATTACGAGTTATGCCACTCGAATCATCCTCAATGGTGAAGTGACATCTATGGAAACGCGGCAGAGCAAACTACTCGAGCGGTATATACCCAAAGAGGCAGGTCTCGGTCGAGCCTACATTAACCGCTGATCTACTTACTCGACGATTCGTTTATCCGCGACAACGTCGCGGTCGTCGAGTGACCGTCCAAAAAATCTAAAATGATAACCTCACCCCCGTT
>CBFHHL010000134.1:0-5816 GCA_965655685.1 Luminiphilus sp.
GCGAATGGTGCGAGCTTGGTCGGCAATCGAGCGTGTAATTGCCTGACGAATCCACCATGTCGCATAAGTCGAGAATTTGTAACCGCGTCGGTACTCAAACTTGTCCACCGCCTTCATCAGGCCGATGTTGCCCTCCTGAATAAGATCAAGGAACTGAAGTCCACGGTTCGTGTACTTCTTAGCGATTGAGATAACAAGGCGAAGGTTTGCCTCGACCATTTCTTTCTTAGCGCGACGAGCTCGGGCTTCACCCATACTCATTCGACGATTAATTTCTTTGATTTCAGTGGTCGATAGACCCACTTCGTTTTCAATAACGGCAATCCGCTTCTGCAGACGAACGATATCTTCTCGGTAATGGGCTAGACGCTCGTTAACATCTTCTTTCTTGGTGGCGCCATCAATCCAGTCGAGCTTGCTCTCAGAGCCTTGGAAGCTCTTGACGAACTCTTTGCGGTCCATGCGGCATTCTCGAACAACCAGACGCATAATCTCTCGCTCTGACTCACGAACTACGGCTAGCACCGCTCGTGGTGTCTCAACCAGTGGGTCGAAGATACGAGGCGTTAACTTGAAGAACTTGAACAGCTCGCCCAGCTTGGCCATTTCCTTCTGCGCTTCTTTGCTGTTGTAGCCTTTCTCTTCAAGTACTTTTTCTGTTTTTGTGCACTGACGTTTGAGTGCTGTAAACCGCTTTTTAGCCTCAACGGGGTCTGGTCCCGTCTCGGTCTCTTCCGAGTCATCGTTACCGCTGTTAGCGTTCTGCTCAGCGATTTCTTGGGCGGACGGCACGTGATCAGCGGGGTCGAGGTAGCCAACAAGAATATCCGACAGCTTGCGCTCTTCTTTGGCGACAACGTCGTATTCGTCGCACAGTCTGCGCGCGATATTAGGGTAGTAGGCTAGCGCAGCCATTAACTCGCGAATGCCTTCTTCGATTCGCTTGGCGATAACAATCTCACCTTCACGCGTCAGCAGCTCAACTGTCCCCATCTCTCGCATGTACATGCGCACGGGGTCTGTCGTACGGCCGGCTTCGTTTTCAACCGCCGCGAGTGCTGCTGCGGCTTCGGCCGCGGCGATCTCGTCGGCTGAGCGATCACCCTCGGTGAGAATCAGCTCATCGGCATCAGGTGCTTGCTCGAAGACCTGAATACCCATGTCGTTGATCATCTGGATGATGTCCTCGACCTGGTCGGGGTCAGAAATATCTTGCGGAAGGTGGTCGTTCACCTCGGCGTAAGTCAGATAGCCTTGTTCTTTGCCCTTGGCAATTAACTGCTTCAGGAGCGATTGTTGTTGTAGCGCATCAGACATGAAAGGATCCGGTGTAGAGACGGTCGTGAAAAAAGTAGCCCGCCATTATAGTGGGCGCTTGTGGAATTAGCCATGTCAAAACTTGGACTTTGGCGTATTTATGTAATTTTGACTAATCCGTCATTTTTGGCAGGGGTGCGTGTCAATCTCTGCCAGTAAGTTGTCTTATCTCAGTCATCAGTGTTACGAGCTCGCGCTTTTGCTCGTTATTTAATTCGGTGTAGGGCACCGCTTTAAGTTCATGAGCACGTGTACGCAACAGATCCGCACGCCGATCTCTCGACAACTTGTTTAGTATGGCTAAAAGATGCTCATTTATCTCACTTTCGGTGTCGATAACTTCCTTTGCCGCAGCGGCACTCAACGCCTCACCCTCGTCGGTATTCGTCCAATACCCAAGAAGGGCTGCTGTACTCATTTCCGGCGTTTCTCGAACGAGGGACACTACTTCACGAAGTAAGCTCGCAGTTCTATCCGAGCTATCGGGAATCACCTCGTCTGACACGAGAAGCGCTGCTGGTGGATGGAGTGCAATCAAGCCAAGCGCTCGCATCAGGACGCCATCATTGAAGCCCGAACCTATTTCAGCTAGTTGGGTCATATCGTCATATGGATTAGCTTCTTCGTGGTCGCTTAGAGGAGCATTCCCAAATTGGGCGTAGTCATCCTCTTTGGTCGGTGGCGACACGTCGCTATAGTCGTTACGAGACGATTCTGAGTTGCTGGGTGTTTCCTGAACTTCTCGCAAGCGTCTCAAGCTCTCGACGTCCATATCCGTTCGTTCGGCGAGAGACTTAAACAGGAGTGTTTTGTAAACACCGTCAGGAATTTGGTTGATGTAGGGAGCGACTAACTTCGAGAGTCGAGCTTTTCCATCCATCGTTGTCAGATCGATGCCGGCACCCATCTGCTCAAACAGGAATTGCTCTAGTGGCGCCGCCGTATCAAACATGTGTTCGAGGTGTTGTGCACCTTTGCTCCGTACGACAGTGTCAGGGTCTTCCCCTTCGGGAAGGAATAGGAACTTTACCTGTCGACCGTCTTCCATCATCGGAAGTGCTGCTTCCATGCCTCTAAAGGCAGCTTTTCGACCTGCGTCATCCCCGTCAAAGCAAAATACAACCTGTTCGACACGGCGAAATAACAGTTCTAGGTGAGGTTTACCTACCGAGGTTCCGAGCGTTGCTACGGCATAGTGAATACCGAATTGCGCCAGGGCAATAACATCCATATACCCTTCGACAACCACGATTCTGCTCAAATTCTTTGCGAACTTGCGAATGTGATGCAGTCCATAGAGTTCATGTGACTTTGAAAATAAGGGTGTCTCGGGTGAGTTAAGGTATTTGGGCTTGCCATCGCCAAGCACTCTGCCTCCCATTGCAATCACTTTTCCTCGCTGATTGACGATAGGAAAAATGACGCGATCCCTAAACCGGTCGTACTTTCGGCCCTTGTCATTTTCGATAAGCAGACCCGCGGTGAGCGCATGGCCAACGCTGGCCTCATCCGGCAATGTTTGCATGAGGTTGTCCCAGCCTTCAGGCGCGAATCCAAGGCGGAAGTCGCGAGCAACCTCCCCCGACAGACCTCTGCGCTTGAGATAGTCAACAACCCGACCACGATCTTTGTGTTGGCGTAGGAAGCCTTCATAGAGTTTGGTAGCACGCTCCATCGATTCATAAAGCGGTTTTTGATTGTCGACTTGAGGCGCGCTATCTACTTCCTCAGCTGGCATATCAATCCCAGCGGCTTGCGCTAATGACTCGATGGCTTCACGAAACTCCATTCGCTCGTAATCCATGATAAAGCCAAGTGCGTTGCCACCCGCACCGCAGCCAAAGCAGTAGTAAAACTGTTTCTCAGGATTGACTGAAAAAGAAGGTGTTTTTTCTTGATGGAACGGGCAGCAGGCAGAGTAATTTTTCCCCGCTTTCTTGAGCTTCACGCGTCGATCCACGACATCAACGATGTCAGTCCTATCCAGGATTTGATCTATGAATGCTTGTTGGAGTCGGGCCATGTTAGACAGCCTAAGCCGTTGCTCAAGCCGTCAGTTTAGCCTTAATAATCTTTGAAACGGCACCCATATCTGCGCGGCCTTGCAGTTTAGGTTTGATTGCGCCCATCAAGGGGCCCATTGCGGCCATGCCTGTTGCGTCGATTCCGGCGAGCGCTTCATCAATGATGGCGACGATTTCGTCTTCGCTGAGTTGTTGTGGAAGGAATTCCTGGATGACGTCGACTTCGGCAAGCTCAATAGCCGCTAGTTCATCTCGGCCCGCGCTTTGAAATTGGCTCGCAGAGTCACGCCGTTGTTTGAGCATTTTGTCCATGATGGTCAGCGCACGGGCATCGTCTATTTCGATGCGCTCGTCCACTTCGACGCGCTTGAACTCAGCTTGAATAAGCCGGATTGTACCGAGGCGTTCTTTTTCCCGTGCTTTCATCGCCGCCTTCATGGCAGTTTTGATCGTAGCGACTAGGTTATCGGCTTCGGACATCTCGTGACCCTGTGAGAATTAATACAAACGCTGACGCTTGCGATTTTCCCGGGACATTTTTTTGAGGTGGCGCTTTACGGCGGCAGCGGCAGCACGCTTACGCACTGTCGTTGGCTTCTCGTAGTGCTCACGCTTACGTACTTCGGCAAGTAAGCCTGCTTTTTCGCATGAGCGCTTGAAACGGCGCAGTGCAACGTCAAAGGGCTCGTTCTCTTTTACCTTGACTGAAGGCATTCAAATCTTCCTGTCTACATTGGGCGCGAAGGCGCCACACCAAAAATAAGGGCGCGCAGTATAGGTAGGCAGGCAACGTTTTGCAAAGCCTAACAACGTGCTAAGTTCCGCATTTTTCCAAGGACACCCCGATTTGCGCGTATTAGGGATAGAAACGAGTTGCGATGAGACTGGCGTCGCTATCTATGACACCGAGCAAGGTCTGCTCGCAGACGCCTTATATTCGCAAATTGCCATCCACGCTGAGTACGGTGGTGTCGTTCCTGAATTAGCCTCGCGTGATCATATTAGGAAGACACTCCCGTTAGTTGACGAGGTGATAAGTGAAGCGGGATTGAGCAAGAAAGAAATCGACGCAGTTGCTTACACGTCGGGCCCGGGTCTCTTGGGTGCGCTTATAGTGGGTGCCACTATGGCACGGTCTATCGCTTATGGGTTAGGTGTTCCCTCGCTGGGTGTGCACCACATGGAGGGGCACTTGATGGCGCCCCTGCTCTCGGATGAGCCACCCGATTACCCCTTTGTGGCGCTTTTGGTTTCTGGAGGTCACACCCAGCTCATCCGTGCGGATGCCTTTGGTGACTATCAGTTGTTGGGCGAATCACTGGACGATGCAGCAGGAGAGGCCTTCGATAAAACCGCGAAATTATTGGGGCTGGATTACCCTGGCGGACCACAGGTCGCAAGGCTTGCGGAAGCGGGTGACCCGAATCGTTTTTCTTTTCCCCGACCCATGGTTAAGCATCCCGGTCTCGACTTTAGTTTTTCCGGGTTAAAAACCCATGTTGGGACATGCATCCGCGATCTGACCGCTGGTGCCTCACTAACCGATCAAGACAAGGCTGATGTCGCTCGCTGTTTTGAAGAGGCTGTGGTTGATACCTTGGTTATCAAGTGCAAGCGCGCCCTCAAACAAGAAGGTGTAAAGACACTGGTGATGGCGGGCGGTGTAAGTGCGAACAAAAGATTACGAGAACGGCTGCAGAATTCACTCTGGAAACTGGGTGCTGACGTGATCTACCCCGCACCTGAGCTTTGCACGGATAACGGTGCAATGATCGCCTATGCGGGTGCGTTGAGGCTGATAGCTGGAGAAATTGACGGAGACGCGCCAGAGGTGCGGGCACGGTGGCCTATTACTGAGCTCTCGCCACCTAGCGTATTGGCATAGCACGGAGGGCTATCCTTGAGAGCGCGCCCTGAGCAATAGCTCTGAAGAATAGCCCTCAAAAATAGCTCCGAGAAAATGCATCTCAAACAGGAAATCAAACAATGAAAGGTGTTGTAACGATTAAGGGATTGGAGCCTTATGCGGTCATTGGATGTTATGACTGGGAACGTACAGTTAAGCAACGACTGGTGATTGATCTTGTTATGACAACGGACTTCTCGGCAGCCGTACAGAGCGACGATTTACCCGATGCGCTGGATTATGCAGCTATCTCGCAACACATCATTGCTTTTGTAGAAGCCACAGAGTTTCAGCTCCTAGAGGCGCTGTCGGCAGCGATTGCGAATGAACTTTTCAAGAATTGGCCGATTACTCAGGTTCAGATTGATATTGAAAAACCCGGTGCGGTTAAAACAGCCTCCTCAGTGGGCGTGTCATTGCGCGTTGATCGGGCAGACTTTTTATAGGCGACGCAAGTTATAGGCCAGGCAAGTTCCGGTAGCTCTGGTACTTTAGTGCTCTGTTTGCGCTGGTTCTTCCGATCTTTGACTTCCAGCGAGAATATTATTCGCGATCCTTATCGCGGGTAA